>JAWXUQ010000049.1:0-18466 GCA_044426225.1 Faecalibacterium sp. | reverse complement strand
GGCGAGCCCGCAAACGCAAGCCAGATGCTTGCACTGAACATCTACGAAACCTTCTATGGGCGCAGTGGCGCACAGTGGAAGGGTGTCGGGCAGGCAAAGGCAGTTATCTTCTTCTTGTTTGTGGTGATCATTGCACTGGTACAGCTAAAATTCACACGGTCTAAGGAGGTACAGCAATGATGCATGAGAAAAAATCAGGGCTTGACGGCTTCTTTACCGTCCTACTTTCGCTACTATGTGTGGCATGGATTTACCCCATCTTTTTGATTGTGCTCAACGCATTCAAAGAGGAAACGTCCATCACCACCACCCGCGTGTTTGAGCTACCCACCGCCGAAACCTTTGTCGGGATTGACAACTTTGTTTACGGCTTAACCGAGATGAACTTTCTCTCCGCCTTTGGGTACAGCCTAACCATCACCGTTAGTTCGGTTGCGCTGATTTTGCTCTGTTGCTCGATGTGCGGTTGGTATCTTGTGCGTGTGGAGTCCTTCTTGACCAAGGCAATTTACATGCTTTGCGTTTTTTCGATGGTTGTCCCCTTCCAGATGGTCATGTTCACCCTCTCTAAAACAGCGGATACCCTACGACTGAACAATCCCTATAACATCTGCATTATCTATCTTGGCTTTGGCGCGGGGCTTGCAGTGTTTATGTTTACTGGGTTCATGAAATCCGTCCCCATCGAAATTGAAGAAGCTGCCATGATTGATGGCTGCAATCCAATTGAAATCTTTTTCAAAATCGTGTTTCCCATCCTAAAACCCACCATGATTTCCACCGCAATCCTAGAAACCATGTGGATTTGGAATGACTATCTGCTGCCCACCTTGGTGCTCGACATCAAGAAATATCGCACCATCCCAATGGCAATTCAATATTTCCGCGGCAGCTACGGCAGCGTGCAGATTGCCCCCATGATGGCATGTATCGTGATTGCGATTATCCCCATCATCATTATGTATGCAGTCTGCCAAAAATACATCATTGAAGGTGTGGTTGCTGGCGCAGTAAAGGGCTAACACATCACAAGAAAGGATACAACCCATGAGGACAAGAGCAAGTGGCATTTTAATGCCGATTTTCAGCCTGCCCGGTGGCTATGGAATTGGTAATATGGGCAAGAGTGCGCGTGCTTTTATTGATTTTTTGGTAGAAGCCAAGCAGACCTATTGGCAAATTTTGCCCATTGGCCCCACAGGCTATGGCGATAGCCCTTATCAGAGCTTTTCCGCCTTTGCAGGCAACCCTTATTTTATTGACCTTGACCGCCTAGCGAAAGACGGCTATCTGGACGAAAGCGACCTTGCCTATGCAAAGACGCTTGTGCCAAAGAGCGGCATTGACTATGCCACCCTATACAAGGCATACCCGACCATCTTGGGCAAGGCTGCCACCCGCCTTTTAAAAGAGGACCCGCGCGCTTATCACGACTTTTTATGGGACGAAGGGCAATGGCTTGAAGATTATGCCTTTTTTATGGCGATTAAAGCCGACCTTGGCTCCATCGGGCTTGCGGAATGGCCAGACGAATTGCGCACCCGCAAAGAACCCGCATTAAGCCAAACCCGCACCCGCCTTGCCGCAGAAGTAGAGTATTACAAGGCAGTGCAGTTCTTCTTTTACGCCCAGTGGGACGAGATGAAGGCATACGCAAATGAGCAGGGCATTCAAATCATTGGGGACATCCCCATCTATGTATCGCCTGACTCAAGCGATTTGTGGGCTGCGCCCGATTTGTTCCAGACGGATGCAGAGGGCAAACTATCCCGCGTGGCGGGCTGTCCCCCCGATGGCTTTAGCGCAGATGGGCAACTGTGGGGCAACCCCCTATATAATTGGGACGCACACAAATACACTGATTTTGCATGGTGGTGCAAGCGGATGAAGCATGCAACCTCAACATACGACATGGTGCGCATTGACCATTTCCGCGGGTTCGAAAGCTACTATTCCATTGACGCAACCGCAGAGCATGCCCGCGACGGTCATTGGTGCAAGGGTCCTGACATGGATTTGATGCACGCACTCTTCCGTGTAATCCCCGAAGATGCCGTCATCGCAGAGGATTTGGGCTTTATCACCCCAGAAGTCGCCGCACTGCTTGCGGGCAGTGGCTTCCCTGGCATGAAGGTGCTGCAATTTGCCTTTGATGCACGCGAGCCAAGCGATTATCTGCCCCATTGCTATACCGCCAACAGCGTGGTATACACTGGCACCCACGACAACACCACCACCCACGATTGGTATGAAACCACCGACGCAGAGGATGTTGCCTATGCCTGCGAATACCTTGGCATCCCAAACAAGGCAAAGGGCTTTACTCTTGGGATGATTCGCGCCGCCATGGCGAGCGTATCAAACCTTGCTATCACCCCCATGGGCGACTGGCTTGATTTGCCTGCAAGCGCCCGCGTCAACACCCCTAGCACCACTGGCGATAACTGGCAGTGGCGGATGGCAGAAAAAGCCATCACCCCCGCGCTGAGCGCACAAATTGCCACAATGACCAAGCTGTATGGGCGCGGGTAACGGCTTGCCCTTGCAATGCCAAACAAGCACCGCCCAAGCAATAAAATAATTGCACAAAATGACAAGCCCTCTACCGTTAGGCATTCGCTAACGGTAGAGGGCTTTTGGTGCGTTCCATCAGCTTTCACCGCACTTAAACCTGCCCCATTTTGAGCAGATGAAACCGTTACCCGCGCCGTTTTGCGCAAAAGCATTGCCGCAGCAGCACACCCTTGCGCAAACAAACGATTTTCAGTATAATATAGGAAGTGACCACCGACTATTCCACAACAAAACGCGCTGTTTACCGCGCTAATTTATAAAGAGGGTTATCATGAAGCAATTTTTAATCGTGGTCGATATGCAGGTCGATTTTATTGATGGCAGCCTTGGCACCGCCGAGGCAGTTGCCATTTTGCCAAAGGTTGCCCAAGCAATCGCTGATTTTGACGGCACTGTGCTCTTTACCCGCGACACCCATTTTGAAAATTACCTTGCCACCCAAGAGGGCGCAAAGCTGCCTGTGCCACATTGCATTAAAGGCACGGCAGGGCATGCAATCCACCCATCCCTTGCCCAATTCATTCCCCAATCAGATGCCCTCATTTGCGATAAGCTGACCTTTGGCGCAAAGGAGCTACCCGCTATGATTGACGCACAAAACCCGAAGGGCGAGGCACTTTCCTTCACCCTGATTGGGCTGTGCACCGATATTTGCGTGATTAGCAATGCCCTGCTGCTAAAAGCGTTTTACCCCGAAGCAAAGGTATGTGTAGACGCAAGCTGCTGCGCCGGAGTAACCCCCGCCACCCATGAAAATGCACTGCGCGCCATGCAGATGTGCCAGATTGAGATTGTAAATGACCTACCCAGAAAGGCAACCACATGACACAATTTCAAAACAGTTGGGACGATATTTTAAAGGGCGAATTTGAACAGCCCTATTACCAAGCGCTGCATGATTTTTTGCAGCAGGAATATACCTCCCAAACTATCCACCCCGACAGGGATGATATCTTTAACACCCTCAAGGAAACCCCTTATGAGGCTGTAAAGGTTGTGATTTTAGGGCAAGACCCCTATCATGGCGAGGGGCAGGGGCACGGTTTTGCGTTTTCGGTGCGCCCCGGCATTAAGACCCCACCCTCACTCAAAAACATGTATAAGGAACTTGCCGCAGACGTGGGGACGTTTCTTCCGAACAACGGCTATCTGCTGCCTTGGGCAAAGCAAGGTGTGCTCATGCTCAATGCCGTGCTGACGGTGCGAGATGGGCAAGCAAACAGCCACAAGGGCAAGGGGTGGGAAACCTTCACTGACCATGTGATTGCCGCGTTGAACCGCCGCGAAGCACCTGTTATTTTTTTACTATGGGGCAGATACGCGCAAAACAAAGGCGCCCTTGTGACAAACCCGCAGCATTTGATTTTGAATGCCGCGCACCCAAGCCCCCTTTCTGCGCACAATGGCTTTTTCGGTTGCAAGCATTTTTCGCAGGTGAATGCCCATCTGATTGCACAGGGGCAAGCACCGATTGATTGGCAGATTGAGAATATTTAAACCGCGTTATGCGACTTTCCCCGCGCTGCTTGATATCGTTCTGCATAAAAAGCGTTCTTACCGTGCAAGAACGCTTTCGTGGCAAATTTTTGATCCTATACTCAACGCGCGCGCCGCCTAAAAGGAGCACCATGGAACAAAACAAACTCGGCACCCAAAAGGTTGCCCCCCTGCTGTGGGAGCTTAGCCTACCCGCCATTGCGGGAATGCTAAGCAGTGCCATCTATAATATTGTAGACCGCATTTTTATCGGCCGCCTTGACCCGCTCGCCATGACAGGGGTGGGCGTAACCATGCCCATTCAGGTATTGCAGATGGCATTTGTGCTGCTGCTTGGGGTGGGCGCTAGCATGACCATTTCCATCAAACTTGGCGAGGGCAACACCGAGGCTGCGGAGGGGGTGCTGCACACCACCTTTAAATACAGCCTTATTTCACTGACGCTCTTTAGCATTTTCGCCCTGCTTTTTTTAGACAAGCTCTTTGCCGTGCTTTCCATTTCGGCTGAGGCAGCCCCCTATGCCAAGGCATACATTGGGGTGCTGCTGATAGGCAGTATCATCAGCATGCCGGGCTATTGCATCAACCCATCTTTGCGCGCGGTGGGGCTTGCCAAGGTGTCAATGCGGATTATCGTGGTGAGTTCTATCCTCAATATCATTCTTGACCCCATTTTTATTTTTGTTTTTGATATGGGGATTGCAGGCGCCGCCCTTGCCACTGCCCTTGCCCAGACCTATACCACGGTGCGGATTATTACCATTTTCATCAAGGGCAAAAACATGCCCATCCGCCTACGAGCAAAGCGACCGGGCAAAGATTGGGATTACCTGCCCGATATCCTCAAAAATGGCTCGCCATCTTTTTCCATCCAGATTTTTGCCACCATCATCAACACCTTTATCAACAAGGCCGTAATGGCAATTGGTGCGGATGCCGCCATCGCGACCGTCACCATCATGAGTTCCATCGTCACCTTCTACCAGATGATTATCAACGGCATTTCGCAGGGCAATCAGCCGATTTGCGGCTTTAACTATGGCGCAAAGCAATTTGACCGCGTGCGCCAATCACTCTGGCTGTCCCTGCTGTGGACGGGCGCGGTTTCGCTGGTTTTTTCCATCGCTATTTTCTGTTTCCCCACCCAGCTGATTTCTATCTTTACCGATGATGCAGATTTAATTGCCACTGGCAGTGCCGCCATTCCACTGTATCTGATGATGCTGCCCGCCGCCGGGTTCCACATCATTATTTCACAATATTTCCAAGCAGTAGAGTGCCCTCGCACCGCAACCTTCTTGCTATTTTTGCGATATGGCACCATTTTGCTGCCCTCGATTTACCTGCTGTGCTATCTGTTTCAGCTTGGTATCAACGGCATTTATCTCAGCAACGCGCTTTCGGATGGGCTTTCCTGTGCCATTGCCCTCGGCTTTGTAGCAGTCGAATTGCGCCGCTTAAAACAAACACCAACCAGTGCGCCGTAACAGCGCGCATAGCCCTTACCCCAAAATAAAATGACCCGACCCCCTAAAGTTAGATTTTAGCTCTAACTTTAGGGGGTCGGGTCAGGCATAGGGCGGTTTTATTTTTTATCATTTTCGCATAAGCGTGCGCCTATGCCGCACTTGCCCTTTTACAGCACAATTTCAGGCTGATAAATTTCTAGCCAATCATTCAGCTGCAACAGATATGCCACCATCTGCGGGCCCGCCATCAGCTGTCCAAACCACGGCTTGCCATAATCCGCCGGGGCATCCAAAAACGCTGCCACCTTGCCTGCGTCCACAAACGCATGTAGGGGGGCATTTTTATTGGCGAGCACCACCCGCAGCTTTGCATGCAACATTCGCTCGTAATTGGGGTTGTAAGTTTTGGGGTAGGGGCTTTTTTTGCGGTGCAATAATTCAGGTGGCAACACATCGGCAAAGGCATCCCGCAGCAAGGATTTTTCCACCCCATCCTTGCGCTTCATCTCCCACGGCACATTAAAAACATAGGATACAATGCGGTGGTCGGCAAAGGGCACACGGGATTCAAGCCCAGTGTACATGCTCGCCCTGTCCATACGCTCAAGCAAGGTTTGCATAAACCATTTGATATTCAAATAGGTAATCTCCCGCCGCCGCGCCTCTAGCGCACTTTCGCCCGCAAGACGCGATACCTCCGCGCAAGAGGCAGCATACTGCGCCGCGGCATATTGCGCAAGGTCAAGCCGCTTTGCAAAATCATCTTGGAGCAAGGCATTACGGGTGGCGAAATCCTGCGACCATGGAAAGCCGTTTCCATGCAGTAAATCCTCGCGATAAAACCAAGGGTAGCCACCAAAGATTTCATCCGCGCACTCCCCTGTCAGCGCCACCTTGTTTTGCTGCTGCACAATGCGACAAAAATAGAGCAGTGAGGCATCGACATCCGCCATACCAGGCAAATCTTTCGAGCGCATAGAGGGACAAAGCAGGGCGACAAGGTCTGCTTCATCACATTCTAAATAGGTGTGGTTGGTGTTTGCCGCCGCTTTCATGATATCGACAAAGGGGCGATCGCGTGAGGGCTGAAACGCGCTTGCCTGAAAATATTGGTCATTGCCCTTAAAATCGAATGAATAGGTATTCAGTTGCCCACCCTGCGCCCGCATAACCTTAGCGGCAATGGCGGTGATAATGCTAGAGTCTAGCCCGCCCGAAAGAAAGCTACACACCGGCACATCCGACACCATTTGGCGGGTGATGGCATCCTCCACCAGATACCGCACCTGCGCAACGGTATCGGCATAGCTATCAGTATGGGGTTTGCTCTCAAGTGACCAATACGAATGCGTCTGCAACCCCGCCGCACCAAAGCTAGCATAGTGCCCTGCTTTTAGCTCAAACACCCCTTCAAAGACACCACAACCCCCACTGCGGGCGGGACCAATGCCGAATATCTCACGGAAGGTATTCAAATTCACCCTTGGCACCACCGCCGGGTGGGCAAAAAGCGCCTTGATTTCAGAGGCAAAATAGAGCGCGCCGCCCTGCATACTATAAAACAGCGGCTTAACCCCAAGCGGGTCGCGTGCAAAGAACAACGTTTGCTCTGCATCATCCCATATTGCAAAGGCGAAAATGCCATTGAGCTGCGCCACACAATTTGCGCCATCCCGCATATATAAATAGAGAATGCTCTCTGTGTCACAGGTGGTTTCAAACGTGTACCCGCTTGCCATCAGGCTTTGACGCAGTTCTTCGTTGTTATAAATTTCGCCGTTAAATACAATGGTGTATTCCGCGCCATCTTTCCTGCGATGCATTGGTTGCATACCACCTGTGAGATCGCGGATAGACAGCCGTGCATGCGCTAGCCCCGCGTGTGGGGCGAGATATTCCCCGTTTTGGTCTGGGCCGCGATGGTCAATCGCTTGCCGCATACTGATTAAATGCCCTCGCTGCGTGTGCTGTATTTTCTTTGCTGTAAAATCTGCGTTGTAATCGCAAAACCCTGCTATTCCACACATAAAAACACCCCTTTTGCTCCCATACGAATGTTGCTTCGTATTATGGTATGCAAAAGGGGTGTAGGTTTATTACCACCTTGGACGATGGCGAGTTCTTGCTTGTTTTCTTTTTGTTTTTTGACTGCCGGGACTGGTATTCTTTTTCTTAGGCTGCGGGGTGTTACTTTTTATTTACCGCTTACGAGGGCTTCTGTGTCCATTGCGATTACTAGTTCTTCGTTGGTTGGGATAACGAGAACGCGGGTAGTTGCACCCTCTGCTGAGATGTCAATCTCTTCGCCGCGGACGGCATTTTTTTCCATGTCTAGCTTGACCCCCAAATAGCCGAAGGTTTCTAGGCAGCGCGCACGTAGCCCGAACTGGTTTTCGCCCACACCTGCGGTGAAGATAATGGCATCTACCCCGCCCATGACGGCAGTGTATGCGCCAATGAACTTGCGCACCCCATATTCAAAGGCAGAAACAGCGCGTATGCCGCCCGCTGTGCCCTTGCCTGCGCCTTCTTCCAAATCGCGGAAATCAGACGAAATCTGTGACATGCCAATCATCCCCGATTTTTTGTTAAGGATATCCATGCAATCGCCAATGCTTAAATCGTGGCGCTCCATCAAATAAGGCAGCACGCTGACATCGATATCACCCGAACGGGTGCCCATTGGCACACCTGCGAGTGGGGTAAAGCCCATCGAGGTATCAACGCTTTTGCCATGGTCAATGGCGGTGATAGACGAGCCGTTGCCTAGGTGGCAGGAAATCAATTTTAGTTCTTCGAGTGGTTTGCCAAGCATCGCAGCCGCACGCTCTGCCACATATTTATGGCTTGTACCATGAAAGCCATAGCGGCGCACACGGTCCTGCTCATAATATTCATAGGGCAATGCGTAGGTAAAGGCTACCTCTGGCATGCTCTGATGGAAAGCAGTATCAAACACGGCAACCATGGGGACATCACCCATGACCTCTGCACAGGCTTTGATGCCAGTGATGTTTGCAGGGTTATGCAGTGGAGCAAGAGGGCTGCATTCTTCGATTTTCGCCATGACCTCTGGGGTGATGCACACCGAAGCAGAGAAGAACTCGCCGCCATGCACAATGCGGTGCCCCACAGCATGAATATCTGCCATAGAGGCAATCACACCGGTTTGCGCGTCAATCAGCTGCGCAAGGATGATTTTGATGGCGGCGGCATGGTCAGGGATATCCATCTCCGACACTGCTTTGGCGCCCTCACCGCGTTTATAACTAAACTTGCCATCTAGGGCAATGCGCTCACACTGACCGCTTGCCAAAACTGCCTGGGTGGTGGTATCCATGAGCTGATATTTGACCGAAGAACTACCTGCGTTGATTACTAAAATATTCATTGAACCTGCTCCTTTGTTTATTATGATATTACATTATTCTTATTATAAAAGAAGCCCCGCGAAATTGCAAGGCTGTTGCGCATCATCTTTTACGGATTTGCGCAATATCTTACAGAAGCACGGAAAAAGTCTTACTTTTATTGTAACGCTATTTTTTGCAGAAATTCCCTTGACAGCAGCGCGTTTTCGTGCTAAAATCACTTCAATACAGTAAAATGCATTGATAGGGAAAAACCGATTTCCGCTTGCTTTCAGAGAGTTGCCGTTTGGTGAAAGGCAACAGAAGCGCCTTCGTCTACTCGCCCTTGAGCAGCAACGCCGAACGATGTTATGTTCAGTAGGTTTTGTCGGATGCCCACCGTTATAGGGGACGCAATTCGCCGCAAATGGCCGATTGTTTAAAGTGGTTCAGTCATTGACTGAGCAACGAGAGTGGTACCACGGGGACAGCTGTTATTTTTTGAAATTTCAGACCCTCGTCTCTCAAGGTGTTCGCCTTGAAAGACGAGGGTCTTTTTTTGTGAATACCGCGTCCCCGTCTCTAAGTTTTTGCTCCCGCGAACGATATGCGCTACCCAAAGCTGCGCTATGCACAGGGTAGGTTTTCCCCTTATTACTTTACTAACCCCGTGACAAATACCATACAAACAAAGGAGAACACCCCATGATGGATTACACCAAATATGCCCCCGGTTATTACCCTGCGCCCGCTGGCTATGATAGTTGGGTGAAAAAAGACCACATTGAAACCGCGCCCGATTGGTGCAGCGTCGATTTGCGCGATGGCAACCAAGCTCTGATTATTCCCATGAGCCTAGAGGAAAAGCTAGAGTTTTTCCAATTACTGGTCAAAATTGGGTTTAAAGAAATTGAAGTGGGCTTCCCCGCAGCCAGTGATACCGAATATGAATTTATGCGCACTTTGATTGACCGCGACCTTATCCCGCAAGATGTCACCGTGCAGGTGCTAACCCAGTGCCGCGACCATATCATCCGCAAAACCTTTGAGGCAGTCAAGGGTGCACCCAGTGCCATCATTCATTTTTATAATTCCACCAGTGTGGCGCAGCGCGAGCAGGTATTCAAAAAATCAAAGGAAGAAATCAAACAGATTGCCATGGATGGCGCAACCCTCGTCAAGCAATTGAGCGAAGAGTTTGAGGGCAATTTCCGCTTTGAATACAGCCCTGAAAGTTTCACTGGCACAGAGCCAGAATATGCACTAGAAGTTTGCAATGCCGTGCTAGACATCATGCAGCCCACCCCCGACCGCAAGATGGTGATTAACCTGCCTGCGACGGTACAAATGAGCCTACCCCATGTCTATGCCAGCCAGATTGAATATTTTTCAAAAAACCTGCACCATCGCGCGGCAGTTAGCCTGTGCCTGCACCCCCACAATGACCGCGGCACTGGTGTGGCTGATACCGAGCTTGCACTGCTTGCCGGTGCTGACCGCGTGGAATGCTGCTTGTTTGGTAACGGCGAGCGCACTGGTAATGTAGACTCTGTCACCCTTGCCATGAACATGTACACCCACGGGGTTGACCCCAAGCTAGATTTCTCTGACATGCCTGCCATCTGCGCGGTATACGAACGTGTAACCCGGATGCATGTGCATGAACGCAGCCCCTATGCGGGCGCGCTAGTCTTTGCCGCCTTCTCGGGCAGCCACCAAGACGCAATTGCCAAGGGGATGGCACACATTAAAGAAAACCACCATCACAGATGGACCTGCCCTTACATTCCACTCGACCCACATGACATTGGGCGCACCTATGATGCAGACGTGATCCGTATCAACAGCCAGAGTGGCAAGGGCGGCATCGGCTTTGTCATTGAGCAAAACTATGGCTTTAATCTACCCGCCAAAATGCGCGAAGAACTGGGCTATGCCGTCAAAGCAGTTTCGGACAAAAACCACAAGGAACTCACCGTGCCTGAGGTATACGAAGTATTCCAAAGCCACTACCTTGATAAAAAAGCCCCACTTGAAATCACCGAGGCGCATTTCGTCCAAAAACATGGCATTAAGGCAAACGTCACGGTGGTGCTAGATGGTAAAGAACAGCTTGCAGAGGCACAGGGCAACGGTCGCCTTGACGCAGTGGCAAATGCAATTTGCAATCTGACAGGCAAGAAGTTCATTCTTGACCATTATTCTGAACACAGCCTAGACAGCGGCACCGCAAGCCGCGCAGCAAGCTACGTCAGCCTGACCTGGAGCGACGGCAGCACCACATGGGGCGCTGGCACCGACACTGATATTATTTTGTCTGGTATTCACGCACTCGTTTCAGCCATTAATAACAAATAACAAACGATTGTTTGTTGCAATTGCAGTGAAAAATGAAAAGTGAAGCGTGAAGAACGCACCACGAGTTCATATAAAGAGGAGATTATATTATGGGAATGACCTTAACGCAGAAAATCTTAGCCGCCCACGCAGGGCTTGATACCGTAAAGGCAGGACAACTGATCAATGCTGCGCTTGACATCGTACTAGGCAATGATATCACCACCCCTGTTGCCATCAATGAATTTGAAAAAGCTGGCTTTGACGGTGTGTTTGATAAAAACAAAATCGCCATCGTGCTTGACCACTTTGCCCCAAACAAAGACATCAAGAGCGCAACGCAGAGCAAACAGTGCCGCGAGTTTGCGAATAAATATGACATCCTAAACTTCTTTGATGTAGGCAAGATGGGCATTGAACATGCACTGCTGCCCGAGCAAGGCATTGTCACCGCAGGCGACTGCGTGGTAGGCGCTGACAGCCACACCTGTACCTATGGTGCACTTGGTGCGTTCTCTACTGGCAGCGGCAGCACTGACATGGCAGCGGGCATGGCAACTGGTAAAATCTGGTTCAAGGTGCCTTCCGCCATGAAATTTGAATTAATCGGCAAACTGCCAGAACGTGTTTCAGGCAAAGACCTCATCCTACATATCATTGGAATGATTGGGGTAGACGGCGCACTCTACCGCTCGATGGAATTTGTGGGCGAGGGTGTTGCATCCTTGACCATGGACGACCGCCTATGCGTCTGCAATATGGCGATTGAAGCGGGTGCAAAGAATGGCATTTTCCCTGTGGACGATGTGACCCTTGCCTATATGAAAGGGCGCGGCAACCGTACCCCTCGCATTTTTGAAGCGGATGCCGACGCTGAATATGACGAAACCATCACCATTGACCTTAGCACCTTAGAACCCACCGTCAGCTACCCGCACCTGCCCGAAAACACCCACCCCGCAAGCGAGGGCAAAGAGATTAAGATTGACCAAGTGGTGATTGGTTCTTGCACCAATGGGCGCATTGAGGACATGGAAGCTGCCTATGAGATTTTGAAAGGCAAAGAGATCGCCAAGGGTGTACGCGGCATTATCATTCCCGCTACCATGGAAATTTATAAAGAATGCATCCTCCGTGGTTACACCACAGCCTTTATTGACGCAGGCTGCATTGTATCTACCCCAACCTGCGGTCCCTGTCTGGGCGGCTACATGGGCATTTTGGCAGAGGGCGAACGCTGCATCTCTACCACCAACCGCAACTTTATCGGGCGGATGGGGCACATCAAGAGCGAAGTATACCTTGCCTCGCCCGCAACGGCAGCTGCCAGTGCATTGACCGGCTACATCACCGACCCACGTAGCTTGCGCTAACGCGCAGCAATGAAATATCGCTAGCGCGATGTGAAATTGCACTTGCGTGCAATGAAATGCGGCTATGCCACGTGAAAGGCGCTTTGCGCATTGTGTGGTGTCGCTAGCGCGACGGATTTTGAATGGTAGGGGCGACCTGTGGTCGCCCGCGCAGTCTGCACAAACTTTAAATTTTCATCAGATAAAGGAGAATATCATGGACGCAAAAGGTCTTGTTTTTAAATACCCCGATAATGTAGATACCGACGTTATCATTCCTGCACGTTACCTCAACAGCCAAGACGCAAAAGAGCTTGCCACCCACTGCATGGAGGACATCGACACCGAATTTGTGAAAAATGTTTCGGATGGCGATGTCATGGTAGGCGGTTGGAACTTTGGCTGCGGCTCCTCGCGTGAGCACGCGCCCCTTGTCATCAAAACCAGTGGGATTGCCTGCGTCATTGCCAAAAGCTATGCTCGCATTTTCTACCGCAACAGCATTAACATTGGCTTGCCCATTTTAGAATGCCCCGAAGCAGTGGATGGCATTTCGGCGGGCGATACCGTCAGCGTGGATTTCACCACTGGCAGCATCATCAACGAAACCACCGGTGCTACCTTTGCAGCAGAGCCCTTCCCCCCTTTCATTCAAGAAATTATTGCAGCAGGCGGGCTGATGAATTCGATTAAAAACGCCGCAAAAGCATAACACTTTTGCACTTCAAATCGTAGGGGCGAGCTGTGCTCGCCCGTGAGGTTATGCAACACAACAAACATAGAGACGGAAAGGGATAGAGAAGATGGAAAAGAATATTGCTGTTATCTGGGGCGATTGCGCAAGCCCCGAAATCGTTACCCAGAGCATTCGTGTGCTCGATAAAATTGCAGAGAAATATGGGCACACCTTCCACTATACAGACGCTGCCATGGGCGGCGAAGCGGTGGATAAATACGGTGACCCCCTGCCCCAGAGTGAACTTGATAAATGCCTCGCGGCAGACTCCGTTTTGCTTGGCGCAATTGGCGGTCCGAAATGGGAAGGCTTGCCCGGCGAACAGCGCCCCGAAAAAGGGCTACTGCGCCTACGCGCAGGGATGGGGCTATACTCCAACAATCGCCCCGCCAAAATCTGGCCACAGCTTGCCCCTGCAAGCCCACTAAAACCCGAAATTGTGGCACAGGGCATTGATTTTGTCATCGTGCGTGAGCTAACAGGTGGTGTCTACTTTGGCGAACGTCAAATCCACATCCTTGAGGACGGCACAAAGCAAGCAATTGACCTGATGCCTTATGCAGAATATGAGATTGAGCGCATTGGGCGCATCGGCTTTGAAACTGCCATGAAACGCAGCAAAAAACTTTGCTGTGTGGATAAAGCAAACGTGCTTGAAACCTCTCGACTATGGCGCGAAGTCATGCACCGTTTACAGCCCGAATACCCCGAAGTAGAATACAGCGAAATGTTTGTCGATAACTGCGCGATGCAGGTGGTCAAGAACCCTGCCCAGTTTGACGTAATCGTGACCGAAAACATGTTCGGCGATATCATCTCGGACGAAGCGTCCATGATTACAGGTTCTATCGGGATGATTCCATCTTCCTCTCTCGGCGATGGCACACGCGGCTTGTATGAGCCCATCCACGGCTCAGCCCCCGACATTGCGGGCAAGGACATTGTAAACCCCACCGCTTGCATTCTTTCCGCCGCCATGATGCTGCGGTACAGCTTTGATATGCCCGCAGAGGCAGACGCGATTGAAGCGGCAGTAAATGCGGTGCTAGACAAAGGCCTGCGCACCGCTGATAACATGAGCGAAGGCTGCACCTGCCTAGGCTGCGCGGCAATGGGCGATGCCATTTTAGCGGCGCTATAAATCGCCGCACACCGCATACCAAGCCCCCAAAAGATGAATTACTTTCATTTGACAAATGAACTATTCTGATTTAAAATTAACTTTATACACTCGCTCTGTTTTGGGCGAAAACAACAGCAAAAGCCCCTGTTTTGTATGCAAATTGCACGCAAAATACGCAAAAAGAAAGTTGAAATTATGCTAACACTGGATAAAGTTTATCATGCCGCCTTTGTGCTCAAAGATGTGGTGCGCAAAACCGATTTAATTGCCGCACCCCGCCTTTGTCCCGAAAGCGAATTATATTTAAAAACCGAAAATTTACAGACTACGGGTAGTTTTAAAATCCGTGGTGCGTATTATAAAATCAGTCAGCTTTCACCAGACGAAAGTGCAAAGGGTGTCATTGCATGTAGCGCGGGCAACCACGCACAGGGTGTTGCCCTTGCTGCCACCAAAATGGGCATTAAAAGCACGGTCTGCATGCCAGACGGCGCCCCTATCATGAAGGTGGAAAGCACCAAGCGCCTTGGCGCAGAGGTTTGCCTTGTCAAGGGCAGCTATGACGATGCCCACGATAAAGCCATCAGCCTGCAAGAAGAAAGCGGGATGACCCTAATCCACCCTTATGATGACGAACAGGTCATTGCTGGGCAGGGCACGGTCGGTCTTGAAATTTTAGAGCAGCTACCCGATGTAGACGCAATTGTAGTGCCCATTGGCGGTGGCGGGCTAATCTCTGGCATCGCCTTTGCCGTCAAGAGCCTGCGCCCCGATGTGAAAATTTATGGCGTACAAGCCGCCGGTGCTGCAAGCATGTTTGAGGCAGTCAAGAGCGGACATTACCAGACGCTAGACACCGCTGCCACCTTTGCAGACGGCATTGCGGTCAAGACCCCTGGCGAAACCACCTATGAACTGGTGACAAAATACGTGGACGAAGTGTTTACCGTATCTGAGGACGAAATTGCAGCCGCGATTTTATCTATGATGGAAAACCAAAAACTAGTTGCCGAAGGCGCAGGTGCTGTGCCTGTGGCGGCGGCGCTATTTGGCAAATTACCCATCGCAGGCAAAAAGGTGGTTTGCATTGTATCGGGCGGCAACATTGACGTAAATATTCTATCTCGCGTGATTACCCGCGGCTTGGTGATGAGCGGGCGCAAAGCAAACCTGACCATCGCCCTTGAAGATAAACCCGGGCAGCTGACCCAAGTATCAGATATCATCAGCAAATGCGGTGGCAACATTACAAGCGTCAACCACAACCGCTCAGACGCGAACATGCCGATTTCAAGCTGCTACTTAAAACTAGGGCTTGAAACCCGCGACGCGCTGCAAATTGAAGCGATTAAAGAATCTCTCACCGCAGCAGGGTTCCAGCTCGTAACCGAGCGCGTATAACTGCACTGCGGTGCAGAAGTGCTAAGTAATAGTGAAGAGTGAATAAGTAAGGACAGTAGCCGTTCGCCTTGTAGGTCACCCCTACAACAAAACAGGTGAAAGACCAACTGCCTTTCACCTGTTCCAAATCTGTCGCCGCAGGCGACACATCACTTATTCACTATTACTTATTACCTATTACTTAACCTCACTGCACCCCTGCCTTGCACAGCTCAATAAACTGCTTGGCAACACGCGGGCTGCGCCCACCAGCGCGGATGGCAAATGCCTCAGCACGCACCATCAACTGCGCATCTTGCGCAATCTGATATTGTTCCGCAAGGCTGGTAACAATCTGTTCAAACCGCGCTTTTTCTGGTTTTAAGAAGGTCACCGTCAAGCCAAACCGAGCGGAAAGGCTCATCAACTCTTGGCGGGTATCGCTTTCGTGGATATCATCCCCCGTGCGGTCGCTGAGCATTTCTTTAACGAGATGACGGCGGTTTGAGGTTGCGTATACTGCAATATTGTGAGAGCGCCCACAGACACTGCCCTCTAAAATTGCTTTGAGTGCTGCGAAATTATCATCGTTTGCAGCAAAGCTCAAATCATCGATAAACAAGATGAATTTCAGCGGGTTGCTTGCGAGCGTTTCCATGAGGTCTGGGATTTGATACAGCTGATTTTTCTTTACTTCAATCAGGCGCAAGCCTTGGGCTTTGTATTCATTCGCAATCGCCTTAACCGCAGAGGATTTGCCTGTGCCTGCATCGCCATAAAGCAGCACATTATTGGCAGGATTGCCATTTAGGAGCGCCTCGGTGTTCGAGATGATTTTCTTGCGCTCTAGCTCATACCCAGGCAGCTCTGCTAAGCGCTGTGGGTCGGGGTATTTCACCGGCACGAGCGCACCGCCCTCTACCGTAAAGACATGGTACTTTGCAAACATGCCATACCCCTTATGGGCAACATCCGCAAGGCGGGCATGATAGAGCGTTTTGAACGCAGCCGCATGCGTTTGCCACGCAGGCAAAAAAGCAAGCTGTGGCGCAGCCTGTGCTGCCGCTGCCGCTGCAAAATCAGCAAGGGTAACCCCACTGATTGCCTGCAAGAAATCAAGCTCTGCGGCAAGGCAGGTAGTCAACAACGCACCCGCACCGCCACTGGCAGCGCGACGCACACAGATGTTTTCGCTTTCGAGCACGGCATTGCTTAGGTATTCCGTCCAATCGGTGGTTGTTTCAAACAACGATTCCTCAAACACAGCAACCGCACGGATTACCCCTTGCAAGCATTCTACATTCTGCGTTTCACTGACAGCAAGCCCTGCCTCTAGCATTTTTTGAAAATTCGACACCACGGGGTCTGCCAGTAGCCCCCGAAACACCACCAACCCGTCCATACGGGCGCAAATCGTTTTTAATTTCATGTTACATTCCCTCCACGGTAATTTATCATTGTACCGTTTGTAAGTATAACCCCAATCCCCTTTACCCGCAAGAGGGTGTGCACATTTCCCCGCGTTTCTCAGACAAAAAAGCAAGGAAAAAGGAGAAGATACTATGATACTAACAGGTTCGCAAATTTTTGTAGAGGTTCTGGTAGAGCAAGGTGTGGATACCATTTTTGGCTATCCCGGCGGCGCCGTGCTAAATTTATACGATGAACTTTATAAAAATTCTGACCGTTTGCAAAACGTGTTAACAGCCCACGAACAGGGCGCTTCCCACGCAGCAGATGGCTATGCCCGCGCCACAGGGCGCACAGGGGTGGTGCTTGCCACAAGTGGTCCTGGTGCGACAAACCTCGTCACTGGCATTGCCACCGCACAGATTGACAGTGTGCCGATGGTTGCCTTTACCGGTAACGTGCCCACCACCTCGCTTGGCAAGGATAGCTTCCAAGAAGCCTATATTGAGGGCATTACCCTGCCCATTACCAAGCACAACTATACCGTGCGCAAGGTAGAAGATTTGGCAGACACAATGCGCAGTGCCTTCCGCATTGCACAAAGCGGGCGCAAGGGAGTTGTATTAGTAGATATCCCCAAGGACGTAACGGCGAACAGCTGCGAGTTCACCCCGAAATCACCTGAACTAATTCGCACCATCACCACCTACGATGCCGATAAAGTTGCCGAGGCAGCCGCGCTGATTAATGCAGCTAAGCGCCCCTTAGTTTACTTTGGCGGCGGTGTGCGCAGTGCCGCAGGGTGCGAGCCCTTGCGCCAGTTATTGCGCAAGGCAACCATTCCCGCCACCTATACCTTGATGGCAGCAGGTGTGCTAGATTATCAAGAGGAGCTAAACCTTGGCTTGCTTGGCATGCATGGGTGCTATACCTCGAACAAAGCGGTGGCAGAAACCGACCTGCTGATTGCGATTGGCACCCGTTTTTCTGACCGTGTGGCGCTTGACCCTGATAATTTTGCAAAACAGGCAAAAATCATTCAAATTGACATTGATGCCAGTGAGCTTGGCAAAAACGTAAACATTGACCTTGAAGTGGTGGGCGATGCCGCCTATATCCTGAATGCCCTGTTACCCCAAATTGAGGAAAACAGCCGCACAGACTGGATGGAACAAATCCATACTTGGCAAAAGAGTGATTATCATCCCAAAGATGCGACCGACCACCTACCCCCACCC
>JAWXUQ010000138.1:0-2831 GCA_044426225.1 Faecalibacterium sp. | reverse complement strand
AAGATTGGCAGACAAGGGGCACCTTGGTTACCCCTACATCAAAGCCAATGTATTTGCGTTCAAGATATTGCATCACCCCGCCTGCGGCATCTAGCCCAAAGGCAGACCCGCCCGAAAGCAGCAGCGCATGGATGCCTGTTGCCGCGGCAAGTGGGTCAAGCAATGGTGTCTCGCGTGAGGCAGGCCCACCGCCACGAATGGCAACCCCTGCGGGTGCGCAATCGTCTAATAACAAAACAGTGCAGCCGGTTGCGGCGCTTTGGTCATCTGCATGCCCAAGGCGGAAGCCGCCCACTTCACAAAAATCAATTTCACGCATGGCAAAGCTCCTTTGTATTAGTCTTGGGTGGCGGGTTCGGTTTTGGGCTGATAATGTGGCTGACGTTTTAGTTTTCCGGTGGCAAGCAGCAGTGCTTTGCCCACTGCAAGGGTCAGCAGCGCAGCAATAATCGCCTCTGGGATGCCGTTAATGCAAACCACGCTCATGATGGCGAATAATAATAAATCTGCGGCTTGCTCGGTTGCAGCTGCATACTGTTCGCCAAATAATAGATAAATTAACCCCATCACCCCAATGGTATTGGTCAGTGAACCCGCAATCCCGGCGCAAAGCAGGGCGGGTGCTGGCTTTTTAAGCGCTTTGTAAAGAGCCTCAAACACAAGCCCCGCCACAAACCCGATGCAGACGCGGGGGACAATCGCAACAATTAAACTCACCCAACTGCCATGAAAGTTTTCATTTAGGCTATAAAATGGGGTGAACACAAAGGAGGTAATCGTTGGCTCAAGGGTGGCGCGTACCACACTGGTGATGCCAAACAGCCCACCAAGCACTGCGCCCTTTTTGGGGCCAAGCAAGCAAGCGCCTAAGATGACAGGCACATGCATGGTAGTGGCATTCATAAAGCCAAGGGATAGATACCCAAGCGGGGTAAAGGACATGACAATCATAATGCCGGTGAGTAACCCCATCTGGGTTAGGGTGTTTAGTTTTTCGCGGTTCGCTAACATAAATTCCTCCTCGCTACCGTCCCAATCAATCAAAGGGTATGGTGCAAATCTGTGAATGTGTTGCTCTAAACGAAACAGGGGCACAGGGCGCTTTCGCAATATCACAGCGGATGCAAACATCTGTCTGTGTATCGCATGAAAAAAGCAACGATGAATAACCTGTTTTGATAAGAGTCTTGACCCTTGCATTATAGCGTGAAATCTTAGAAAGTGCAAGGGTTTTCGGGGTAAAAGATAACAAAAAGCGCCGTGCAGCGTATCTGGTTTTGTACTGCCCTTAATAGGCAGAACCAGATCGCGCACAGCGCTTTGTTCTATGCGATAAAGAAAGTGCGAAGAAGCGTCAGAATTAATCCTCGTCATCCTCTTCGTCTTCATCCTCAAAGAGATCGTCGTCATCTTCATCGTCATCTGTTTTCTTGCGATAGGTAAGCTGACTGAGCAGAATACTAATCTCGTAAAGCAGAACCATGGGGAAGCCAACCATCATTTGAGAAACGATATCGGGTGGGGTAATCAATGCTGCAATTAAGAACATGATAATCAACGCGATACTGCGCCCTTTGCGCATGATGGTGGGGTTTGCGATGCCCATCTTAGATAGGATAACAGTGACAAGCGGCATTTCAAACACACAGCCAAAAATAGTGAAAATCATCACGATAAAATTCAGATATGATTCAAGGCTAGTTTGGTTGGTGATGAAGGATGCGCCCTCTAGCGTAATCAAGAAGTTTAGCATAAAGGGAAGGGTAACGAAATAAGCAAACGCTACACCAATGCAAAATAAAACAACACCTAAGAACATAACCATGCCAAAGAAGGTGGTTTCCTTCTTTTTCAGGCCGGGTTTTGCAAATGCCCAAATGTGATACATAATCACAGGAACGGAAACCACAAGCGCAGCAAGTAAAGCAATTTTAAAATATTGAATTAACTGCTCTTGGGGGGAAAGGGTAACAAAGGTATAGTTATAACGCAAGCCTAAATCAGCTAGCGCACTGACCAAGTTGCCCGCAAAGCCTAGCGCAATCGCACATGTAACAAGAAATACAGCAGCGCAAATAATCAAACGATTGCGAAACTCTTTGAGATGACCCATTAGAGTCATGCTGCCATCGGGTGAGATGGCTTCTTTGCGTACTTTTGTAGCCATTTATTCTCCAGCTTCCTCAGTTGTGGTTTCTGCTTTTTTAGCGGCAGCAGCATCAGATTCTGCGGTGCCTTCGTCCATGCCATTTTTGATGTCTTTGGTTGCTTTGCCAAACATTTTAGCAAGTTTTGGGATTTGTTTGGGTCCGAATACAAGTACAACAATGACGAGCACGATCATTAATTCAGTAGGGCTGATTCTCATAATAATTCTCCTTTTGATGTCGCCGTGTGGGCGATGGTTTTTTGTTTTTATATGCAACTGCCAAGTCGGCAGCGTGCTACGATGATAAAATTAAACGGTTGCTTCTTCGGTTGCAACCTCTGTGGTAGCTGCGGCAACTTCTGCGGTGGCAGCCTTAGGTTTAGGTGTGCGCTTTTTAGGGGCAGCTTTGGTTTCTGCGTCAGATGCAGTTGCTTTTGTAGCGGCAGGCTTTTTGGCAGCAGGTTTTTTCGCTGCTGTTTTGGTAGCAGTCGCCTTAGCGGCAGGTTTTTTTGCGGTGGTTGCCTTTGCGGCAGGTTCTGCGCCTTCTTCAGCAGCTTTGGGTTTGCGCCCACGTTTTTTAGGTTCAGCACCTTCTTCTGTGGTTTTCGTGGTGCTTGCTTTTTTTGCAGCGGGTTTCTTTGCAGGTGCTTTTGCAGTGGTGGTTTTTGCAGCGGGTTCAGCG
>JAWXUQ010000048.1:0-18757 GCA_044426225.1 Faecalibacterium sp. | reverse complement strand
CGCGGTGCATGACAAAAATGGAACGTCCCCAATTGTCACACACTCTCTTTCAACAAAAAACCACTCGCCGGGGACAAGCGTCCAACAAAGGCGCAGAAAGCAACCGGGTTCTTAGGGGCGGGCGAGCCCCTGAGCCGGGATCAAACGCTCCGGACCGTTTGCGCTTTTCCGTCGCTTTTGGCGTCAAAAGCGACACCCCGCCGCCTTGGGAAAAGGCAAAGCCGTTCGGCAGTCGAACAACAAAAAGTAAAGACAAATCCAGAAGTGCCTTTGAAAAAGGCAAAACCGTTCGGCAGTCGAACACCAAAAAGAAAAGCAAAATCCAGAAGTGCGTTTGAAAAAATCACTGCGTATTGGCACGCAAAACCATAAAGCCTAGTAATCATCCAAGCAACCTTGGAAAAAGGCAAAGATATTCGGCAGTCGAACAACAAAAAGAAAAGTCAAATAAAGCAGTGCTTAAAAAAACGCAAAACTGCGTGGTAGTCAACCACCAAAAAGAAAACCCATTTCAAGCAAACAACCCCAAAAGAATATCATTCGCAAAAGCAAAAACCAAAAAGAAAAGTTGACAAAAAAAACACACCCCTCTGCCAACCAGAGGGGTGCATCAATATCATACAGTTACAGCAGCGGAATGCCTGCCTCTTCACAGGCAGCCTTCGTTGCGTCATCCCATACCGTTGCCTGCACTTCGCCAATGTGCGCGCTGCCGAGCAGCAGCATGCATAGGCGGCTTTGCCCAATGCCGCCGCCGATGGTGTAGGGCAACTCGCCCGCAAGCAATGCCTTGTGGAAGGGCAGCGTGCGGCGGTCATCGCAGCCCGCAACGCTTAGCTGCTTGTCTAGCTCTTCAGGTCCCACGCGGATGCCCATGCTGCTCAGCTCATAGCTGCACTGCAACAGCTCGTTCCAAAGCAAGATATCGCCATTCAGCGTCCAATCGTCATAGTCAGGTGCGCGTCCATCATGTGGCTTGCCGCCCTTTAGCACCCCGCCAATCTGCATGAGGAAGGTGGTGCCGTGCTCTTTCACATAGGCATTTTCGCGCTCTTTGGGGCTAAGCGTGGGATATAAATCTTCTAGCTCCTGCGTGGTGATAAAGTTAACCGCAGGGGAATGCAACGGGAGCTTCCCGAGCTGTGGGAACATAGCATGTAGGTTTAATTCAGTTGCACAAATGGCGGCAACAATCCCGCGCACCGTGGTCTTTAGGGTTTCAATGCTGCGATCCTCGGCGCGGATGACCTTTTCCCAATCCCACTGGTCTACATAAATCGAATGCAGATTATCTAGGTTTTCATCGCGGCGGATGGCATTCATGTCGCAATACAGCCCCTTGCCCACATGAAAATCATAATCTTTCAGGGCAACGCGTTTCCATTTCGCAAGGCTTTGCACTACCTGTGCTTCGCTGCCAGTGTCAGCAATGCCAAAGGTGACTTTGCGCTCGGTACCGTTCAAATCATCGTTTAAGCCAGTCGATGCCTCTAAAAAAAGAGGGGCGGAAACACGATGTAGCGTCAAGGTGGCGCACAGGGTATCTGCAAATAAGCGCTTGATGGTGCCGATGGCGCGCTGGGTGTCGTATAGGTTCAAAGAAGGCGCATAGCCCTCCGGGATGATGATGTTACTCATGGCAATCATTCCTTTCTGTTGGTGATACGATAGATGGTGGATTTGCGCAACTGCAATCCTTGTTGCAAACGCAGTGGATGCGCGCGGAAACTATGTTTTATTATCTCAAATTATCGCATATTTGCCCCTAAAAGTAAAGCGTATCGCACAAAACAACCTGAAAAATCTGCTGAAAATATAGCAGTTTTTTTGGCGCTTTGCAAAGAAAATAGATAAAATAGTACCGCATACGGTGCAAGAAAGTGGCAAAAGCAGTGCGAGAAAAAGCAAACGAAAAAGGGCGCGTGATGTTACGGAAAACCTGTGGCTTGCAATTGCATTTTGCGGCAAAACGTTGTATAATGAAATGAGCGAGCAGCGATACTTTATTTTGATAGGAGAACCCTTATGCAAATTTTTAATACACTTACCCGCACCAAAGAAGAATTCGTCCCACAGGTACCGGGCGAATATCGCATTTATGTCTGCGGCCCCACCGTTTACAACTTTGTCCACATCGGAAATGCGCGTCCCTTAATCATTTTTGATACCCTGCGCCGTTACCTTGAATATCGTGGCAATAAGGTGCTTTATGTTTCCAACATCACCGATATTGATGATAAGCTCATCCAAAAAGGTGCTGAGGAAGGCACCTCGATGCAGGTGGTTGCTGCCCGCTTTGAGGCAGAATACCTCAAAGACTCAGCCGGTTTAAACTGTGCAAAACCCACCGTGCAGCCCCGCGCGACCGAGCATATCAATGAAATCCTTGCCATCGTGGCAGACCTCATCGAAAAAGAGCATGCCTATGTCGCAAGTAATGGCGATGTTTATTTCCGTGTCAAGAGCAGCGAGGATTATGGCAAACTCAGCCATTTGAATTTAGACGATTTAGAGAGCGGCAATCGCTCACTGCGCAGCCAAATGCAGGATGATTTAAAAGAGGATCCCGCTGATTTCGCTGTCTGGAAAGCCGCCAAAGAGGGCGAGCCTGCATGGAGTAGCCCCTATGGCATGGGTCGCCCCGGTTGGCATATCGAGTGCAGCGCCATGAGCCGCACTCACCTGGGCAATACCATTGACCTACACTGCGGCGGGCAGGATTTGATTTTCCCCCACCACGAAAACGAAATCGCCCAGAGCGAATGCGCCAACGGTTGCACCTTTGCCAACTACTGGATGCACAACGGTTTTATCAATGTAGACAATCAGAAAATGTCTAAGAGCCTGCACAACTTCTTTACCGTGCGCGATGTGGCAGAGGTGTATGGGTATGAGCCCATCCGTTACTTTATGCTCACTGCGGGCTATCGCATGCCCCTCAATTATACCCCTGATTTGCTCGTCAGCTGCCAAAACAGCCTAGAGCGCATCTATACCTGCCGCGAAAGCCTTGATTTCGCCCTATCTGGTGCAAGTTTTGGCGCAGATGAAGCCCTGCTTGCCAAGGCAGCAGAGGCAAAAGAAAAATTCTGCACCGCCATGGATGATGATTTGAACACCCCCGATGCCCTTGCCGCTATCTTTGATTTTGTCAAGGAAATCAACCTTGCCTTGCCCACCGCAAGCAAAGCCGCACTCGAAGGCGCTGCCGCCATGTTTGATGAGCTGACCGGGGTGCTCGGTTTATTGTATAACCGCAAAACGGACGATACCCCCGCAGAGGTGCTTGCCCTTGTAGAGCAGCGTGCCGCTGCTAAGGCTGCCAAAGATTGGGGCACTGCGGATGCCATCCGTGCGCAGCTTACTGCCCTTGGTTGGGCGGTCAAGGATACCGCACAGGGTCCACAGCTTTCTAAAATTTAAAGAATAACAACAAAAAAAGGGCGGCTGTTGGTGGCTGCCCTTCTTTTGCTTTTATAGTGTTATTAGAGGTTGCCTAAAATGAAATGGAGATAGGTCAAATTTTATGCTCGAACAAAACAAACAAAAATTAGGGCTGCAAAACCTAGCGCTTATTTTGGCAGTGGGCTTTTTGCTGCGCATCATCCTAGCCGTGAGCACCGAGGGTTATGTCTATGATGTCAATTGCTTCTTTGCATGGGGCGCGCGGATGGCAGACATTGGTGCCGCAAATTTTTATGCAGAGGATTATTTCTGCGATTATCCCCCCGCCTATCTCTTTGTATTAGGGATTGTTGGGCGGCTGATGTCGCTGTTTCAGGTAAATTATCTCGAAAAACTTGCCCAAGCGTTTTTGGTCTTTGTGCCTTCTCTTGCGGATATGGGCAGCGCCTTTTTGCTCTATCGCATTGCGCATAAGGCGGGCAACGCGCGTCTTGGTCTGCGCCTTGCTGCCTTTGTGGCATTTTGCCCCATGTTCTGGTACGATACCGCCGTCTGGAAACAGATTGACGGGGTGCTCGGCTTGCTCATGCTCGGCTGTTTTTATCTGTTGTTGCAAAAGCGCTTTGTACCTTCTGCGGCGCTCTATGGCTTGGCGCTCGCCGTCAAACCGCAGGCGCTGATCATGGGTCCGGTCTTTGGGCTGTGCTTCTTGCTGCCCGTTTTCTTTGCGGCAGACAGCAAAGCCTTCTGGCGCGCCGTCAAACATGGGGCGCTCGGGGTGCTTGCCGCCCTTGCACCGCTGTATCTGACCGCGCTGCCCTTCTTCGGCTTTGGCAATACCTTCCAAAGTTTGATTGCGCTCTATTCTGACACCGCTGCAAGCTACCCCTACGCAAGCATCAATGCCTTTAACTTCTTGGCGGCATGTGGGGGCAACTGGGTGTCGCAGACAGAGCCCTTTACCATCAAAATTTTGAACGCATCCGTTTCGTGCGGCATCACATGGGAAACGTTCGGCACCTTCGCCATCGCTGCCATGACGGTCTTTATCGTGGTGCTTGCCCTGCTTGGGCGCAAACACAAGCGCTTTTCCGCTGCTTTCCTTGCGGCGGTGTATATGATAGGCATTTTCACCTTTGCTCACCGCATGCATGAGCGATATCTGCTCGTGGGGGTGCTGCTGCTGCTCTGTGCAGTGGCGCAGCTTGGCAGTGCGCGGCTGCTCGCCTTGGCGGGTGGTCTATCCATCACCACCCTGCTGAATATGGCGGCGGTGTACACCATGGTCGAAACAGACGATGCCTTCTTTAGCAGCGCCATGAGTATTCTATCCGTGCGCCTCGTTGGTGCGGCGGAAACCATTCTCTGCCTGTTGCTGTTTTATGAAGCATGGCAGATTTGCAGCGGGAAATGTCGCAAAGTCACCCTGTTTGGGTATGACAAAACCGCACCCGATGCGCCTTTACCAGAGGGGGTTACCACCGTGCTTGTTGGGGTTGCGGTGGGGCAAACCGCTGCGCGTGGTAAAAACGAAAAGCAGAGCGGTGCTGCCAAAACAAATGCGAAAACTGCAAAAGGCACGAAAGCAAATGCTAGCATGGCAAAAGGCGCAAAAGCAAATGCCGCAGATGCTTCGCAGAACGGCGCGGTTGCCAAAACAGAAAAAGCACCCTATATCCCATCGCCGCAACCCAAATGGAGCAAGGGCGAGATTATCTTTTTGTCGGTGCTGATGGTGGCAGTGTCGGTGCTCAGCTTTGTCTATCTGGGCGATTTGACCGCCCCGCAAACTTCGCTTGACCTGCGCGAAAACACCGCCCTTGAAACGGTTGTGGTAGAGGGCGATGCCGCCGCGCTGTGGGTGTATCCTGCCGTCACAAGCAGTGATGCAAGTGTTCTCGTCCTCGCAGAGGATGGCACGGTCGTGCTAGAAACCACCCTTGCGGTGGGCGGGCTGTTCCAGTGGGAAAGCTATCCCATCGTAAGCTATCCTGTTTATACCGTGATTGTCAGCGGGGTGGAGATGATGGAGCTCGGCTTTAAAGATGCCGATGGTAACCTGCTGTCCATTACTACGGTGGATACCGCGGGCATTGAGGTCGCGCCCTCTGCCATGTTTGATGAACAATCTCTTATCCCCGATACCATCAGCCAGCTCAATAGCTTTTATTTTGATGAAATCTACCATGCCCGCACCGCCTACGAGAGCGTGAACGGGATGGATATTTACGAGATTTCCCATCCGCCCATGGGCAAAAACTTCATCGCGCTTGGGGTGCTGATTTTTGGAATGACCGGCTTTGGTTGGCGCTTTGCGGGTACCTTGTTTGGGGTGCTGCTTGTTCTTGTGATGTACTGGTTCACCCGCCGCCTTACGCGCAGCCCTTTGGTTGCAGGCTTTGTCGCGCTGCTATTCAGCTTTGATTTTATGCGCTATGCGCAAAGCCGCATTGCCACCATTGATACCATCTCGGCATTTTTCATCTTGCTTGGCGCAACTTGCATGCTGTGGTATTGCCAGAGCGTCCTTGAAAAAGGGGTGACGAAATCCGTCTTGCCCATGGCGCTTGCAGGGCTTAGTTTTGGCTTTGGCGCAGCAAGCAAATGGACGGGATTATATGCGGGTGTCGGGCTTGCCATCCTTTATTTTGGGGTGCTTTGCCTGCGCTGCTATCAAGAATATTTTGCCGCTGCGCGCGCCAACAAGCAGGGGGATGCACTAGAGATTTTCTCGCAAAGTAAAGCCTTGCGCACCGAGGTTATCTATGCCTTTGGTGGCGGTGTGCTTTTCTTCGTGGTGGTGCCACTGATCATTTATATCGCGAGTTACCTGCCCTATCAGCTTGCAGACCCGAATTTCGGGCTAAGCGGGATTTGGGCAAACCAAGAGTATATGCTATCGTATCACTCGAATTTAGATGCCACTCATCCATTCTCTTCGCCGTGGTATACTTGGTTCTTAGACCTGCGCCCGGTTTGGTATTATATGGGCAGCGGGCTAGAGGCTGACACCTATGCAAGCATTGCGGGCTTTTATAACCCTGTGCTATGTTGGGTGGGTGCTGCTGCTTGGTTGCGCCTTGCACTGCGTGCGCTCAAAGGCAAAGGCACCTTTGTGGGCAATGCGCTGATTGTGCTGTTGCTCAGCCAGTTGATGCCGTGGCTGCTTGTCACACGCTGCACCTTCCTTTATCACTATTTCCCTAGTTTCCTCTTTACCATGGCGGCGATTGGGCTTTGGTTCCAGGATTTACGCAGTCAAAACGAGGAACGCGCCTATACCCTTGCCAGTGGGCTGCTGACCTTGGCGATTTTCTTCTTTGTCTGGTTCTATCCAGTGCTGTCGGGCTTGCCAGTCGGCACACTTTGGGCGCAGACGCTTAAAATTTTGCCTAGTTTTGGGTTTTATATTATTTCGTAAGGGATTATAAAATGAAAAGGGGGCTTGTTGCAAGTTTTTTGTAAAACTTGTGGCAAGCTCCTTTTTTTGCTTTTTGGTTGCGGGGTTTTGCTTTTTTTGCAGTGCTGCGTGCCGCAGTGGGTTTTGCCTTTTTCCTAAGGCTGCTTGGATGATTGCTATACTGTTATGGTTTTGCGTGCCAATGCGCAGTGATTTTTTCAAACGCACTGCGGGATTTGCCTTTTTATCGGTTCTGCGTGCCGCAGTGGTTTTTGCCTTCTCCCAAAGGCGCGGGGTGTTACTTTTGCCGGCAAAAGTAACACCCCGCGCCTTGGGAAAAGGCAAAGATATTCGGCAGTCGAACAACAAAGAGAAAAGCTAAATAAAGCAGTGCTTTAAAAAAACGCAAAACTGCGTGGCAGTCAAACAACAAAAAGAAAACCCATTTCAAGCAAACAAACCCAAAAGAATATCATTCGCGAAAGCAAAAACCAAAAAGAAAAGTTGACAAAAAAGGAACGTCCCCAACTGTCACGTCCCCAACTGTCAATTGTCAAAAAAGGAACGTCCCCAACTGTCCAACTGTCACAAGGAATGTCCCCAACTGTCAAAAAGTATGTTGATATATAGATTTTTTGCTGTTGATGTGTTATCATTGGTGTACAGAGGTTGTTTCGATAATCTCGAAGAACCAACGGTGCGCTAATGGTGGCGTGCAATTTATATAATGATTGGAGGAACAAATTATGTCATTTGAAGCAGAAGTAATACCCTTATTTATTGGAGGTATCATTATAGTCAGTGTTTTAGAACTGATTTTTGGTGTCACTATGCTTAGGGATAGAAAGCAAGCACGCAATAGTTTGATAGGGCATACGGTCAGTATGCTGTTTGGGTTCATATTTCTCGTAAGAAGTATTTTTGCCAACTGGTTACAAGTATCTTTTGACATACCATCAATTTCTAACTCTGTAAATATTGGTTTATTTGGACTTTGTTGGGCAATTAGCATTGCTTTTTTCATTAAGACAATTCTGAGTTGTTTAGATAATAAATAAAATGAGCAAACCTTGTAGACCTGCGAAAAGCACCACCAACCACGCAAAATAAAATTAATAAATCTATTACGCATACGGCATTTGCTGAGTTCTCTCGGTAAGTGCCTTTTTTATTTGAAAGGAGAACCCTCTGGACAATTAGTGAACAAAAAGGGACGTTCCTTTTGCGACAATTAGGAACGTCCCTTTTTTTTGTTAACTTTCTTGCTTGCAAGCAGCCGCACGGCTGCTTACTTCTGCTTCCAATGCTTCACAATTTCCTTACTAGACCGGTTCATCTCCTGTGCAAATTCAGAGATATATTTCCGCTTAAAAAAGGCAACTGTCGCGTCATTTGGCTTGTATGCTAGCAATTCCTCCTCGCTCAATTCACGGTAGGTGTTCTCAAACACTACCATCTCTTTGGCAAAGCGGGGTGGCTGTGCGCGGTCTTTTTGCTGCTGCGTGGGATAGCCAAAGACAAGCATCGAGATGGGCACCACCTGTGCGGGCAGGTGGAACAGCGCCTTATGCTGCTCAAAATTTTCTAGGATATCCCCAATATAGCACGAGCCAATGCCAAGGCTTTCCGCTGCCACACAGGCAGCATGCGCTGCAATCACAGTATCGTTTGCCGCAAGCAGCAAATCACCCATGTCGGGCGCGGGCACACCACCCTCAACCACATCATCGCAGCCCGCCTGTTTAAACTTGCGGTTCCAGCGGTGGTAATCTGCGCAGAACACAAGCACAAGCGGCGCCTTTGCAATGAACGGCTGATTGTCGCAGGTAATGGCAAGGGTGTCTTTCAGCCCTTGGTCGGTGATGTCTAAAATGGAATATAACATGGAATTGCCCGCGGTCGGTGCGCGCATGGCGGCGGCTAAAATCGCGTCCTTCGCATCGGCAGGGATGGCGGTTTCTTCAAACACGCGGACGGATTTGCGGTTCATTAAGGTGGCAAGGGTATCGTTTTGCATGGTGATGTACCTCGTTTCGTTTGGAAAGATGTTTTTTTTCTGTGAATTTTTGCAATTTTGCCGCAATCCGTAGGGGTGAGCTGTGCTCGCCTGTGGGTTTTGTGCAACTTTTTATTTGCGAAGCCATCGCAGGCAGCACCCTTGTTGTTTTAAAAAGTGAAATGATTACAACCGAATATGCCGTGGGGTGCCGTTGATATAAATAGGGGTCAGCTCTGCTTGAATGAGTGGGCGGGCATACAATGCGAATTTCTCATTCACGTTCATGCCGTCTGCACTAATCCAGTCGCGGGGCACTTCTTTTTCTTGGTTGGCAACTGCTTGCACGTCCACAGCTTCGGTGATGCACTGGTATGGAATGCTAGAAGTGCGCTTGAAGGCAATCATCTGCCCGCTCTGCCCTTGGTGGGCTGCCATGGCAGCTGCGCCGCCCGCTGCGTATGCTTCGGTGATGTCGGTGCGGCTCGATAGATGGCTTGCGCAGCGCTGTAAGGTCGAAAGCTCAATCGCGCGGGTCTTGCAGCCTAGTTTTGCCGAGATTAAATCCGCAAGATAGCGGCTCGTGCCCGAAAGCATGGTGTGCCCAAAGGCATCGGTCGCGCCTTGGCAGCTTGAAAGGCTCAGGTTGCACAGGTAGGTGCCGTCTGCTGTTTTAACCCCTTCGCTCACCGCAATCATGACGGAAGCCTGCTGCTTTTGCAGCGCGTCTACCTTGGCAAGGAAGGCGGCTTCGTCAAAGGGAATTTCTGGCAGCAAAATCACATCAGGTCCTTTGCAATCCTCGCCCTGTGCAAGGCAGGCCGCGCCCGCAAGCCAGCCCGCGTTGCGCCCCATGATTTCGGCAACCGTCACACTGCGCAGGTCATACACTTCGCTGTCGCAAATCAGCTCTTTCATGATAGTGGCAATGTATTTTGCCGCACTGCCAAAGCCGGGGGTGTGGTCAGTCATGCACAGATCGTTGTCTATCGTCTTGGGCACCCCAATAAAGCGGATTTTACTGCCCACCTTGGCACCATAGCGCGAAAGTTTTGCGATGGTGTCCATGCTATCGTTGCCGCCAATGTAAAACACCGCGCCAATCTCGTATTTGGCAAAGAGGGCAAGCAAGATTTTAAAGGGCGCAGTGTCTACCTCAGGGTCAGGCAATTTATAGCGGCAGCTGCCCAGATAGCTTGATGGCGTGCGCTTGAGCAGCTCAATATCCATTTTATCGTTTAGCAATTCATTCAAGTTGACAAGCTCTTCGCTGAGCAGCCCTTCAATGCCATGGCGCATGCCATAGACGGTCTGCACCCCAAGCGAACGCGCGGTTTCGTACACCCCCGCAAGGCTTGCGTTGATTACGGCGGTGGGTCCACCGCTTTGCCCAACTACAATGTTTTTATCTGTCATAAGTAACAATCCTTTCTGTTTGGGACGTGGAAATAGAAGGGCGCAGCGGATAAACTGCAAAAAATTTACAGTTTATGATAGACTTTGCACCCCAAGATTGCTATACTTTTAGAAAAGGTGTTTTATGGCAACGCACAGTTGGGTTGCGACCGTTTTTAATTTAGCAATACCTATAAAAATTGTACCGTTTATTTGGCATTATTACAAGTGTGAACTTGCACAAAGAAATCGCGGTGCATCCCTATATTTTAGGGGAACTCTAAAATCTGCGCGCGTTTGCTCCGTCCGAAGATTTTAGCCGTTCCCTTTTGCGCAAACAGGCACGCAGAGGTGATTTAGATGAAAATTGAACGAGAATTCAGCGCCGCCACCCGGCGGGAACAAAATAAACGTGTGCGCCGTCGCGCCTATCGCACCTTTGCAGCGGTGGTGGTGGGTATTTTACTGGGCGCAGCGGGCATCACCGCCCTGCTTGGGGGCGGCGCAGTAGAAGAAAACAGCTCCCTTGTGCTAGAGCAAAGCGGCACCGCAAGCACCATCTTGGCGGCAGTGCCGATGCAAGGCGGCAGCGCAACCACCGCAGAATATGGTGCAGTACCACTGGCAGAGGGAGAATATACCATCCTCAGCCAAAGCATTGAAACCATCCGCCAGCCCGAAACAGGGCAGGTTAGCCTAGAATACTTTGCAGATGCCGCCTTCTTGGGCGATAGCCTAACCGTTGGTTTTAGCGATTATAGCATTAACCTAAGCGGCGCACTGATTTGCGGCTATACGGGTTCATCCCCCAACCTGATTGTCAACGAAACCGTCATGACCCACAGTGAGCGCGGAGAGGAAATCCCCATTGAAGTGCTCGCGGAGGCACAGCCGAGCAAGGTGTATCTCCTACTTGGCACCAACACCCTTGTTTCTACCGGCAATGACGAGAGCTTTTTGGCGTATTACAGCGCCATGATTGACCAGCTCTATGCCGCCCTTGGCGAGGATGTTATTTTATATGTGCAGTCTGTGCCCCCCGCCACCGAGGCAGCCGTCGCCGATGGCAAAGAAGGGCTAGAAAGCAGTCGCCTGCAATCCATCAACGAAAGCCTTGCCGCCCTTGCTGAGGAAAAAGGCTGCGTCTACCTTGATTTGTGGGAGGTCTTTGCCGATGAAGAGGGCAACCTAAGCGCCGCCCTTGCCGCCGCCGATGGCATCCATTTCACTGCGGGGGATGGCTATACCACTTGGGTGAATTACCTGCGCACCCACACCGTGTATGACGCAAGCAACCCTTGGACATCTGGCAGCGCCTTTGCGGGGTAAAAAACCAATCTGCTATCAAAAACAAACGCGTTCCCTTTGCCCAAGTGGGTGAAAGGAACGCGTTTGTTTTGTGTAGTGAATGTTACCCTGCTTTTATCAAAGCGAAACCGCGGTTTTGTCAACAGCAAAAAGAAACCAGATAAAATAAATGCGGATATATCATTTGCCTTGCAATGAGAAAACTGCCTTATCCCTGCGCCGCAGGTCCCCAGAATTGCAGCACCCGCAAGGGGGCATCGCCAGTGCAGGTTAGGGTGAAATCGCCGCTTTGTGCGGGCAAGAAATATTGCGAGGGGGCGCACAGGGTCACTTCGCCCGCTGCGCTGCAATAGTAGCCTTCGCCCTCTAACACGTACAGCCCGCTAAAGGCATCGCTGCCCTTAAAGTACAGGGTGTCCTGTATCAGATATTCTTTCATGCTAAAAAAGGCCGCCGCCGTATCGCCGCCGATTAGTAAGCGTTCGATGTTTGGTGGTACAATTTTATCGTGGTTCAGTGCGTTTTCTTGCACAGAGATGCTGCGTAACACTTGGCTTGGTAAAAACCATTTTTCCCGCACGGCTGCCTCAGAATAGCCAGTGTAATCAAAGCAATCAAACATGGCTTCAAAGCCAAGCCCTTGGTGGCACAGGGCATCCGCCACCGCAAAGCCAGAGGGGGTTGTCCGCTCGGTGCGCAGGGTGTAATCCGTAGGCTCTTGGATTTCTACAAGCAGGCAGCCCGCGCCAATTGCATGGGGCACACCGCCCTCAATGAAAATGGTGTCGCCCACCTGCACTGGGCAGCAGTGTAAGCAATCTAGCATGGCGGGAATATCCTGCGCGTGGAACAATGCCTCCCACCGTGCGCGGGTAATGCCCTCTTTAAAACCAAAATAGACGCAAGGGGTCTGCCCGTCTATCGCGCGGGTGGCTAGGATATGCCAACATTCCGTCTTGCCATAGTCTGATTGAAAGAGTGCTCGCGCCTTCTGGCGGTCAGGGTGTACCTGTATCGTCAGCCGCTCAGCGGAGTCAATCAGCTTGACGAGCACCCCAGTCTGTGCGCCAAATTGTGCCACGTGCGCTGCGCCAAGCCATGCGGCAGGGTTCGCTTCTATCTGCGATTTTAAGGTAATGGGGGCAGCGTTTTCATCCTCTGGCACAAGGTGCGAAAGCCCTTCTTGCAGTGCTTCGCGCCCGGGGTTTGCCGCCTGTGTGGTTGAGATAATCCACTCTTCGGGGAAATGCCCCACCATGCCGCTGCCCTTTGGCGCACCGTGCAGTTCATCAAGCAATGCGCCGCCCAGATAGCTGCGCCAAGCGCGGGGTTGGTCTAGCAAAATTGGCAGTTGTTTCATATCAATTCCTCTCGGTTTTGGTCTGGAATGGGTGTGTTGCCGTTGCATTTGTCGCCCTTTTGCGGGGGATATCATTTATCCCAGGTGTAAATGGCATGGCAGGTGGCGGGTAGGGTCAGTGTGGTCACTTCGCCCGCGGCGGCGGTGGTGTAGCTGCTGCCGCTATATTGCTCGGTCATGGTTTTCTCTGCGGGCAGGTCGGTCAGCTGCACCGTCTGTGCCTCATCGGTGAAGTTAATCAGCAGCATTGCCATGCTCGTCTCATTCTCCACCATGGCAAGGTGCACGGCTTCGTGCTTCATTGCACGGGGACAGTGCAAGCCCGCAAGCTCTTGCCCAATAAGCGCCAGAAGTGCGGGGTGCAGGGTATCAAGCAATGCCAAACCCTCAAAATTGTTAAAATAAAGGGTCTTGCCCTTGCCATATTGATTGCGCACAATCGCGGGGCTGCCATCTTGCATGGTGGCAAGGACTTGGGCGGTATCTGCGGCTGCGGCAGTTACTTCTAGCTGTTGGCTCTGGAAACCAGTGGGCAGGATTGTGCCGTCTAGCACCATGCACTCGCCGCTTGTCACATCTACCTCTACCACACCAAACAAATCGCTCAGTGCCTTGCCGGGAATGCCCTCGCTTGGCACGGTGGCATATTCATTCATGGTGCCAAGGCGGGCATCTGCAATCAGAATACCGCCCTGCGCCACATAATCGGTCAGGGCTTTGCTCTGTGCTGCGGTAATGCGCAGGGCACAGGGCAGCAGCATGACAGGCGCGTCAAAATCTGCGGGGGTAAAGCGGTCAAGGTCTGCAAATTCCACCGCATAGCCTTGGCTCCAGAATAGTTTATACCATCCTTCCACTTCTTTATCCCAGAAACTCTCGGTTTCGCCCCAGTGCAATAGGCTCTGGAAAAACAGTTGGCTCTCATAGCTGCACAGGATTTTCACGCTCGGCTTCACGGGCGCAAAATTGGCAAATAGGTCGCCTTTTTTGTCCATCGCGCGCAGCATATCCCCAATCGCAGTGGCGCGTTTGTTGGGGGTGCCATCCATCCGGGTTAGCCCGCGCCCTGTGGATTGATAGCCGTGCAGGAAGGGGCGCCACCGCCACAGCTGCATGCCCGAAATACCAGTAAAGACGCACATCAATGTCCAGCTTACCAGTTCAAAGGGGGTCACCTCGCTGCCAGGGGTGAGCACGCTTTGGGTGTGGGTCTGTAATTCGTTGACCAGATAGGGCTTGCCTGCCTTACGCGCCGCGCTTGCAGGCACGGTGAAGTACATTGAAAGCGTCCAAGGGGTCTTTTTGTAATTGCGCCCCCAACTCTTGGGGTAGAAGGTCGCGCCGTAAATGTCAGGGACATAGGCAGTGGCAAATTCATCGTTGTTGCGCATGGTCAAATCGCCGCTCAAAATATAAGAGGATGTCCCATCGATAATCATGGGGTGGGCATCGTCATATTGCTTGGCGGTGTCATACAAAAACTGGCAAATCTCGGTCACGTTTTCGCTGCGGAATAGCTCATAATCAGTCGCGGGCAGCAGGCTGCTCCAGACGCTATATGGTGCGCGGCGCTTTTCGGGGCGAACTTGGTAAAAGCTCTCGTAGCGGCGATACCATTCCTTGTTTAATTTTTCGATGCTGCCATAGCGTGCTTTCAGCCAGTCCTGATAGCGGCGCAGCGTCCATGCATCATCACTGCGGAAATGTGCCTCGTTGAACAAATCCCACCCGTAAATGGCGGGGTGGTCTTTCAGCGCAAGGATGCATTCTTTGAAGTATTTGTCCATGTAATCGCGGACGGTAGGGTGGTTCAAATTCGCCCAAAAACAGATATGATTGGTTTCATACGGGCGCTCGTCTTGCAGTTCAAGTTCTGGTAAGCTCGCGCTATCGGGCATAAATTCCTGCGCTTGGTTTTGCCCAAACAGCTGTAAAATCGCCTGTATTTCTAGCGCGCTGCAAATATCAAGTACTTCGCGCGTTTTGGTGAACACCCATTCATGGCTGCTCTTGGCAAGCCATGGGTTTGCGATTGGCCATAGGGTAATCAGGTTAAAGCCTTGGTCTTTCATGTTTTGTAAATCTACTCTGATTTCAGCGTCGGTGTAGTCTTGCTCAAGCACGTAAACCGCGCCAAATAAAAATTTGCTCATACAATCTCCATTCTGTTTTGCATTGCTAGATGCGTTGGTCTGGATTTTCGGGTGGCACTACTGGGTCGAACTGCTTATTTTATTGGTTTAACCGTACCATATTGCGAGCGGATATGCAAGGAAAAAATGTAAAAAAATGCGATGTGCCTTTTGTAAAATCGCTGCTTGCCTTTAGCGCAGCACCACCCAGAGGGTATAGCCAAGGTAGCCAAGGCTCAGCAGTGCGCCACTGGTGCGGTGCAGGTGGTTTGCTTTGGCAAGGGCATACATCCCCACCGAAATAATAAGCAGTAACAGCGTATCGGTAACCAGATAAATACTCGCGCCAATGGGGCAAATCAGGCAGGAAATGCCCAGAATAAACAGCGCGTTGAATAGGTTTGAGCCAATCACGTTGCCGATTGCAATGTCGGTTTCGCCCCGCCGTGTCGCAATCACTGAGGTCACAAGCTCAGGCAATGAGGTGCCAATGGCGACAATCGTTAGCCCAATCAGGCTTTCGGATAAGCCAAATTGCCGCGCAATGCTGCTGGCGGCGGTAACGGATGCCTGCCCGCCCAGGATAATGCACCCAAGCCCCACAAGGCTGTACAGCGCGATTTTTCGTTTAGACAGTGGCGCGGGGTCGGGTTGTTTTGGAGGTAAGGTGTCCTCTGGCAGTTGCAAATCGTCCGCGCACAGTCGCTGCTTGGTGGCATGGTTTATCTGCAAAATCAAAACACTTGCAAAGCAAATCAGTAAACAGGCGGCATCTAGCCTTGAGATTTCACCGCCCACCAAGGCAAAGACAAGCAGCAGCCCGCTTGCTCCAATCGAGGCAATCCAGTCGCGCCGTAATAGTTCAGGCGGGGTTACAAGCGGGGCTGCAAGGGGTGCTGCCATGGCGCTAATGCCCACCACCGCAAGCAGATTAAATAGGTTTGAGCCAATCACGTTGCCAAGGGCGATTTCATTTGCGCCCTGCACACTCGCCGTCATACTCACTGCCAGTTCAGGCGCAGAGGTGCCAAAGGCAACCACCGTTAGCCCGATGATGATGGTCGGCACCCGCAAACGCGCAGCAAGCCCCGAAGCCCCTGTGACAAACCAGTTTGCGCCACACACAAGCAGCGCAAACCCCGCCAATAATCCGAAAAAAGCAATCATAAGAAGTCTCCCTTTCTCTGCGTAGGGTACAAAAAAGCGAGGCTTTTATTGCACCACAAAGTAATGGCAACCGCTAAAAACGTTATCGTGATTAGCGTTTACCTGCAATAAAAGTCTCGCCGCTTTTAGCATATACCGAGCCGCGCAGGGGCGACTGTACTGACGATATATGCCACGTTGCCGTGGGCTACTCCCTTTTGCGCAACTATAACACAGGGCATCTGGATTGTCAATTGCTTTTGTGATATACTTGCGACACAGAGATTTGTTTTTCGTTGTTGCACTTAAAATAGCACCATGCGCTGCAATGTTTTCTGTGCAGTGCGCGGGTGTATCGTGCGAAACCATCGTTTGCAAAACGGCAGCGTGTTGCTGTGATTTGCCACCAAAGAAAGGAATTGCCCCATGACGTCAACGAAAGAAACGCTGCTTGCCATGGAGAAAATGCAGCAGGAAAGGGAAGAAACATCGGTTTGTCAGAAAGAGGAATGCGCGGCGCAAGCGGATCCATTTGAATTGTCTGTGGTGGGCGCCACTGCCTTTGTTGCCTCTTACACACCAATATTTTATATGACACCAGAAAAAACCTTGCGCAACCTTGCCGCGGAAGAAACGGGTGCGTTTTACTTTCAGGGCACACCCTTTACCATCTTAGCCGAGGTAGGTGCGTACTGGCAGGTGCGCGACAGTGCGGATGGCTCTACGGGGTTTGTGCCGCGTGATAGCTGTTTGATTAACCTGCCTGACGTGCTGCCCTCTGCCATTTACTGCAACACCAATGCCGAGGCTTCACGCATGCGCAGCTGTGGCAAGGAAATCCCCGGTGTGACGGGGGAGCAGCTCTACTCCGCCCGCGTCTTTAATAATCGCCTTGGGCGAGAGGAATATATTATGCCAGTGCTTTATGCCACGGCGAAAAAAATTGCCGCTGCCCACAAAGCTGCCCTTGCGCAGGGCGATGCACTTGTGATATATGAGCTATTCCGCATGCAGGCAGTGCAGCAGCGGGTGGTGCGCGGTCTGTGGGCATTGGCAGAGCAAGACAGCCAAGTGATGCAAGGCATTACGGGCGCACCATGGGAGATGGACTGGTTTATCGCCACTGGCATTTCTACCCACCAACGCGGCATGGCGATGGATGTCGGGCTTGCTAAGGTCAATGCTTCCGAAGCGCTCACCCTGCCCGGCGGCATGCAGTGCACTCAGATTACGGATTATACATTGCACCCAATGCCTACCCCCATTCATGAGCTTAGCCCCGCTTCGGCAAGCATGGCTTACCCGGTCACCTCTCGCAATGATACCGATTGGCGCAGCACCCCGCTTGCCCCGAATATGACGGAGGGCGCCCGCCGCTTGCGGGATTATTGCACCGGGGCAGGGCTTACCCCGCTTGCATCAGAGTGGTGGCATTTTAACGATTTAGAGGCGGAGCAGATACTGGGCATTGAGAGTTTTCTGTTGCCCACTGCGCCTGAGTCACCGTTCGTATGGTCGCCAGACGGCTTTGTGTCTGTGCCGAAGTCGCCGTCAGAACGCTCGTGAGATGATCGCTTTGTGCCAGTTGCGCCACCTGTGCCACCGCGAAACAGCTTTGCGTCCGCGTCGAAGAGCTTTACACCCGCGCCGAAGTCACCGCCTGTGCCAGAAGCCCAAAATGCACCGAAAAACAAGTTGTTTGCCCGCATAAAACGCTGGTTTCAAAAATAAACCCTTTCCAAGTTGCGATGAAGTTACATGTAGTTGACAAATATAACTATCCGTGATATAATAACGACAACTAAAATCATTTGACCAATCCCTTGCTATAATCTGAAAAGCAAGGGAAGCTACTGCATTATATCGCCCGCACACGGCGAGAGAAGGCAATTCCGCCCGTGGGCACATTGCTAAGCGGCGGTAACTTAACAGGGTCAAATATAACTTGCCGTTGTGCAGATCGGAGAGAAAGCCTATGCCATTGAAACAACCACTGTCTAGCAGAACCAATTTTCCGCTTTATTTTTCAAACCGAGAGCAGCTTTGCCTGCTAGACGATGAAGAGCGCGGACGGGTGCTGCTAGCTGCCATGGATTATGCCGAGTTTGGCACCGAGCCAACCAACCTGAGCAAACTAGAACAGGTTGCCTTTGGTGGCATGCGCATTGGCTTAGACCGCGACCTTGATACCTATCAAAAAAAGGTGGAAGTAGGGCGCATCAATGGGCGGCTAGGTGGCAGACCGAAAAAAGAGCCCGCCACCGCAGAGCCCATCACCGAAGAACCTGCCCCCGCGCAAGCAGCGCCTGCCGCACAGTCCCCCGCACAAGCAAATCCCGCCGTAGAACCGTTTGCCTGTTCTGCGCAAGCGCCGACCGCATTGCCATGCAACGCTGCACAGCCTGCGTTTGTGCCAGAGCGCATGCAAAATCACAACGCACAGACCACAGAACCTGCCCCCGACACCGAGGGCGATTTTTTAAACCCAAAAAAACCCAACCCTTTTTTAAAAACCCCAACAGCAACTACAACTCCAACAACAACTCCAACGGCAGCAGCAACAGCAACCCCAACTCCAACTCCAACCCCAACTCCAACTCCAACCCCAACTACAA
>JAWXUQ010000137.1:0-2859 GCA_044426225.1 Faecalibacterium sp. | reverse complement strand
GCTGAGCTAAACTCCCACGTGGAGCGGCCGACGAGGCTCGAACTCGCTACCTCCACCTTGGCAAGGTGGCGCTCTACCAGATGAGCTACGGCCGCACATTAGTGTGCGAAAAAACTAATTCAGTTTGTGTCGTTTTGTGTTCTGTGCACTGGCGACTTAATTATTATACTCAGAACCAGCTGTTTTGTCAACACTTTTTTCAAAAAAAATCCGGAATAATTGACAAAAAAACAAACAGCAAAATAACACGCGATGAAACGACATTTTCGCACAGAATTTTCTACTCCTTACGCTTGGCGCAAGGTGCAGAGCAGCTCATTTAAATCGATTTGATATCTTTGATCACAGAAATGGCACTCCACCTCACAGTGAGGGTCTTCTTGGCACAGCTTTTCTAGCTCTACCAACCCAAGACGCGCAAGCATATCTCGTGTGCGTTGCATACTACAATCGCAGCGATAGCCCACATGGTGCTCATCCAATATATTGGGGTTGAAGCCTGCCATGGCAAGGTGCATTAAATCCTCTAGGCTATTCCCTGCCGCCAAAAAGCTCGTCACGCTAGGCATAGCCGCAATGTTCTTCTCTAACTGGGTAATTTCCTCTTCTGTCGCACCTGGCAATAGTTGCAACAGGTATCCGCCCGCCACCGCGACAGTTAAATCAGGGTTCACAAGGACACCAAGGGCGCAAACCGTAGGAATTTGCTCACTGGTTGCGTAGTAATTGGTAATATCCTCTGCAATTTCGCCCGAAACAAGTGGAATTTGCCCCACATAAGGCTCTTTGAACTCACGATGGTCACGAATGACAGTTAAAATACCATCCTTACCAACTGCACCACCTACATCTAAATGTCCATTGGGCTGAAGCGGCAATTCTACCACTGGGTTTTCTATATATCCTTTTACCATGCCTAAGCCATCCGTCACCGCCACAATGGTGCCTGTTGCACCGCCGCCGCTGACGCGCAGGGTAATGCTATCCTCTACATCTTTCAGCATCATACCCATCATAGAGGCACCCGTCAGCAGCCGCCCAAGGGCTGCTGTGCAAACCGCGCTTGTCTTATGATATTGTTCTGCCTGATTGACAATCTCAGTGGAATTGACACCACAGAATACGACACCGCCGTTTTCTGAGATACCGCGTAACATATTATGCATTTGTTTCTCCTAGTTGTGTATATTGTTTCACTGCGCAAAATAAAAACCGCTCGCTTTGCGCATTCAGCGCGCCAAACGTTTCGCCATCGCAAACACTTTCGAGCGCAAAGCCATATTTAGCAAGGGTTTGTTCAATCTGCTGCTGCGGATAGGTGTATTCGCAAAATGCTTCTTTGAACACTTCGCCCGTATCGTGGTAATGAATTTCAATTGAGATATGCACCACACCTTTTGCTGCATCATAGTGATTTTTCCAGATACAATGCGCATCCTCACCATCTAAATGAAACTCATTTTCGCCAAGCACTTCTTTATGCTTATAGGGTGTGTTCATATCAAAGAGAAACACACCACCTTCTTCCATAAAAAATGCGGCATTCTGAATAGCCGTATCTAAATCTGGCAGGTGGTTAAAGGTATCAAAGGTGGAAACAGCAGCCCCAATGGTACCATATAAATCGAGGTGTAATAAATCTTGGCGCAACAGAAGCAGGTTTTCGGTCAGTTCTAATTGATCCGCCTTATCCCGCACCACCGCAAGCATTTCTTCGGATTGGTCAATGCCGATGGCTTGGTAACCGTCCTGCGCTAGCATGAGGGTAAGCTCCCCTGTGCCGCAGCCTAAATCCGCAACAATACCGCTGTGCATGCCGTGCCGCACCAATGCCGCTTTTACCGCAAGGTAAAGCGCGTCATAATCTGCTGCGCCGTTAAATTCATCATAAAAATAAGCAAACTCGTTATATGCCATTGCTTATACTTCCTCTTCGGACAGAAGCTCCGCCTGTTCTGGCAGCGGTTCTGTTTCTAATGATAACTGCGCAGCTTCCTGTGCAGCTTGTTCTTCCTCTAGCAATGCCGCCTCTTCTACCTGCGCTACCGCTACATTTAGAATTTCACGCAATTCTTCCATGCCAGCGCCTTTTTCTGCACTGGTTAACAGCACAGTCTTGCAACCATAGGGTGCGCAAATTGTTTCAAATTCTGCTTGGGTGGCAGCTAGTTGGCTTTTTTTCAGCTTATCCCCTTTGGTGAGTGCCACCATAAAGGGAATGCCATGAAAGCGCAAATATTCTAGCATTTGCATATCATCTTTGCTTGGTGCATGGCGGCAATCTAATAATTGAATGAGCAAGGTATGGGCGCGATCCGCCTCAAAATAACGATTGATTAGATTATCCCAACGTTTGCGCTCTGCGTTCGATACCTTGGCATAGCCATAGCCCGGTAAATCAACCAGATAACTGGTATCAACCGCGTAAAAGTTGATGGTAGCGGTCTTGCCCGGTGTGCTGCTGACACGGGCGAGGTTTTTGCGGTTACACACCTTATTAATAAGACTAGATTTGCCAACGTTAGAACGCCCTGAGAAAATGATTTCTGCGCGGTCGCTTTGGGGCAGTTGGCTCGAAAGCCCATAGCTTGCAATAAATGCAGCGTGGTTATAGTTCATGATTTTTTCCTTTTTACTGGCAAACAGTTGCCGTTGTCGGCAGCTTTTTCATCACGGGAGGGGTCAACCCCGCCATGGAATCGTCTTTTGTGTTTGTTTCTTTTTTTGCTTTTTTCAGCGGCTCCGGCATAAGGGCAATTTCAATCACCTGTGCAACCTGCTGCATTGGCATAAAAGTGATGGCTTTTTTCACTTCGTCATCTACTTCATACAAATCCACTTCATTCGCAGCCGGAATTA
>JAWXUQ010000047.1:0-19148 GCA_044426225.1 Faecalibacterium sp. | reverse complement strand
AGATAAAAACTGTGGATTTTCCGAAAAAATCATAGAAACGCAAAATGAAACGGGCAAAACCTCAGTTATTAGAGGTTGCCTTATAATATCCGCTCATACTGAACTGCTGAAATAAAATCATTCCTTTACGCAAAAACGCGCGCTGAAAACCACTTATCCGTGTATGTCTTACAGATAGATCAGTGTTTTTATTTATCTCACTTTTAGCTCTTCAAGCAGTGCAAGTCCAAAAAAGCCAGACGTGTATTGGCAAGCAAGGTTAAAATATTCTCGGTAGCCAACAGCGCCTACCTCAGAATTGCCTGGCACACAGCCGAATGCCTCTTGGTCTTCTCCTAGATACTGATGGCGAATACACCAATTTAACGCTTTGCGTGCAGCCACTAAATATCTAGGGTACTTGGTGGCGCGATACATCTTGTATAGCATCAAGCACCAAAGTGAAACTGCCTTTTCGCCAATGCCGCGATAACTGTCGCCCTCGTCCAGTCTAAAATAAAAGGAGCCATCTGCATTTTGTTTTGCAATGATTTCGTCTGAAAGCACAATGGCACGTTTGATATATTTATTCATCGGCTCACAGCAATCATGGGCTGCCAACAACCCTATCATCGCCCAGCCTTGCCCGCGTGTAACAAGCATATCGTCTTTGGTCATCACCATCTTCTTTTGGTCATGATTATATTTTCTGTGCCACAAGCCATTTTCAGAATCAAAGATTTCTAAATGTCGATCCATATATAGTTTGCACAAATCTGCATATTTTTGTTCTCCAGTGGCTAAATACAATTCACTCAAGCCAATCGCACCAAAACCAGATTCATCAATGGTGATATTTGAAAGATATTCTGTCGCCGCCAAATATTCCTGTGGGGGAACAATGTAATTGTCTAATTGTTGTTGGATATTTTTTGCTAGTTTCTCACTTGCCACAACAAATTTATCATCGTTTAAATAATTGTAGATTGGCATCCAGCCCCAACCAGCCAAGAAACCTGAATCCGAAGCGCCATTGACAAGTTCTAAATAGCCCCGGTCTTGTGCTGTCGATGCATTTGTCCAATGATCGCGCATCGACCATCTGGTGGTACCTGCGCCATTCATAATATGCTTTTCATTCTGCACTTGCAAACGCAACGTTGTCAAACCAACGCGATGCGCAGTATCTGCAAGTATTTCTGGCGAAAAATCAAGGAAATTCATCCCACTGGATGCCGCATCTAGTAGCAACTTAATAGACGGTCCCCATCCCCATGGCCAAGTATGTTGACGATAGCATTTGCTATCTAAGTCATAAAAAAGATACATCCCTTTGTTTTGGGGGGCTGATGAATTTTCAATCACAGAAGACATCACAAACCTTAATGTGTTTTCTAATGCCGCTTTTACTTTATCTTCTGGATAATGGGACTGCATTTTCCTGCTATTGCGGCATGCAATCACGCCTTGATCTACAACGATTTCTTTCCCATCTTTTTCATAATACGCAATGGCTGTGCCAGAAAAATCTTCTGTTAATAGCTCAATGGATGTTTCCACAACAGTTGTAATGGTAGGAATTCGGGCAACTGGAAATTCGACATAAAAAGCGGTTGGCTTTATGGTTTTACTCAAAACATAAAGGCCATTTTCCCAAGGTGTCATTTCAACTGCGCTCAAAATCGCACAACCGTTTTCTGACACATGAGGTTTTGTGTTGTAATACCCATTCATATAAAAAGTCACTTCTTCCGTCGAAGAAAAGTGTACGCGCCCATTCATTTTGGAGGTTATCTTAACATCCACCGTAGGCAGCCATAATTCGCCCTGTTCATCTGCGGAGTGCAATGCCCACCCCTGTGGCGCATTGGGAGACGGCGTATATATATTGTAAAACTCTTTATTCCGATCACTCTCGATTCTTACCATCAGCGTATCGATTCCCTCTGGGAATGCAATACTTAAAAAAACTTCTCTTTTTAACTGACTAATGTTCATCTGTATTTTTCCTTTAAATTATCGTGTATCAACTATTCAACTATAAATTCCATACTACATTATTTTGTATTGTAACACAATCACTTGCATTCTTCACTAATCGTCCACCGTATTTTGACTTATGTCATCGTCAAGCGGTTTTGTCAAGTAAGGTGTGGTTCATTGTATCTGCTTTTCATTATAATATTAATTATATTTATTGTAAGAGAAAGCGCCAAAAATAAAAAGGACGCGATTTGCAAAAACACCGTCCTGTGTTGCACAAAAAACAACACAAGGACAACCCGCGCAACACAAGACACTATTTTTGCAAGCAAAGACCTTGCATTGCATCACGCCAGTGTTTATTGTTGCAATAGTGAATATTTGCAATACACTTCATTTCAAATTTCATATTCAAAATTGCACTGTTTCCAATTCATAAATAATTCAAATTTGAAAAAACACAGAAAACAGCCGTCCTTCGAATTTCGGATATATACAAACCACACGGGAACATGTTATATTGCACTCATGGAAGCGATGTTTAAGTTGCTAAGCAAAACAAAAATCGCTTTTACATCAAAATGAACTTTTTGTAAGAAAGCGAGGAATCACCGTGAGCAAACAACTCCTGCAAGCAGATACACTGAAAAGGAGCGCACACAATAAAAAAACAAAAAAGGATCTCAAAAAAGAATTCAAAAAATTCAAAGCATCTATTCCTCTGTATGTTTTTTTATTACCAGCTGCTGTCTTTTTAATACTCTTCCATTATGTACCGATGTACGGCATTCAAATTGCGTTCCGTGATTACACCGTCCGCGATGGCATCACAGGGAGCACCTGGGTAGGGCTTTACCATTTCAAAACCTTTGTGGAGAGCACACGCTTCTGGCAACTCATCGGCAACACCTTAAAATTAAGTGTGCTTTCTCTTGCAACCTTCCCCATTCCTATCATCTTTGCACTGATGCTAAATTACTGCAATATGAAATGGTTCCGAAAAACCATGCAGATGGTCACCTACGCGCCTCACTTTATCTCAGTGGTTGTGCTCGTTGGTATGATTGACCTTTTCTTTTCGCCAAGCGTCGGCATTGTGAACGTTATCATTCAAAACTTTGGTGGTAGCTCCATTTACTTCACACAAATCCCAGCATACTTTAAATATTTATTTGTTGGCTCAGACGTATGGCAAAATCTTGGTTGGTCAGCCATCATTTATATTGGCACATTAACCACGGTAAGCCCCGAAATACACGAAGCCGCTATTATTGACGGTGCCAACAAGGTGCAGCGCATCTGGAACATTGACCTACCTGCTATCGCACCTACCATCATCACCATGTTTGTTATGCGCCTAGGGCAGCTGATGAATCTATCGTTCCAAAAGGTATTGTTGATGCAAAACTCAGCGAACATCACAGAATCCGAAATTATTTCAACCTATGTTTATAATGTCGGCTTAATGATGGGTAATTTCAGCTATGCCACAGCAATTGATTTATTTAACACATTAATCAATATCGTACTCCTCATTACCGCAAATCAATGCGCCAAAAAATTAACTGGCACTAGCCTATTTTAAAAGAAAGGAGATATCTTCATGTTCGAAAAACGTTCTTGCACTTTTGATAAGATATTTGACATCGTTGTTTTCATCTTCCTTGTGTTTATCTTCTTTCTTTCGTGCTACCCTTTATACTTCGTGCTCATCGCTTCTATTAGCAACCCCTTCTCGGTCATGCGCGGCGAGGTAATCCTCTTTCCAGTGGAAATTTCTTTTGAAACTTATGTAGATGTATTAAAGGACCCCGACATTTTACTTGGATATAAAAACACCTTCATCTACACCTTTGCTGGCACCGTTATCAGCGTGCTGATAACGGTAAGTGCGGCCTTTGCCCTTTCTCGCAAAGACTTATACGGTCATAAATTTTGGATGGCTTTCTTCCTCATTACCATGTATTTTAACGGCGGTTTAATCCCTACTTATTTACAAGTAAGCAATCTTGGGTTAATCAACACCCGTTGGGCAATTATTTTAGTTGGCTCGCTTAGTGTTTGGAACTTGATTATTTGTAAAACCTTTTTTGAAAATACTATTCCACACGATTTATGGGAGGCATCTTCTATCGATGGTGCCAATATGTTCCAATATTTCTTTAAGGTGGTGCTGCCAAACGCAAAAGCCATCACCGCCATCATGGTGCTTTATTATGCGGTAGCACAGTGGAACGACTTCTTTAAATCGCTCATTTACTTAAGCAACGCAAACCTTTATTCACTTCAGATGATATTACGTGATTTATTACTTGCGAGTCAAGTTGTTTTACCTGACGTTGATGCCGAGGCTTTGATGCAGATGATGTACAAAGCAGAAAGCATCAAATATGTTGTTATCGTAGTGGCAAGTTTACCCGTACTTTGTATGTATCCATTCGTTCAAAAATATTTTGTAAAAGGTGTCATGGTTGGCTCTGTTAAGGGTTAATCTTAAAACAAAACATAAAAAGGAGAATATCATGAAAAAAATTTCAAGACGCAATTTCCTCAAAATCGCAGCAACTGCATCTGCAGTTGGCGCACTTAGCGCATGCGGCAGCAGCTCTTCCACCGCAAGTACAACTTCCACCAGTAGCTCCGCTAGCGAAAACAGCAATTTCAACGCAACTGGCCTACCCGTTGCAAATGAAAAAGTAACCTACAATGTGCTTACCTATCAAGCAGCTACTTCTCAAATCCCCGTTGCAGAAAAATACGTATTCACAGCGCTAGAAGAAGACACCAATGTAGAAATTGTCTTTGAAGAAATTTCCGCTACCGCATGGGAACAAAAAATCAATCTGTTGGTTAGCACTGGGCAGACCCCAGATGCTATCATTGGTGGCGAAATTGCCGACATTGCCTCTGCCATTGATGCAGAACTACTCATTCCACTCGATGATTACATGGACTACATGCCAAATCTAAAACACATTTACGAAGTTTACCCCAGTGCAGAGGGTGCAACCTCTTATCTTGGCGATGGTCTGCATTACTTCTATCCTTCCGTTGGCTACAAGACCTTCTCTTCTTGCCGTGCACCACTTTTCATCAACCAAGATTGGCTTGATACCCTTGGCTTGCCTATGCCTACCACCACCGAAGAATTCTTTGATACCCTAGTGGCTTTCCGCGATGGCGACCCCAACGGCAATAACAGCGCGGATGAAATCGGCTTTAGCACTTTTGATGGCTACTTCGGCCTAATGTTTAAAGATATGTTTGGCGCCTGGGATATGATGGGCATTAAAAACCCTGTGGAAACCACTGCACGTGATGGCATTCTTGATTTCAACCCAATTACCGATAACTATCGCGAAGCGATGACCTTCTTCCACGAGCTATATATTGAAGGTCTGTTAGAACCAGAAGCACTCACCTTGGATGAAACCACCAAAAACGTAAAAATTTCGACCGAGCCTGCTGCTTATGGTGCTGCGCAAGAATGGTCTCTTGGCACCTTTGGCAACAACAGCTCGCAGTATACCGTAATGGATCCACTGATTGGACCTAGCGGCGCACAGAAATATACCATTAATGATAACGCTCCTGTTTCGCAGGCAATGGTTGTGTTCCAGGGCTGCAAAGATCCTGAAATTCTATTCCGTTACATGGATCATTCGCTAGATGGCAAATTCCCACTCTATGCACACTATGGTGAAGAAGGCGTACTATTTGAAGTAGACGAAGATGCAAAAACCTTCCGTGTGCGTGATACCGAATACACTGAAATGGGTGAAGCAACCGAAACCTACCGCCCTACCTACGGCATGCAAAACTTTTTCTCGAATGTTGGCGCTTGCGAATACACTGAGGTAATGGATCCTAACTCGCCTAACCTTGCAAAGCAGGAATGGTCTGACCAGTATGCACCTTACATGTTTACTGAGCAATATCCCGGCTCTACGCCTATCCCCGTTGTGACCACCGAGTCAAAACAGATTGCACTGCTCGAAGAAGAGCTGACCGTTTATCTAGAAGCTTTCTGCGCAGACTTCATTTTAAATGGCACAGATGATGCAAAGTGGGAAACACATCTACAAAAATGTGAAGCCTTAGAATACCAGAAAGTAGTTGCATATTACCAGGATATTTATGATGCTGCATACGGTCTATAATGGCTTTTAACCAGACAATTTAAATCCCCCATCATTTTTTAGAAAAGAAAACACCCAAGTGTGGGGGATAAAGATTTTTATCCTCCGCACTTTTATCTGTTTTATCATTGATTGTTTATCTTCTGTAACTCTTTACCACATCATATTTATGCTATACTTGTATCAAAAAAATAAATTTTCTGCCCCCCTAGTGTAACCGAAAACATTACTTTCTTCCACACAGAAAAGGAGCACATCATGCATAAGCAAAAAAAACAGATGATTTTTAAATTTTTAATCACCTTTATTATCAGCATGCTTGCGCCCCTTGTGTTAATCACCCTTTTACTTGTGTCACATATCGGCAAGCAAGAATTCGAACACATCACCGAAAGCATTACAGAGGAAACACAAAGTCTCCTTCCATTCTTTGAAGACCTCAGCGATAACGCAGTGAATATCCGTATCGTCTTAGAAAAGAAATCTTGCTTTTATGATTTTTACATTCAAAGCTATGGCGGTGCAAATGTATATATTCGATATGAATTAATCGAAAGTGCCACACAAAGTGGTGCCGTAGAAGATATTATGTTTTTTAGTAAAACAACAAATCTTTTGTACGGTGCTGCCACCTATTCAAAAGAAAACTATCTCTCCTTTTTAACACCCGAAATACAGGTTGCTTTTTCGCAAGCGTTGCAATCAGAGAACGGTTCTTGGATCAGCGATTACCAAATCAATCACAATGGCATCATCACAAACCAGCTTTCTTATATCCTGCCCTTTGAAATAAGTGACACAGATAAAACCATGCAATCATATCTCATTTTTCATTTTGACAGCGAAGAAATCGATGCACAGTTTAACTCGCTGCGGTATTACGAGGGCGCACTTTTCTATGTGGCAGACGGCACACAAACCGTTTACACCTCCGATTCCTCTATCACTACTGCATCGTTTGAGGGCTTGCAAAACGGCGACACCTTCACATGGCAAGGCCAAGAATACTATCTAAGTATTGCACAAGGGCAGAGCACCTTAACCGCCTACACACTGATACCTATGCATGCGATTTTAGCAACTAGCAATACCTATACTGCTATATATTGGCTATACGCGCTCATCAGTATGGCACTTGGCTGTGTTGTTATCATCTTCTTTGTACGTTTTCATTATGTACCTATCTTTAAACTAAGCAATTCTTTTGCCGACCTTGGACTAAACCTTGACCTCTCCCCTAAATTTTTCCAAGAAATTAGCACGACCATCCAAGCATTAAATACAGACAACACCGAAGCAGACAGAGAACGCGCCAAACTACAACGAGAATCTCTTTTGTTCAAACTGCTCAACATTAAATTTCCTGAGCAAAACCGCAAGGAATTACATGACATTTGCACCCTCTCAGACATTCATGTAGACCGTGACTGTTTTGTATGTGTGGTTTGCTCGGGCTTTAAATCACAGGTACAGCAAACGACCACTATTTTAGAAAGCAATAAAAATTATGATATTTACGAGTATCATTATATGCACAGCCGCGCCATGATTTTGCTCTTTGCCATGGACAAAGACGCAACAGGCATTGTAGATGAAGTGCTCAACAGCATTTTGTCGCGCCCTGCGCTTGGCATTCGTGCTTGTGGTATCAGCACCTTAAAAGCCGACTTTTTAGACATCAACGCTGCCTACCAAGAAGCCTTTTTGTCGATGAACTATTGTTTCCAGAGTGAACAGAAAATTCTTTGCTTTTCTGAACTGGATGCACAATCCTCGATTGATACCTCTACCATTTTACGCGAAGGCACACTGCTGAAAGAAAGCATCACCGAAAAAGATATTGATAAAACCATGTTCTCCTTTAACCTTGTGAGCGCAAGTTTAAACACCTTGACCGATGTTCATATTTTGCGCATTCATTGCTTTGAACTTGCCAGCCAGTGCCTTAGCAATTATCACGCCCTCACAGGGGCAAAGCCACTCGATTTTGAAGCAGAGCTCTCCTCTTTTTTAGACCTAAACACAACCGAGGGTGTTTCCCCCACCCATACCCTGCGCGAAATTTTGAAAGCAATCATTTATGAAATCACCGAACTGAATAAAACAACCAAAGTTAAATTGAATATTGATGTGATCAAAACTCGCATTCAGGCGGAGTTGCTAAACCCCAATTTTTCCATTAAGCAATTGGCAGAAGAACAAAACAGCTCTGTTTCTAATCTGTCCCATTTCTTTAAAGCAAAGGAAGGGCAAAACATTTCAGATTATATCGCAGGGCTAAAACATACACTTGTCAAGCAAATGCTCTGCGAAACGAGCAACTCTTTGCATGATATTGCAGAACGCATTGGTTACACCCACACCTCCAACTTCATCAAAAAGTTTAAGACGCTAGAAGGCATGACCCCCAACCAATACCGCGCACAGTACAAAGCTGCTGCAAAAAGCGTAACGACCACCCACCCAGCACCCACTACGGAGGACATTACATGAAACCAAACGTTTTATTGATTATCTGCGACCAACTGCGCAAGGATTGCCTTGGTTGCTACGGCAACGAGTTTGCTCGCACACCCAATATTGATACCTTGGCAATGCAATCGATTGTATGCGATAAAAACTATGTTGCAAACCCTATTTGTACCCCCAATCGTATGACGCTTTTTTCTGGTATGTATCCACGCAACCATGGGCTATGGACAAATGGGCTATTTGTGCCAGATGATAAATTGAATTTAATGTATCACCTAAAAGAAAATGGCTATCAGACCGCCAACCTTGGCAAAATTCATTTTGAGCCAAACAATTGCGATGCCTTTGTAGGTAGCAAGGAATCTAAGGATTGGTGGGAAAACAGCCCCGAAGCAAAAAACTTTACAGGGCCGTTCCGTGGGTTTGATTATATTCAACTCGCAAATGCCCACCACGGTTATAGTGGAAACATGAAAGAATGGTTCTTTGCAAATGGTGGCACAGAGGAAATGTTTCAGCCGCTGCTGCACCCAGACGACCACCAATCCGGCACAGAATCAGTGCCAGCACACCTGAGCTCTACCGCCTTTGTCGGAGAAAAAACAGTAGAATATTTAGAAGAAATTCGCAACCCACGCAAGCCATTCTTTGCCGTTGCCAGCTTTCCTGACCCACACCACCCTTTTATTGCCCCGCAGGAATGCTATGACAGTTGGGATGGCGCAAGCTACAAAGCGCCTGTCGGCGACAAAGGCGATTTGAGCACACGCCCTGCACGCTATCGCCATCAACTAGCTGGTGCATGGGCGCGCGGAGGGTTACGCGCCGAAAAACATCCTGATGGCATCTCAGAAAGCCTTGCGCACGAGCGCTATCAAAACACCTATGCCATGATAGAACAGATTGATTTGCAGGTTGGCAAAATTTTAGAAAGCCTACAAAAAGAGGGCTTAGACGAAAATACCATTGTGCTCTTCACCTCTGACCACGGCGAATTGTTGGGTGATTTTGGCTTATGGCTAAAAGGGCCTTTCTTCTTTGAGGGTCTTATCAGCACACCACTCATTGCGCGCATTCCAAATGCAACACCCAAGCGCTGCGACGCGCTGATTTCAGCGGTTGATTTTGCCCCTACTATTTGTGATTTACTCCAGTTAGACATTCCTTTTTATATAGATGGCATCAGCCAAAAAGAAGTGCTGCTTGGAAGTGCGCAAGCCCTCCGCGAGCGGTGCATGATTGAATATCGAAATGGCTATGGCAAAAAAGATGTCAACTACAAGGTATTGCTTGACCAAAATTATAAATATATTCGTGACCAATATGGCGAAGAAGAGCTTGTAGATTTAAAAAATGACCCTGAAGAACGCCATAACCTCGCCCAAAATCCACAAACAAAAGCAATCTGCAATCAATATGCATTGCAGCTGCTCGAAGAGATGTTGCAAACAGAATCGAAAAAACCTGCACAGCTTTGCCTTGCATAGGTGGGGTTGATAAAACGAACAATGCAACCATTTCTTACGCGAAAGGAACTGCCATGGATACCCGACCTAATATTATCTTTTACTTTTCTGACCAACAACGCTGGGACACCTGCGGCTGCTATGGGCAAGCATTAAATGTCACCCCAAACCTAGATGCACTTGCAGCAGACGGTGTTTTGTTTGAACAGGCATTCACCTGCCAACCTGTTTGTGGGCCTGCACGCGCCTGTTTGCAATCGGGGCAATATGCCACTGCAAATGGCTGCTTTACCAATGGCATTGCCTTTGATTTTAAGCAAAAAGGGCTTGCCGATTATTTTAACGAAGCCGGCTATCAAACCGCCTATGTTGGCAAGTGGCACCTTGCCAGTGACCGTGCCAAAAAAATCAGCTATGAAGAAGCGGGCATTCCCACCGAATGCCGCGCAGGCTATCAAACCTATTGGATGGCATCTGATTTATTAGAGTCTACCTCACACGGATATAACGGCTTTGTCTTTGATAGTGAAAACCGCAAAGTGGAATTTACAGGCTATCGCGCAGACTGCATCAACAATTATGCAATTGATTTCTTGCACCAATACGATGGCTCTGCCCCCTTCTTTTTATTTGTTTCACAACTAGAACCACACCATCAGAACGACCACGATTGCTACGAAGCACCCGATGGCTATGCACAAAAATTTGCAGATTACACCCCACCAAAAGATTTGCCAAAAGGCAAAGGCAACTGGGAAAAAGAATACCCTGCCTACCTTGGGTGCTGCCATAGCCTAGATGAAAATCTAGGGCGACTAATTGCAACCCTAAAAGAACAGGAGCTATACGAAAACACCATTATCATTTATACCGCTGACCACGGCTCCCATTTTAAAACGCGCAACCGCGAATATAAGCGCAGCTGCCACGAGGCATCCATTCATCTGCCCATGATTTTCCATGGACCTGGTTTTGCTGGTGGAAAACGCATCTCGGACATTGTAAGTCTGATTGATATGCCCGCTACCCTGCTAGATTGCGCTGGTATTCCTGTACCTGAATGCTATCATGGGCATTCGATAAAACCACTACTCTGCGAAACACCTACCGACTGGCAACAAGAGGCATTTTTACAAATCAGCGAAAGCCAAGTTGCACGCGCCATTCGCACCGACCGCTATAAATACTGCGTGCGCGCCGATGCAGATGCATGGCAAGACGCTGGCGCAGATACCTATTATGAATTTGAATTTTATGATTTATCGCTTGACCCAATCGAGCAAGATAACAAGATAAATGACCCTGCTTATGCAGCAGTTCGTGCAAACCTTGCAGAACGATTAAAAGAACGAATGGTACAAGCGGGCGAAACGCGCCCAACTATTCTACATGCCGATTTGCAACCTGCGGCATTGAAGGTAGATAGCTATTATTATAAACCTGCAACCACGTTATAGTCTACCTCTGCCTGCCCCCTATTCATAACATGCAGCAGTTCACCTTCACTTTACACGATTACCAGACAATTGATAAAGGAGCACCACCATGACAGCGAATGACCGAATTCGGCTCAGAGAGCTTGCACAGCAACAATTAGAAATTGCACACAGCCCACGCATGCAGGAGCTAGAGCGCCTTTGGTACCTACATAACGACTTAAAGGGCGAGCGTCCTATGGTAACGGTTGAAACTAATTTCCAAAACGATGTGTATGACCTCTTGATGCAATGTGAGGACGCTGACGCACGCGCCATTGAACAGGAACTTTTGCTGCGCCTCGTCAACGCAACCCATTATATGGATGACCATTTTGTGCCCGCATATTTTCCTGTAAAATACCAGCACAAGCTATTGCCCTTTGATATTCCAGTGCAGGTAGAGCACGCAGAAGGGATTGGGCATCATTTTGTGCCAGTCATCCAAGATTTAGAAGAAGATTTTGAAAAGCTAAAACCATCCACCTTTACCTATGACACTGCTGAGGCCGCCAAGGCGCGTGTTGCTTATTACGAGGAAATTTTCGGCGATATTTTGCCCCTAAAACTAGAAGGGCACTGCATGGTAAGCTGCTTAACGCAAAACATTGTGCACTTAATGGAGATGGAAGATATTTACATTGCCATGATAGACGAGCCTGAACTATTCTATCAAATGATGGAGAAATTGGCAGATGATTATATCACCTTCTTTGAGGCACAGCAAACAAACCAGATGATTTTGCCCACCACCCACTCTGAGCACCTTGGGCAAGGCACCTATTGCTTTACCCACGATTTGCCAGATGTACCAAACCCAACCCTTTCGCAGGTATGGGGCTTTATGGATTCACAAGAAACCGTTGGCGTATCGCCTGAGATGTTTGCAGAATTCATTTTTCCACATTATAAAAAGATTGCCGACCGCATGGGGCTTGTATCGTACGGTTGCTGTGAGCCAGTGCACCCCATTTGGGAAAACTGCCTTTCTAAAATGAGCAACCTTCGCAAGGTATCCATTTCGCCTTGGTGCGATGTAAATAAGATGGGCGATTATTTGCGCGGCAGCAAGGTAATCTTTCAGCGCAAGCCAAGCCCTAACTTTTTGGGTGTGAGTGAAATCTTTGACGAAGATGCCGCTAGGGCGCACATCAGAGAGACGGTAGAAGCCGCAAAAGGTTGCCACCTAGAATTCACCCAACGCGATGTGCTCACGGTGCACCACGACCTAAACAAAGTAAAACGCTATGTCGAAATTATCCGCGAGGAATACAGCCGCGTTTCTTATCGCTAAAGATTTTTGCTTTTACTTCACAAACTCTGAAACAACTATCTCTTGACAGCGAATAGAACAAACAAAAAAGGAGCTGTTTTATGCCTAAGGAAAAAAAACAAATTATCTTATTCATGACAGACACCACTCGCAAAGATATGCTAGGCTGCTATGGGTGGGATAAGATGAAAACCCCATGCCTTGATAAACTTGCAACACAGGGCATTCGCTATAACAACGCCTACACCTGCCAGCCTGTTAGCGGCCCTGCACGTTCTGCGCTGTTCACGGGAACCTTCCCCCATACAAACGGTGTGGTTGCAAACAGCATTCCCTTTGGCGCGAACGTCAAAACCGTAGGACAGCGTTTGACCGACAGCAGCATCCACTGTGGCTATATTGGAAAATGGCATTTAGATGGCGGTGATTATTTTGGTTTTGGGCAATGCCCAGAAGGATGGGATGAAAAATATTGGTATGATATGAAATGCTATCTTTCTGAATTATCAGACCAAGATAAAATCCGCTCGCGCAATCCACAGACCTCTTTTGCCCCAGATTTCACCGAGGAATTCACTTATGCGCATCGTTGTAGTGACCGCGCACTTTCATTCCTAGAGGAATATAAAAACCTCGATGATTTTTTACTGGTTGTCTCTTACGATGAGCCACATGGTCCACGCCTATGCCCTGCCCCTTACAACACCATGTACGATGGTGTAAAGTTCCCTGATTGCCCCAACCACCAAGATGACCTCTCTCAAAAGCCATTCATGCAACAGCTTTGGTCAGGTGTGGCACTCCACCAAGAGATCGAGGAAATCAACAAGCCCACCCCTGTACTATCGCAATTCCTTGGTTGCAATAGCTTTGTGGATTATGAAATTGGGCGTGTACTAGAAAAAATCGAAGCAGAATTTCCCGATGCGCTTGTAATTTTCACCTCCGACCATGGCGATATGTATAGCAATCATCGCCTGCAAACCAAAAACGCCACCGCCTATCGTGAAGCCGCAAATATCCCCCTCATCATCAAAGGTGGCGAAACGGGCAAGGTAGTGGATGAAGTTGTTTCTCACATTGATATCGTGCCTACTATTTTAGAATATATGAACATTCCCATTCCTGTTTTACTAGAGGGAAAAAGTCTATGTCCACAAATTAACGATACCAGCGTAAAAGTGAATGATTATGCGTATATTGAATTCACACGCTATGAGGTTGATCACGATGGCTTTGGTGGGTTGCAAATGATGCGCGCCATTATAAGCGAGAATTATAAGCTCGTCATCAATTTGCTCGACACCGATGAACTTTATGACATGAAAAACGACCCTTATGAGATGCACAATCTGCTACTTGACCCTAGCCATCAAGTAGCCCGTGACATTCACCACGACGCCTTAATTGAGCAAATGAACCGAACACGTGACCCTTACCGTGGATATCAATGGGCATGCCGCCCATGGCGTAGCGATAAAAAACCTAGTTGGGAAAACGATGGATACACGCGCCAACGCGAGAATGAAGAATATGAGCCACGGCAGCTGGACTATGATACCGGCCTGCCGATGAAGGAAGCGCTACGCACGAAAGATTTGAGAAAACCGAAACAAGCGTAACTGCATCTTTGTCATCCTCATCTACGTTTACACCGACTAGCTTCAGCTGACTTACCTACATGATACACAAAACGAGAGGAAGCACCATGCAAAAAATTAATTTCAATGAAAATTGGGAATACACCAACATTGATACCCCCACCAATAAAGACCTTGGGCACAGCATGACCCTATTTACGCCTGTGCAACTACCACATGACTACACCACCGACCACCCTTTTGACAAAGAAAACCCCAGCAATCACCAAGGTGGCTATGTGCGCACGGGTACGCTATGGTATCGCAAACATTTCCAAATCGCGAAAGATGCCTGTGACACCCCCACGTTCCTACTGTTTGAAGGTGCTTACAGCAATGCTACCATTTACATCAATGGGCAGGAAGCCTACCGTCGCGCCTATGGTTACATCTCTTTTTGCGTAGATATCACCCCTTATCTGCAAGCAGGAATGAACCTTGTGGCGGTACATCTTGATGGCACCAAAGAGCCCTCTACACGTTGGTTTAATGGGCAGGGCATCACCCGCAATGTATGGCTAATGCAGGGCGCAGACGCTTATTTTGTCAACGATGGTGTGTATGTAAAACCGACCAATATCACGCCAGCGCAATGCGATGTTGCAGTTTCTACCACCATTGCCACGGGCACTGGTGGTAGTGCTGGCCAAACGGTGCAGGCTAAAATTGCATTACAAGATGCAAGCGGTGCTATCGTAGCAGAAACTTTTTCTAATCACACCCTCGCCCTTGGCAAAACCACCACTACACAAACACTAACACTCACAAACCCTATGTTATGGCAACTAGATGCGCCCCATCTCTACCAATGTATTGTAACGCTATACACTGCAGATGGCAGCGAACTAGATGGTTGCACGGTGCCTTTTGGCGTGCGCACCACAGAGTTCCGCCCCAATGAAGGGTTCTTCCTCAATGGTAAACACACCTTGTTCAAAGGGGTTTGTATGCACCATGATGGCGGCTGTGTGGGTGCTGCGGTGCCCAAAGCACTTTGGAAAAAGCGCATTTTACAGCTGAAAGAAATGGGTTGCAATGCCATTCGCACCTCGCACAACCCATTTGACCCAGATTTTTATACCCTATGCGATGCGCTTGGCATGATGGTGATGAATGAAATCTTTGATGGTTGGGATATTCCCAAGGTGAAGTTTGGTTATGGCACCATTTGGGAAGAATGCCACGCGCAGGATTTGACCGATTTTGTATTGCGCGACCGCAACCACCCTTGCGTTATGCTCTGGAGCCTTGGCAACGAAGTGCTCGCCATGGACACAGAAATCACCAAGGAATTGATGGGAATTATCCGCAACCTAGATGACACACGTAAAATTAGCGCAGGGGTGCAAAGCACTCATGCCGTCTCGAACGCAAACCGCGCCTTATTAGATGTAGCTGGCTATAACGATGGCGGTGGTGCTTGTTTTATCTATGAACTTGATCACGAAAAACGCCCAGAACAGCTTTTCATCGCGACCGAAGCACCACACTCGTTCCAAACACGCGGCTTCTATCGCACTCTAACATGGTGGCGCGATAAAAATCAGCCCCGCAAGGAAATTGAAAATTTAACCGAAGAAGAAATTTTCTTTGACCAAAGCCAACATTACAATTCTTCTTATGATAACTCTGGTGTACGCACCTGTGCCAGAGATTCTTGGAGCCTTGTAGAGCAGCTGCCCTATCTATGCGGTGAGTTCCGTTGGACAGGATACGATTACGTTGGGGAAGCATTCCCCTATACATGGCCCTCGAAAACCCATAGCTTTGGCGTGATTGATAGCGCAAATTTCCCGAAAGACCACTTTTACTTATACCAAAGCATGTGGAAAGCCGAAAAAATGTTGCATATTCTGCCCCATTGGACGCACCCCACCATGCCACTGGACACCAAGGTTCCTGTTTGGGTTTATACCAACTGTGACGAGGTGGAGCTCTTCTTAAACGGCAACAGCTGTGGCAAGCAGACAAAAGGCAATGCCAAAAATCTGGAATGGCTTGTGCCTTATACCCCTGGCAAATTAGTCGCAAAGGGCTACGAAAATGGTGTACAGGTGCTAACGAGCAGTATTCAAACCGCTAGCACCCCACAACTCGCTACCCTTTCACTTGATGTTCTACCAGAAGAAGGTAGCACAACCTTAGCACAGTTAACCTTCGCCTTACAGGACGCTGCCCACATCGCTACCCCGAATGCCAACAATATCACCGGCATTGCACTGCCCAGCACCGTGCAGCTGCTTGGGTCTGACAATGGTGCCATTGATGATTTATCTCATTTTAAATCATCACAGCGCAAAGCCTTTAATGGACTTGGGATGTATCTATTGCGCTATGCGGCAGACGATGAAAGCGCAACTGCCACCCTTGGTGCGTTGCTTGGTGACCATTACTTTGACACAGAAACCGTCATCACACTTTCCGCGCAAACTGTACATTTAGCAAATGGAGAAATTACAAATGCCGACTGTGAAATTTACTACACGCTAGATGGCAGCACTCCCACCGCACAGAGCAATGCATACACCATGCCTTTTTCGATTGCGCAGACCACACAGGTAAAGATTGCAATCTATCAAAATGGCATGCCTACCCTTACCTTGCAAGATGTGTTTATAAAAGGGCAAGCAGAACCTGTAATCGACTTAAACCACCTAAATTTCGAAGTGGAAACAGAACGTCCAACGGGACCCTTTGCCGAGCAAATCATTGGCAAATGGGAATGTGGCGGGTGCGATTATCATTTTGCAGCAGATGGCACTGTGCACCGCACCCTTGGCAGCGTAGAGAGCAAAATTGGCTATTGGTGGTATGATTTCCCTAGTGATTTTTTAGAAACACCAGACTATGCCGGCAGCGGCGAATTGTGGCTTGTTTCTGGCGACCGCGCGCCACTTACCCTGACAAACCAAAAAGCAGAACAACTGTGCATTGACAACAGCAAGAACCCCCTGGGCAATATTGTTGTGAATGTAAACGATATCATTTTAACCAAAGCGGCGGAACAGTAATCGTCTATCGAACGATGCGAGCTTCTATCATTCACACACACCGCGCCAATTTGTTTGCGCTATCGCACCGCGCAAAGAAAGGATATTTTATGAAAAAGCCCAATATTATCTTCGTCCTGATTGACGATATGGGGTGGAAGGATTTATCTTGCTGTGGCAGCACCTTTTACGAAACCCCTAACATCGACAAGCTAGGTGCAGAAGGCATGATGTTTTCCAATGCCTATGCATCCTGCCCCGTATGCTCGCCTAGCCGCGCTAGTTTTTTAAGTGGGCAATACCCTGCCCGTGTTGGCATTACCGATTGGATTGACCACGCAAACCGCCGCCACCCCTGCAAGGGCAGGCTGATTGACGCGCCTTATCTGCGCCACTTGCCAAAAGACACCTATACCATCGCCAATGCCCTGCATGATGTTGGATATGCCACTTGGCATGTGGGCAAATGGCATGTGGGCATGGACGAATATCTACCTGAATATTTTGGTTTTGAAGAAAACATTGGCGGCTGTGGCACAGGCAGCCCTCCTGGTGGCTATTTTAGCCCTTACAACAACCCAAAACTACCAGATGGACCCGAGGGCGAATATTTAACCGACCGATTGACCGACGAAGCGATTGCGCTCATTGAATCAGGCGAGGAACGCCCCTTCTTTTTGCACATGTCGCACTATACCGTGCACGTACCGCTTGAGGGCAAGCAGGCTGACACCGATAAATTCCTTGCAAAAGCAGAGCGCCTAGGGCTTGATATTAAGCCGTTTGAAATCGGCGAAGAATTTACCACCGAGGACAAAAAGGGTAAGCACGTGGTGCGCCGCACCTATCAATCTGACCCTGTGTATGCGGGAATGATTTGGAACCTCGACCAAAATATGGGACGCTTAATGGATGCGCTAGAGCGCACAGGCCAAAAGGACAACACCATTGTTGTGTTTACCTCTGACAACGGCGGGCTTGCCACCGCAGAGGGGTCTTGCACCTGCAACGCACCCGCAAGCGAAGGCAAAGGTTGGGTATATGAAGGCGGGGTACGGGTACCGCTCATTTTTTGGTATCCCAAGAGCATTCCCGCCGGGAGTACTTGCGATGAAAATGTCATCACCATGGATTTCTACAACACCTTCTTTGCCATGATTGGCGAAACTGTGCCCCAGGAAACGATTTTAGATGGCGCAGACCTCTCCCCACTTTTTGCAGGAAATGCAATTGCCCCGCGCCCATTATTCTGGCATTATCCGCATTATGGAAACCAAGGTGGCAGACCCAGTGCAAGTGTACTGTGGGGGAATGATAAATTGATTTTCGACTTTGAAAGCCAAAGTGCAAAGCTATTTGACCTAAACACAGACATTGGAGAAAAGGATGATATCGCTGCACAGCACCCAGAAAAGGTAAGCACGCTGTGTGCCATACTAGAAAAATGGCAAGCGGATATTATGGCAACCTTCCCTACACTAAACGATAATTACACAGCCGCGAAGTAGCAAACAAGCCCCATGCGCAAATTCTCAAATATAATCTCAAAAACTACTCTTGCATTCCGTAAAAAAGAAAAGGCGCTGTTGCAGATAGAAATATCTGTGACAGCGCCTTTTTGTGTCCGGAATCCAATGAATGTTGAAAACAATCTATTTCGCGTTAGATTTTGCCGTTTTTGTGGAAAACTTCACGCACTAAAACAAGCCTTTTCGCATTCACTGAAAAAGC
>JAWXUQ010000136.1:0-2921 GCA_044426225.1 Faecalibacterium sp. | reverse complement strand
GTATTAGATACCATAGAATATAAATCTTAAACAGGAAATTGTTTGCTGCACGGCGCATGACAAAAAAGGAACGTCCCCAAATATCACGTCCCCAAATATCACCGGGTTGCGTGGGTCGCACACTCTTTCAACAAAAAAACCACTCGCCGGGGACAAGCGTCCAACAAAGGCGCAGAACCTCACCGGGTTCTTAGGGGCGGGCGAGCCCCTGAGCCGGGATCAAACGCTCCGGACCGTTTGCGCTTTTCCGTCGCTTTTGGCGTCAAAAGCGACAACCCGCCGCCTTGGGAAAAGGCAAAGCCATTCGGCAGTCAAACAACAAAAAGGAAAGCCAAATAAAGCAGTGCTTTAAAAAAACGCAAAACTGCGCGGCAGTCGCTGCCAAAAAGAAAGACAAATCCCGAAGTGCCTTTGAAAAAATCACCGCGTATCGGCACGCAAAACAAAAAAAGCATAGCAATCATCCAAGCCGCCTTGGGAAAAGGCAAAACAGCCTTGTCCCCCCTCTAGTATGCCCCGCGAATTGACAAAAACACGGGCGGTACGTTATAATGTAAGATACACAATCACAACAAAAAACCAACCTATTATAAGGAGAATATAAGCCATGAAAAGCCAACCACTGAAAGGCATGCGTGACCTGCTGCCCGCTGAGCAGACCCTGCGCGATTATATCCAAGGCAAAATCTTAGAAACCTATCGCGGTGCAGGGTTTGAGCGCATCTCTACCCCCATCCTTGAGGACATGGAAAACCTAGACAAATCCGATGGCGGCGATAACTTGAACCTGATTTTTAAGGTGATGAAACGCGGCGACAAGCTAGCAAGTGCCCTTGCCAAGGGCGAAGAAAAAGCCCTGTCAGACATGGGCTTGCGCTATGATTTAACCCTGCCCCTCTCCCGCTATTATGCGGCAAATTTGAACAGCCTACCCCACCCCTTCAAGGTCATCCAGACTGACCGCGTATACCGTGCTGAGCGCCCACAAAAAGGTCGCCTGCGTGAGTTTGTGCAGTGCGATATTGATATCCTAGGCGATGAAAGCACCAATGCCGAGCTAGAACTGATTGACGTAACCACCCGCGCGCTATTAAGCATTGGCTTTACCGATTTCACCGTCAACATCAATGACCGCCGCATTCTGCGCGCCATGCTAGAGGGGATGGGCTTTGCGCCTGCACAGCTAGATTCCGTCTGCATTAGCTTTGATAAGATGGATAAAATTGGCGCAGAAGGGGTGGCAAAAGAACTGACCGAAAAAGGCTTTGACCCTGCCGCCATTGCCGCATTGACCGATTTCATCAGCGCGGGTAGCGTGAGCCTAGACGCAGTGCTTGCCAAATGCCCTGACCCTGCGATTGGCGCAGATTTGAGCCGCGTGCTAGCCACCGCAACCGCCCTTGCGGCAAACTCGAACGGACAGTTTAGCGTTGCCTATACCCCTAGCCTCATCCGTGGGCAGGGCTATTACACCGGCATGGTGTTTGAGGTTACCTGCGCTGCCTTCTCTGGCGCGGTTGCCGGCGGTGGGCGCTACGATAACATGATTGGCAAGTTCCTTGGCAAGGCTGTGCCCGCCGTTGGCTTCTCGATTGGGTTTGAGCGCGTCTGTGGCATTTTGCTAGAGCAAGGGTATACCATCCCCGATGCCAAACAGAAACTTACCCTGCTCTATGCCAAGGATGCCGATTTTGCTGCCGTGCTCGCAAAGGCAGAGGCATTGCGCCAAGATTACTGCGTTACCATTTTGGCGCAGGGCAAAAAACTCGGCAAGCAATTCGGGCAGCTAGAAGCCGCCGGCTATTGCGGTGCCGCCTTTGCGGATAAGGACGAGCTGAAATTATTTTAGGCAACCTCTAAGAACGATTGCCTTGTGGCTTAGCACATTTATTGCGCTTTGCTTTTTCGCACATCGCCATTAAAACATTCGATAATGCGTAAAAGTTTTAACCGCAATTTTCGTTCAACTGAACAAAAAAATCAGAGCACACTAAATAGGTTATCGTTATTCAAATTTACCTGGGCAAAAATTAACTATTCCGTGCAATATTTTTCTGCGCCAGACCGTATTCTATGCGAAGGAGGAAATCGCCATGGAAACTTCTACCAAAAATATTTTTTATGAACAAGCCGTTACGCACTATGCGGATTTACTATACCGTGTGGCGCTGCACCACTGCGCCCGCCCAGAGGATGCTGAGGATGCCGTGCAAGATACCTTTATCAAGCTATGGCAGCGCACCGAACCCTTTGAGAACGAGGAACATGTAAAGGCATGGCTGCTGCGTGTCGTCATCAACCGCACCCACGATTTAACCCGCGCGGCACACAATAAAAATGTAGAACTTTCGGATTTATTACCCGCCAAGGAGCCGACCGGGCATGAGGTGCTTGACCTTGTGCGCCGCCTGCAAGACCCCTATGGTGTGGCGATTTACCTGCATTATTACGAGGGCTACACCGCCGCTGAGATTGCCGCTTTGCTTGATACCAAGCCAAACACTGTACTTAGCTGGCTGCGCCGCGCCCGCAAACAACTGGCAGAATATTTACAGGAGGATTTTGCATCATGAAACCAGTAGAACGCTATCGTGCCGCATTAGATGACACAAAAGCCCCCGACACCCTCAAAGAAAAGCTGCTTGCCATCCCTACGCAATATGCCGCAGAGGTAGACACCACGGCTGACACCGCCGCAAGCGAAATAGCGGCTGCCCCCACCGCCACAAGCGAAACCACAGCAAATACAGAGGGCGCAGCACCAAGCAGCAACACCCCCAATGCCGCGAGTGCTGACAAGGAAATACCCTTTGCAAAGGGTATTCACTTTGCACTGCCCATGCACTGGAAAAAGCAAGCCCTTGCCGCTGCTGCCTGCTTTGCCGTGGGTGTATTTGCCGCTGGCAGCTTTGGCTCGTTGC
>JAWXUQ010000135.1:0-2932 GCA_044426225.1 Faecalibacterium sp. | reverse complement strand
CATTATCGAGCATCTTAGGGCATACCAATGCATCCTTCACCCTCGACACCTACACCCATGTGACAGGCGATATGCAACGACAAGCTGCCAACATTGTGGGCGATTACTTAGAAGATATTTTGGGAGAGGATTTGCTATATGCCTAAAAAGAGAAAAGATGGAACAGGTACAGTAAGATTGCGCAAAGACGGCAGGTGGGAAGGTCGCATCGTAGTTGCTTACGATGAAAACAACTTACCCAAGACCAAAAGTGTTCTTGCAAAGACGAAAAGCGCTTGCCTTGAAAAGTTGAAAGTGTTAAAAGAATCGCTAGGTGGCAACCAAGATAGCCGCCTAAAGCCCGAAATGCTATTCAAAGATTGGCTGGAATATTGGTACGAATACTGTGTGAAATCCACCATTCGCCCCAAGACCCAGAAAGGCTATGAGGATAGAATCCGCTTGCACATCTCCCCTGCCATCGGCAATATTCCGCTGAATGAACTGAACCAAAACACCCTGCAACAGTTCTATGTTGACCTCAAAAAGAACGGCAGTAAACAGCTACATGGCGAACATGACGGCAGCCTTTCGGATAGCACGGTGCGTGGCTGCCACACCACTTGCAGAAGTGCGCTAGAGCAAGCAGTCAAACAAGAGCTACTCCGCACAAACCCTGCCATCGGGTGCAAACTGCCACCGAAAAAGAGCAAGGAAATGCAGATTTTAACGAAAGAGGAAATGCAACGGTTCTTAATCCAAGCCAAAGAAGAAGGCTATTACGAGCTGTTTATGTTAGAGATTGCGACAGGTTTACGCAGGGGTGAGTTGCTCGCCTTGCAATGGGTTGACCTCAATTTTAGCACTGGTGAGCTGACAATCTGCAAGCAAGTGGGGCGTTTGAATGGAAAATTAGAAATCTCGGCACCGAAAACAAAGGCATCGAACCGCACCATTGTGTTGCCGAGAACACTCACCCAGATGCTGTGGGCGTACCAACGAAACAATACTTCTAAGTGGATTTTCCCCTCGCCTGTCAAGGAAGATTCACCGCTCGACCCAACCACTTGCCGCCGCCGATTAAAGCTGATTTTAGAACACGCAGGGTGCAAACAGGTCAGATTCCATGATCTTCGTCACGGATTTTCTAGCGCCGCCCTCGCAAGTGGGATGGATGTGAAAACACTTTCGGCAATGATTGGGCATGTATCAGCAGGCACAACGCTTGATATTTACACCCACATCACGGGCAATATGCAACAGAATGCCGCGAATAAAATCAACAATGCGCTGAACAGCCAAGCAGCCAGCGTGTCGCCCTGTGTAAGCAAGGCTGACAGCGGTAAGGCAGACACACCAACCGCCAAAGAAACGCCCCCAGTGGAAAAATTTGAGCCATACAAAGGCAAGATTCGCAAGAGTGGCACGGGTAGCGTGAACCAGATAAACGAGAAGCTATGGGAAGGCAGATACTCGCCCAAATATCCAGACGGAAAGAAACACCCGAAGAACATTTACGCTCATTCGGAAGAAGAATGCGAAGTGAAACTTGCCGCACTTATTATAGAGATGAAAGCCGAGATTGCAGAACTGAAAAAGAAAGCGAAAGAAAGCACCCACCTCAATGAAACACCAACTGCGTAAGCCATAACATTCAAACTGCAAAACAAATACACCAAACCTTTAATCAGCCCTGCAAAGCATGTCACGAAACGCGACGCCCTTTGTGTAAATCTATTTTCTGTAATTTTCTAATCATCTCACTTATTAAAAAGTGTTTCGCATAAACGAAAGAGGGCCCCAGTTTAGTCCGCTCCCTGCGAAAAAGAACAAGCAATCCTTAAAAGGCCAGCTACTCAAGATAAAAACATAAAAAACGCCGTGGCACAGTCGGTCAAGATTGTGCCACGGTTTGCTTGTTATCTTGGTGGTTATTGTAATAGCTTTCGCTCCATCTCCTATGGTAATGTTGGTTGCTATAAGCTACAGACAGGAGGTGAAACAAAATGAATATTTTAGAAGAACTCTACTTTGAAAACATCTGCCCAAACTCGAAAACGTACGATAGAAATTCGGATTACGGCAAGGCGATGCAGAAACTAGCCGATTGCGAAGAAACGCTACTAGCAACCCTCGCCCCAAAAGAAAAAGCCCAGTTGATTGCAATGGTCAACGCTTATAGCGAAGTGATTGCAATCACTGGACTTGAGAATTTTATTTCTGGGTTTAAATTAGGCGGGCAGATACAACTGGCAATCGTGAGTGAACGTAATAGCTGTTTGAAAGATGTGTTTTAACGAAACAATCTTTTTGCGGTCAGCAATTACACCGCTATAACCAAAGAAAAGACTTTTCCTAAAACACCAGCAAGCAACTATAGCATCCATTAAATTTCCGAGGTCTTATACCTTGGGAATTTTCTCGTTTGACAAGCTTGAAATAAACTGTTCTTTTAAAAAGATGGGGGTCCCATTTTGGTGCAGCACCAAGCAACTACCTTTGCGCCAATACAACAACTAAAAAGCAAAGACACCCACAACACACAGCAAACCATGCGGAACGGTCAAGACCATTCCCTACGAGATTATCCAGCCCTCTAAACACAGCTAAAATAGCGAACCAATCCCACCAGCAATCACATCGGCAAACACATCAACGAGTATATCAACCGCCACATCTATAAAAATACAAATCGTATTCAAACAAACGCAAAAAACAGCCCGTATATTCAAATTTTCTCCATCTATGGTGATCTATGTGGTCTTGCCTCCATTGCTCACCCTAAAAATTTTATAAAATCACCACAAATATAGAAAAAACCACCCAAAATCGTAAGATTTTAAGTGGTTTTAAGTCGGAGTGACAGGATTCGAACCTGCGGCATCCTGCTCCCAAATTGTCCCAATAAAATACGTCAATACGTTTATAACGATGTGTAACACTATATGCTACA
>JAWXUQ010000046.1:0-19441 GCA_044426225.1 Faecalibacterium sp. | reverse complement strand
CGCCAAAGAATAGGATAGAGAACAGCACCCAGAAACTAGAAAGACCAGTAGAATCACCCAAGATTTTAGGACCGAGGATGTTGCCATCGAACTGCTGCAAAATCAAAATGAAAATGACAAACCAGATGGTCATGATGGGATCAACAATCAATACAAGGATAGAGGCGGGTACTGCACCAACAAATGGTCCGAAAAAGGGGATGACGTTGGTAACGCCAATGATAATCGCAATCAAGGTGGGGTTGGGAAAACCAACAATCAAACAGACAAAATAACATAAAAAGCCGATGATGAGAGAGTCTAAAATTTTGCCGCTGATAAAACCACCAAACATGCGATCAGCATATTTTACTTCGCTCACAACAAGATCCGCCCAATCACGGCGCATGACACTATATAATAGCAAGGTTATTTGGCGCGAGAATTTGTGGCGGATGGCAAGCAGATAGATAGCAACAAATAGCCCGATGAACAAATCTTTGATGGCAAGCACTGCACTGAGTACACCAAGCCCCACTCCGCTTACGATACTGCTAACCTGTGGCATCAAGGTGTTGCTGACCCAACTATCGACCGAGGAAGAAATGGCACTATAACCAGTGTTGATATATTCTTGAATGAGGGGCTCGTCCTCAAACACCTTAGTTAACCATGCGCGGAAATCTGACATTCTGCCCGGAAGAGAAACCATCAGCGAGGTGACACTATCAATCACATCTGGCAAAATTAGGGCGAACAAAGCATAGAGGGAAAGTCCTGCAATGAGAAAGCTAATCGCGATGGAAAGCGGTGTAATCGCACGCTTGAATTTGGGTGAAAATTTGCGTTCAAATAGCCTGGCAAAGTAGTTGACGATTGGTTTTAATAGGTATGCAATGACAACACCATATACAAAGGGCTGTAAAATATTAATGACGGTATTGAGCATATCTCCAAGCCCTTGGTAGCGATAAATAAAGAAAAACACAATAATACTAGCACTTGCGCCTCCAAAAAGGGCAAGTGAGGCATATAAATATGGCTTTTTTGGCTTATAGTTCATTCTGAAACCCTTTCGGTATAAAGTTCGGTGAGAGCAGTAAAAGTTAGTATGGCTTACTTTGTTATCCCATTATAGCATTTTTTGCGCGCAAAGAGCAAGCATTTGCACGCAAAGAAAAATGCATAAAAAACCCGCGCTTGAAGAATAACTTTTGGCTAGGTTGCTTGATTGGGAGAAGCGATTTGTGGAGAGGTTGTAACTAGAATGTAAAAAGTGAAAAAAGTAGCAAAAAAACACTTGATAAAAATTTGACAATGTGCTTTACTATATCTAGGCACTCGGAAATGTAGTGCCATAAATTGCATGGAGGAAACAGCAAAGATGGCAAGTGCAATCTATCCAGGGAGTTTTGACCCTGTTACCCGTGGGCATATTGATATCATTCATCGTGCGGCAAAAGTTACCGATACACTTGTTGTGGCGGTGCTCAATAATAGTGCAAAAAATCCGCTCTTTAGTGTGGAAGAACGCGTGGCATTATTGCAAGAATGTTGCAAAGATATTCCGAATGTCACGGTGGAAAGTTTTGACGGACTGACGGTTGATTTTGCAAAGAGAATGGGCGCGACTGTGATTGTGCGTGGTTTGCGAGCCGTTTCGGATTTCGAGATTGAGTTGCAGCTTGCGCAAACCAATCGTGCACTGATGCCAGAGCTTGATACCATGTTCTTTACCACAAGCATTCACTGGGGATATCTCTCCTCTACCATCGTAAAAGAGGCGGCACGCTATGGCACAGAAATTGCTCAGTTCGTCACCCCGAATGTAGAAGTGGCACTCAAAGCCAAGTTCCCAGACGCGTCTAAGTGGGAGTAACCCGCGTAGTTTCCTAAGGATATCGGTGCAAAGGCACCTTATCATATATAACGTTTTTCGTAATTATCATCAACATAATTTGGAGGAAAGTTTTCATGAAGAAAGTAGTTATCGCATCTGCATGCCGTACCGCAATTGGTGCAATGGGCGGCAAACTCTCTACCACCCCTGCTGCTGACCTTGGTGCAATTGTTATCAAAGAAGCAGTAGAACGTGCAGGTATCAAAGCGGAACAGGTTGACCATGTTTACATGGGCTGTGTTATCCAGGCAGCACAGGGTCAGAACATTGCACGTCAGTCCTCAATCAAAGCAGGCATGCCAATTGAAACTCCAGCTGTTACCATTAACGTTGTATGTGGCTCTGGCCTAAACTGTGTCAACATGGCAGCACAGATGATTCAAGCAGGCGATGCTGATATCGTAGTAGCAGGCGGTATGGAAAACATGTCCCTGGCTCCTTACGCAATGACCAAAGCTCGTTACGGCTACCGCATGGGCAACGCACAGATGATTGATACCATGGTAAACGATGCACTTTGGGATGCATTTAACAACTATCACATGGGTGTTACCGCTGAAAATGTTGTTGAAAAATGGGCACTTACCCGTGAAGCAATGGACGAATTTGCAGCAAACAGCCAGCAGAAAGCATGCGCTGCCATTGAAGCAGGCGCTTTCAAAGAAGAAATCGTTCCAGTACCAGTTAAAGTGAAAAAAGATACCGTGATGTTTGATACCGACGAAGGTCCTCGCGCAGGCACCACCGCAGAAGGTCTTGCACGTCTACGTCCTGCTTTCAAACGTGAGGGCGGCTCTGTTACCGCAGGTAACGCTTCTTCCATCAACGATGGCGCAGCTGCTCTTGTTGTGATGAGCGAAGAAAAAGCAAAAGAACTTGGCATTACCCCAATGGCTACCTTCGTAGGCGGCGCACTTGGCGGTGTTGACCCAAGCATCATGGGTGTTGGTCCTATCGCGTCTACCCAGAAACTATTTGCAAAAACCGGTCTAACCATGGCTGATATGGATCTTGTAGAAGCAAACGAAGCATTTGCTGCACAGAGCCTTGCTGTTGGCAAAGACCTAGGCATTGATACTACCAAACTAAACGTAAACGGTGGTGCAATCGCACTTGGTCACCCAGTTGGTGCATCTGGCGCTCGTATCCTTGTTACTTTGCTACATGCGATGAAAGCACGCGGCGCTAAAAAAGGCCTTGCTACCCTTTGCATCGGCGGCGGCATGGGCTGCTCTACCATCGTAGAAATGGACTAATCGTTATATAAATAATAGGAGAACATAAAATGGCTTTTGTTACTACCGAATTACAGGGCGCAGTTGCCGTACTTACCATTGACCGCCCCAAGGCGCTCAATGCCCTTAACCCTGAAGTGCTTGCTGATTTACAAGCGGCCTTTGAAGCACTTGACCAAAATGTAATCCGCTGCGTTGTACTGACTGGCGCAGGCGAAAAGAGCTTTGTCGCAGGTGCAGATATCGGCGCGATGAGCACCATGACCAAAGCAGAAGGCGAAGCCTTTGGCAAACTTGGCAACGATATCTTCTTGATGATTGAAAGTTTCCCAATCCCTGTGATTGCAGCCATCAATGGCTTCGCACTAGGTGGCGGCAACGAACTTGCTATGAGCTGCGATATTCGTATCTGCGCTGACAATGCACTCTTTGGTCAGCCAGAAGTAGGTCTGGGCATTACACCAGGCTTTGGTGGAACCCAGCGTCTTGCTCGCCTTGTTGGTATGGGCATGGCAAAACAGCTTGTCTATGCAGCACTCAACATCGATGCAGCAGAAGCACTACGCATTGGTCTAGTGAACGCTGTTTATCCACAGGCTGAGCTAATGGATGCAGCGCTGAAACTTGCAACCAAGATTTCTCGCAATGCACCAATCGCTGTGCGTAACTGCAAAAAAGCCATCAACGATGGGATGCAGGTAGACATCGATGCTGGCTGTGTAATCGAAGAAAAGCTATTCGGCGATTGCTTTGAAACACATGACCAAGTAGAAGGCATGGGTTGTTTCCTCTCTCGTGAAAAGCCAAAACCTCGCGCAGTATTCACCAACAACTAATTGCAGGCAAAGCACTGCAAAGCGTTGGCGAAACGAATTCGTTTGGATTAGAACTTAGCCCACCGTATTAGAATGATTGCTAGGGTGGGCAAGTTTTTATCGATACAAGTTAAAAAATTAACATTATTGAATAGTTAAGGAGTATTATCATGAAAATTGGTGTTATTGGCGCTGGCACAATGGGCGCTGGCATTGCACAGGCATTTGCACAGTGCGAAGGTTACGAAGTTGCACTTTGTGACATCAAAGCAGAATGGGCAGCAGGCGGCAAAGCTAAAATCGCAAAAGGCTTTGAAAAACGCGTTGCCAAAGGCAAAATGGACGCTGCTAAAGCAGAAGCTATCCTTGCAAAAATCACCACTGGTTTGAAAGAAGACCTATGTGCTGATTGCGATCTAGTGGTAGAAGCTGCATTTGAAGATATGGGCGTAAAGAAAGCAACTTTCGGCGAACTTGATAAAATCTGCAAAGCAGATTGCATCTTCGCTTCCAACACTTCTTCTCTTTCCATCACCGAAATCGGTACTGGCATTGAGCACGCTGTGATCGGCATGCATTTCTTCAATCCAGCACCTATCATGAAATTGGTTGAAGTAATCGCTGGCTACAACACCCCTGCTGAAGTAGTAGCAAAAATCAAAGAAATCTCTACTGAAATCGGTAAAGTGCCTGTTGAAGTAAACGAAGCTGCTGGTTTCGTTGTAAACCGCATCCTTATCCCAATGATCAACGAAGGTGTTGGCATCTATGCAGATGGCGTTGCTTCGGTTCGCGACATCGACTCTGCAATGAAACTTGGCGCAAATCATCCAATGGGTCCTCTAGAACTAGGCGACTATGTTGGTCTTGATATCTGCCTTGCAATCATGGAAGTTCTCTACAAGGAATTTGGCGATACCAAATATCGTCCACACCCCTTGCTAAAGAAAATGGTTCGTGCTGGTCAGCTTGGCTGCAAGAGTGGCAAAGGCTTCTACTCTTACGCAGACGGCAAAACCCCAATCGACGAACTATAATAAAAAGATTGTTCTGTTTAGGCAGGCCTCCATTTTGGCGACCTGCCTTTAGAGCGCTCTAAATCTACTGAAAAGAGGAGAAAAAAACAATGGACTTTTTTTTGAGTAAAGAACAGCTCATGGCACAAAAAATGTTCCGCGAATTCGCAGAAAACGAAGTAAAACCCATTGCGACTGAAGTGGACGAAACCGAAGAGTTCCCCGTTGAAAATGTAAAGAAAATGGCGAAACTTGGCATGATGGGTATTCCTGTACCAACCAAATACGGCGGACAGGGTGCAGATGTGCTGACCTACGCAATCTGTGTAGAAGAGCTCAGCAAAGTATGTGGCACCACTGGTGTTATCGTATCCGCACACACCTCGCTTTGCATTGATCCAATTTTAAGCTACGGCACTGAAGATCAGAAAATGAAATATGTTCCTGACCTTGCCGCAGGTAAAAAGATTGGCGCATTCGGCTTGACCGAACCTGGCGCAGGTACTGATGCACAGGGTCAGCAGACCTATGCTGTGCTTGATGAAGCTGGTGAAAACTACATTATTAATGGCTCTAAAATTTTCATCACCAATGCTGCTTATGCAGATGTATTCATCGTATTTGCCATCACTGGCACTGTTGTGGACAAACGCGGCCGCAAGAGCAAAGAAATCACTGCTTTCATCATTGAGCGTGAATTCCCAGGCTTCTCTGTTGGCAAACACGAAAAGAAAATGGGCATCCGTGGTTCTTCTACCTGCGAGCTCATCTTTGAAGATTGCGTAGTACCAAAAGAAAACATGCTTGGCATGAAGGGCAAAGGCTTCCAGATTGCTATGGGCACCCTCGACGGCGGCCGTATCGGCATCGCTTCACAGGCTCTTGGTCTAGCAGAAGGCGCTATCGACGAGACCATCAAATACACTGCTGAGCGTGTACAGTTTGGCCGCCGCATTTCTCAGTTCCAGAACACTCAGTTCCAACTGGCTGATATGGCAACCAAAGCAAAAGCTGCACAGTACCTTGTATATGCTGCTGCTAGCAAAAAAGAAGCAGTTCGTAACGGTCTAAAAGCTCGTTACTCTGAAGAAGCTGCAATGGCAAAACTCTTTGCAGCAGAGGCTGCAACCGATATCACGAGCCGCTGTGTACAGCTGTTCGGTGGTTACGGCTATACCCGTGATTATCCAGTAGAGCGCATGATGCGTGATGCCAAGATTACCGAAATCTACGAAGGTACCTCTGAGGTACAGCGTATGGTTATTGCCGGTAGTATTGGTGTGAAGTAATAGGAGGGAAATGAAATGAAAATTATCGTTTGTGTCAAACAAGTTCCCGATACGTCTGGTAAAGTTGTCGTCAAGCCAGACGGCACCCTTGACCGCGCATCGATGGCTACCATCGTAAACCCTGATGACTTGAGCGCAGTAGAAGCTGCTCTTGCTATCAAAGACGAAACCGATTGCGAAGTTGTTATCGTTACCATGGGTCCTGCACCTGCAGAAGGGATGCTTCGTGAAATCCTAGCACGTGGTGCTGATCGCGCTGTGCTTGTTTCTGCCCGTGAATTTGGCGGTTCTGATACCTATGCAACCAGTCAGATTTTGGCTGCTGCAATCAATAAAATCGGTCTAGAAAAAGGCGATATCGTATTCTGCGGTCGCCAAGCAATTGACGGCGATACCGCACAGGTTGGCCCTCAGATTGCAGAAAAACTGAACATTCCTCAGGTTACTTATGTACAGGATATTCAGAAAGATGGCGATTTCCTCACCGTAAAACGTCTGCTTGAAGACGGCTACATGAGCATCAAGGTGGAGACTCCTTGCTTGCTTACCTGCGTGAAAGAAATCAACGAGCCACGCTACATGAACGTCAAAGATATCTTTGGCTGCTACGCAAAACCATGTGATGTTTATGACTACGAAGCATTGAAAGATGACGCGCTAATTGAGGTAGATACCATCGGCTTGAAGGGCTCTCCTACTAACATCTTCAAATCCTTCACTCCTCCTCAGAAGGGTGTAGGCGAGATGGTAGAAAGCGCTGAAAAACTTGCTGGCATTCTTGCCGTCAAGCACATCATTTGATTGAAAGGGGAATTGAAACATGGCTTATGATTGCAAAGACCTCGCCGCTTTTAAAGGCGTCTGGGTATTCTGTGAACAACGCGGCGGCGCTTTAATGCCCACCAACTTTGAACTTGTTTCCGAAGCACGTAAACTTGCTGACGAAATCGGCTGCGAAGTATGCGGCATCCTTCTTGGCGATAACGTAGAAGGCATTGCAAAAGAACTCGGCGGCTACGGCGCAGACCGCGTTCTTGTTTGCGAAGACGCAAAACTAAAAGATTACACCACCGATGCATACACTGAGGTTATCACTCAGGTCGTAATGGATCAAAAACCAGAAGTATTCCTAATCGGTGCTTCTAACATTGGTCGTGACCTTGCACCTCGCTTGGCTGCACGTCTGCACACCGGCTTGACCGCTGACTGCACCCACCTAGATATTGACGTAAATAGCTACGTGGATTACCTTGCTGAGTCCTCTACCATCGACCTTTCTAAACAGAAATTCGATTACGAAGACCGCAACCTAAAAATGACTCGCCCTGCATTCGGCGGTCACTTGATGGCAACCATCATCTGCCCTCGCTTCCGTCCTCAGATGTCTACTGTGCGCCCTGGTGTTATGAAGATGGCTGAATTCGACGCAGCAAAAGCAGAAGCAGTTGAAATCGTAAAACCAACCTTCACTCTAGATGCAGCGGCTTGCAAGACCGAAGTTTTGGATGTTGTAAAAGCAGCAAACAAACTGGTTGACCTTGTTGGTGCTGAAATCGTGGTTGCTGTTGGTCGTGGTATTAGCAAAGACATCGACAAAGGCATTGCCCTTGCTGAAGAACTTGCAGAAGCACTCGGCGGCGGTGTCATCGGCGCTTCTCGTGCAGTGACTGACGCAGGCTGGATGACCGCTGACCATCAGATTGGTCAGACTGGTAAAACAGTACATCCTCGCATTTATGTTGCGCTTGGTATCTCTGGTGCCATTCAGCACACTTCTGGCATGCAGGATGCAGAATGCATCATTGCTGTCAACAAAAATGCAACTGCACCTATCTTCCAGGTTGCAGACTACGGCATCGAAGGCGACTTGTTTAAAGTAGTCCCAGAACTAATCAAAGAAATCAAAGCTAAAAAGTAATTGATCTTTTATTGTGTGTAGTCCGCTCGCGCCTAAGCGCGGTACACGCACTGCACTTGTAATTGCAATTAGGAAGCTCATCGTTTTATCCACGGATTGTGTGGTAAAATGATGGGCTTTTTGTTGCGTTATGGGGCTAGTTGCGGTATTATATAAAGGTGTATGTATTATGATGGTGTATCGCATACAGATTGATACACCACGATATGCACCATGGCAGAAAACAAATGGTTTTTAATTGCCTTTCAATCAAATTGAAAACAAAGATATTTAAAAACGAAGATGTTTAAAATAAGTAAGACAGAGGGGTAATCTCATGCAGACAACCGCACAATTTTTAGACGATACCTTGTTGCCACAGCTTGCCGCTTTTTCGGGTGATGTTGGGGTGACGTTTCAAGCCGTAGACGGCAGCTTTTCTTGGCATTACCATCAAAATCAGGTGTTGCCAGTGGCAAGTACCATGAAGTTGTTTGTCCTTGGTGCATTGCTAGAACAGGTGGAGCTAGGTAATTGCTCGATTGACACCCAAATTACTTGCACAGCGGAAGATATCATTGGCGGGTCTGGCTTGCTGCTTGATATGCAGGCGGGTACTAGCCTGAGTGCCTATAACATGGCGGTGCTGATGATGCTGATTAGTGATAATACCGCCACCAATCTGCTGACTGATTTGGTCGGTGGCATACAGGTGGTGCAAGCGCACATGCAGCGATATGGCGCGGTGGATAGTAGAATTAACCGTAAAATGTCCGAAGACCCTGCCATTATGGCAACGGGTCCCTTTGCAGAGGGCACCACGGCAGAATACGCAGCCTATCTTGCCGCTATGCACCGCGGCGAAGTACTCAATGAAAACAGTGTTGCGCTGTTTGATACCTTGATGGCACAGCAGCACTATAAGAACTTTGTGCCTGCGTTATTGCCCCTTGTGGAGGATTGCCCAGAATGTTGGGAAGGCGTGGCACACCCAGTGCATGCGGCTTGCAAAACAGGGTGGATGCTCGGCATTCGCTGTGATGCAGGGTATCTCGTGATAGAGGGCAAGGAATATGCCTATACTGTGTTTTCTGGCAACTGCGCAGATTTGCGCCCCACCGCCGATAACGAAGGTGCCAAATTGCTAAACGCTTGCGGGCTTGCGTTTTATCAGGCGGTGCAACAGGGGTAAGTTTTTTGATAATATACTTGCGCATCAATGACAGAGAGATAACTCGTTTGCGAAAAGCGGTGCAGTCTTTCTCGTGTGCTACGCATCAAGAATAGAGGGAACATGTTAGGAACTATCGTCAATGCCGTCGCCATCTTAATCGGTGGTGCCATCGGTTTGCTGCTCAAGGGCGGCATCAAAGAAAAATACCAAAATACTGTGATGATTGCCCTCTCACTATCCGTTATCTATGTGGGCGCTTCGGGTGCAATTAGTGGCTTGATGGAGGAGGACGCAGAAGCCCTGCTCTTTATCATCAGCCTTGTCATTGGTTCGGTGGTGGGTGAGTGGCTTGATATCGAAGCCCGCCTCAAAGCACTTGGTGATTGGATTGAGGTGAAACTCAATGGGAAACAAGGCGACAAAGCCTCCAATGTCTCCATTGGGTTTGTCACCGCAAGTTTGATTTTCTGTGTTGGCAGCATGGCGATTTTGGGGTCGATTGATAGCGGTATCAGTGGTAATCACACCACCCTGTATATCAAAAGTATGCTAGATGGTACCATGTCGATTGTCCTTGCGTCTACTGTGGGGGTTGGGGTTCTCTTTTCAGCTGTCTCGGTTTTTGTGTATCAGGGCAGCATTACCCTGTTTGCGCAGGTGCTTCAGCCGTTTATTACTGCGGATATGATCCGAGAACTTAGCATTGTGGGCGGGGTTTTGATTTCGTGTATCGGCATTAATATGCTAAAAATCAAAGCAATTAAGGTTGGTAACATGTTGCCTGCTATTCTCATTCCTGTGCTTTATTATCTGCCCCCAGTACAGGCATTTTTTAATCTTTTTTAAAAGCAGCGTTGTGTGCAATTTTGCAACTTACACTGTGCTGTTTGCAAAACCGAGATATAGCACAGTGCAGCTCGGAAAATGCACTGTAATTTACTCGTTCTTGGGGATAGGCATATCGTTTGCCATTTTGCCTCAGCCATTATCAATCAAAAAGGAACAAACACCGCTATGAAACGACTTGTACTTGGTATTCTCGCCCATGTTGACGCGGGCAAAACAACCTTGTCAGAGGCAATGCTATATCAAACAGGTACATTGCGCAAGCTAGGTCGGGTAGACCATGGTAACACTTTTTTAGATACCGATACCATTGAAAAAGCGCGTGGCATTACTATCTTTTCCAAAGAAGCATTGTTGCAAATTGGGGATGCGTCTATCACCTTGCTAGATACCCCGGGGCATGTCGATTTTTCTGCTGAGATGGAACGTACCCTTTCTGCGCTTGATTATGCGGTGCTTGTCATCAGTGGCACGGATGGGGTGCAAAGCCATACCGAAACGCTTTGGAAGCTGCTTGCGCATTATCATATTCCAACTTTTTTGTTCATCAATAAGATGGATTTGCCGATTGCAAGCAAGGCGGCGCTCTTTGCGGATATCCAAAAGCGGCTTTCTCCTAATTGCGTTGATTTTACGGCAGCGCCCTGTGTGCAAGAGGCAATTGCAGAACAAAGTGGTGGTATAACAGCGGTGCAGCCAGAGCAGCTAGCCCAGTGGGAAGAGGAACTTTCTCTGTGCGATGAGGCATTGATGGAGCAAGCCCTCAGTGGGCAGCCCCTGGTGCAAGAAAGCGTTTGTGCTGCGGTGGCAAACCGCCAAGTGTTCCCTTGCTTTTTTGGCGCAGCGCTCAAATTAGAAGGGGTGCAGGAATTGTTGGCAGGGCTAGCCGCCTATACCGCGCAGCCTTCCGCGGGGCAAGCATTTGCCGCCCGCGTGTTCAAAATCACAGAGGATGCCACGGGAGCGCGTCTTGTCTGGGTTAAGGTGATGGGCGGAACGCTTGCTGCTAAGACTGGCTTGGAAAGCCGCCCTGAAGCCAAAGAGGCATGGCGCGAAAAAGTAGACCAAATTCGTCTATATTCGGGCGATAAATACACCCAAACAGAGGTGCTTTACCCCGGCATGGCAGCGGCGGTGACGGGCTTGAGCACTTGTCAAATTGGTGAGGGGCTTGGTGCGGCAAAAAGTGCCCCGACACCACTGTTAGAGCCAGTGTTGAACTATACGGTTAAGGTGCCAGAGGGCACCGACACGCATACTGTCTTGCGCGCCTTGCAGACCATTGCAGGAGAGGATCCACAATTGCGGGTGCAGTTCCAATCTGCGCTCGGTGAAATTCATCTGCAACTGATGGGCGAGGTGCAGCTAGAGGTAATGCAAAGTGTGCTGCAAGAGCGTTTTGGCTTGGTGGTCACCTTTGGGCAGGGACGCATTTTGTATAAAGAAAGCATCACCCAAGCCGTAGAGGGGATTGGGCATTATGAGCCATTGCGTCATTATGCAGAAACGCATCTGGTATTGGAGCCATTGCCGCAGGGCAGTGGAATTCAGTTAGAAAGCACCTGTCATGTAGATGCGCTGAATCGCAACTGGCAAAATTTGATTTTGACCCATCTTGCCGAAAAAACGCACCTAGGTGTACTGACGGGCTCGCCCTTGACCGATGTAAAAATTACCCTTATCGCAGGGCGGGCGCACCTTAAACATACTGAGGGCGGTGATTTCCGTCAAGCAACCTACCGCGCGGTGCGGCATGCGTTGCGCTGCACCGAAAGCACACTTTTAGAGCCATGGTATCATTTCCAATTAGAAGTGCCTGCGGAGCAAATCGGGCGCGCCATGGCAGATGTGCAAAAGATGGCAGGGGAGTTTTCTCCGCCGGAACTTGGCGAAGAAATCGCCGTTTTAATTGGCAGCGCGCCAGTTTCCACCATGCGCACGTATGCAGCGGAATTGACTAGTTATACCCGCGGACGGGGGCGAATTTCCTTGACCTTGCAGGGGTATGCTCCTTGTCACGATGCAGCGCAAGTGATAGAGGCAATCGCGTATGACCCCGATATGGATACCGAAAACCCGGCGGGTTCGGTTTTTTGTTCGCATGGCGCAGGTTACTTTGTGCCGTGGGAAGAGGTCAAAGCGCATGCCCATATTGATACTGAATGGGGCAAGGTGGTGGCGGAAGAATTTGTGCCAAAGGCTGCCCCACGCAGGGCAGCGCAATACAGTGGTACGCTTGCGCAAGATAAAGAACTGCTTGCCATTTTTGAAAAAACTTATGGCAAAATCAACCGCGATGCGCACCGCGCCTTTACCCCACCGAAAAAGGCAGCACCTGCACCGAAGGTCACTAGTGCGCCGATTCCTGCGGGGCCAGAATATTTACTGGTGGATGGTTATAATGTGCTGCATGCGTGGGATGACTTGGCAAAACTTGCCGAGGAAAACCTAGAAACAGCCCGCCAACGCTTGATGGATATGCTTTGTAATTACCAAGGCTTCCGCAAAGTTAAGGTGATTTTGGTCTTTGATGCCTATAAGGTCAAGGGCAATTTAGGGTCAGTGTTGCAGTATCATGGCATTCAGGTGGTCTATACCAAAGAGGCAGAAACGGCGGATAGCTATATTGAGAGAGCCACTCATGACATGGCAAAACAGCACCGTGTGCGGGTGGTGTCCTCAGATGGTGCCATGCAATATATTATTTTGGGTAATGGTGCGCTGCGCGTTTCTGCACGTACCTTCCGCCAAGAGTTAGACGCGACTGAGAAGGAAATTCGCGCGTATCTAGAGCGGTAAGACGAGTAAAAGGCGGTGTGCGGCTTTAATAAAAGCAAATGAAAAAGGGTGTTGCGGTGAATGGTACAAATGTACCATCACAGCAACACCCTTTGGTTGTATGATTATGTATTATACAGTTGGTTTGCCATCCGCATCAATCGATGGCTTTGCAAGCGCGATGATAAATAAAATCCAACCAACCAGTGGAATGAAGTTGATCAAAAGATATTTCCATGTGTGGCCTACATCGTGCATGCGGCGAACACTGATTGTGATACCAGGAATGAAAATTGCAAGGGAGACAAGTTGGCTTAGGATGCCGACACCAAGCAAGCCAATTAGATAAGCAGCAAGACAATTTACAAGGATAGGTAGCCAATAGCCTAGGCGGTCAGTGCGGTCCTTGACGTTGCTAAAGTTTTTCCAAAAGTTTAGGTAGATGTCAATGTATTTCTGATAATTGTCCATGGTGAATCCTCCTGTTAGTTGATTGTTAAGTGGGTGGTTCGTTGATTTTATTGTAATCTCTTTTGTGGGGGTTGTCAATGTGTTTTGAGCAATTTTGGGCAAGTTTCTCGCATTTTTAGGAGGAAAGTTGGTGGAGGTTGCAAAATAATCTACCAATACGGATGAATGGTTTCTTTTAAATAGTGATTGTAAATGTTAGCTACCCCATCCATCTGTGCGATGGTTAATGGAGGCAAATTCGCAGCGCGCAGATTTGCCTGTAATTGCTGCGTTTTGCTTGCCCCAGGGATGACCGTGCTCACCGCATCATGCATTAATATCCAACGCAGGGCATAGGGCGCTAAATCATCTGTGCCAAACAGTGCTTGGAGTGCTTGCGCGGCTTGTAGTCCTATGTCGTAGGGCACTCCCGAAAAGGTTTCGCCCTTGTCAAAGCGTTCGCCATTACGATTGAAAGTGCGATGGTCGCCTGCAGCGAAAGTGGTGTTAGCGCTATATTGGCCAGTCAGCAGCCCGCTTGCAAGCGGCACACGTGCAATGATGCCTACGTTTGCCGCTTGCGCTTTGGGAAATAGTTCTTCTGCGGGTTTTAAGCGGAACATATTAAAAATAACTTCAATGGCAGAGATGTTATATGCGAGTGCTTGCAACCCCTCGCTCACTTTCTCTACACTCACACCATAGCTTGCGATTTTTCCATCCTGCTTTAAGTAGTCTAATGCAGTGAACAGCGCATCCTTTTGGTATACATCGGTGGGTGGGCAGTGTAGCAATACCATATCAAGCTGCTCTAGCGTCATATTGGTCAGACTGCCCTCTATTAGGGTGGTGATATTTTCTGGTGTGTACTGCGCGGCAATGTGTGGGTCTAGCTTGCGTCCCGCTTTGGTAATGACGAAGGGCTTTTTGTTTGGCTCACAAGTTTTTAAGAAGGCACCAATGGCACGTTCGCTGTTGCCGCCATTATATACATCGGCGGTGTCGATGACAGTGACGCTAGATTGTTGTGCTGCATCTAAGATGGAACGTGCCTCGGTTTCGTTAAAGGTTTCGCCCCAACGGGTGCCAAGTTGCCATGTGCCAAGCCCAATTTCAGATATTGATATGCCGGTGTTGCCCAAGATGCGTTGCTTCATGCTGCTTTCTCCTTTCGCGTGTACGGTTAACGTGCAAACCAAGTCTTACGATCAAGTGCGCGATACTGCAGTGCTTCTAACAGCGAACTTTCGCTGATTGTTTTTTCTTCTGATAAATCAGAGATGGTTTGTGCCACCCGTAAAATGCGATCATAAGCGCGGGCGGAAAGTGCCATTTCCTGATAAGCCTTGCGCAGAGCGGCTTCGGCGGCTTTGCTTAATTTGCAGATGCGCCGAATTTGTGCGCTAGAGAGGTTTGCGTTGCAGAACACCCCCTCAAAGCCTGTCTTAGAATAGCGTTTCGTTTGTTTTGCACGGGCGGCAAGCACGCGCGCACGGATGGTTGCACTATCTTCACTTGTGCCTTCTCCCGCTAGTTCATCATAGGCGATTGATTCCATTTCGACATGTAAATCAATGCGGTCTAAAATAGGTCCGCTGACCCGCCCGCGATAGCGTTCAATCGCACTAGGGGTGCAGGTGCAGGCATGCTTTGGATGCCCTAAATATCCGCATTTGCAACCGTTCATGGCAGCTACAAGCATAAAACGGCTAGGGTAGGTGGCACTGCCTGCAATACGGCTTACCGTCACAACACCATCTTCAATCGGTTGGCGCAGCACCTCTAGGCTATCGCGCGAAAATTCTGGTAATTCATCTAAAAACAGTACCCCGCTGTGGGCAAGGCTTACTTCGCCTGGGCGGAAGGTAGAACCGCCACCTGCAAGTGCCACTGCACTAGTAGAGTGGTGGGGGCTGCGGAAAGGGCGCGCGCCAATCAGCCCGCTGCTAGCGCGCAACAGCCCTGCCACGGAGTAAATCTTGGTGGTTTCGGTGGCTTCTTCGCGGCTAAGTGGGGGCAGGATGCTTGGCAAGCGCTTGGCAAGCATGGATTTACCACTGCCAGGTACACCGACCAAAATCACATTGTGCCCCCCGGCGGCTGCAATTTCCATCGCCCGACGGGCAAGTGGTTGTCCGTGTACATCGGAAAAATCAGGTGCGCCTTGCCATGCGGTGTCAGGCACAAAGTCAGAGGATGCTGCGGGGGTGAGCACTGTTTCACCATTTAGATGGTCAACGACTTCACGCGCAGAGTGCACTGCAAAAATGGTGAGTTCGTCGCAGACGGTGATGGCGGCTTCTGCTGCATTTTCGGCAGGGAGGTATAACTCGGTAATGCCGCATTCTTTGGCGGCAAGTGCCATCGGAAGCACCCCTGCAATGGGGCGCAGGATACCATCGAGAGAAAGCTCGCCTAAAAAGGCTTGGTGCGGAGCAGGCGTCTTGAGCTGTTGAGAGGCGCACAATGTCGCAAGAAAAACAGGTAGGTCATAGACAGGCCCAGTTTTTTTGACATCGGCAGGGGCGAGGTTTACCGTAATACGGCTGTCGGGCCATTTGAACCCTAGGTTTTTGAGGGAGGCGCGCACGCGGTCGCCACTTTCTTTTACGGCGGAATCTGGCAGTCCGACGATATTGAGTGCAGGCAATCCACCAGAAATATCTGCTTCTACTGTAACGGCAAAGCCCGCAAGTCCATGAATACCAAAACTTTTTAATTCTGCGTACATACGTAATTCCTCGCTCGTTTTTTGCACTTGTTGATGTTACATCTGCGAAAAAATAGCAAATGCAGCGGTTTTTATTTAAAATAAGAAAGGTGAGGGTATAAAATCATCGATATGTACAGTATATCACAAAGAATTTCTAGCACAATAAGGAATTGACAGATTACCGCGAACAATATATTATATAGATAGTGTATTAATAGGTTTTTCAATTCGAACATACGTCGTAAAAGAAAGGTGTACCATTATGTATCAAGCAGAATATGAGCGCTGGCTCGCAGCAGATTTAGATGACGCGGATTTAAAGGAAGAACTACTTTCGATTAAAGGCAACGACGATGAGATTAAAGATCGTTTTGCAGTTTCTCTTGCCTTTGGCACAGCGGGTTTACGCGGTGTGCTTGGCGCAGGCTCAAACCGCATGAATATTTACGCAGTGCGTCAGGCAACCCAAGGGCTTGCAAACTGGGTGAAAATGCAGGGCGGCAATCAGCTTGTTGCTGTCAGCTATGACAGCCGTATCAAGAGCGACCTTTTCGCAAAAACAGCGGCTTGTGTGCTTGCTGCCAATGGGGTAAAGGTGCGCATTTATGATGCCCTTATGCCAGTGCCAGCCCTTAGCTTTGCGACGCGCTATTACGAATGCAATGCGGGTATCATGGTAACTGCCTCCCACAACCCTGCTAAATACAACGGCTACAAAGCATACGGCGCAGATGGCTGCCAGATGACGGACGAAGCGGCGGATATTGTATATGCGGAAATTCAGAAAACTGATATCCTCACTGGCGCGCAGATGATGGACTTTGACGCTGCTGTGGCAGAAGGTTTGGTTTCCTATGTGGGTGAAGATTGCCTTGCAGCATTTTACGCAGCGATTGAATCGCGCAGTGTGCGCCCAGGTCTGTGCAAAACAGCAGGGCTAAAACTTGTGTATAGCCCACTGAATGGCTCTGGTCTTGTCCCTGTCATGAAAGTGCTTGGCGATATTGATGTCACCGATGTAACCATCGTACCGGAGCAGCAATTCCCAGACGGCAATTTCCCAACCTGCCCATATCCTAACCCTGAAATTTTCGAAGCACTGCGCCTAGGGCTAGAGCTTGCAGAAAAATCTGGTGCAGATTTAATGCTCGCCACTGACCCAGACGCTGATCGTGTGGGCATTGCAGTGCGCTGTGATGATGGCACCTATCAGCTGATTTCGGGCAACGAAGTTGGCGTGCTATTGCTCGATTACATCTGTGCTGCCCGTATAGAGGCAGGTACCATGCCTGCAAACCCAGTTGCGGTGAAATCTCTTGTTTCTACCCAACTTGCCGATGCAGTTGCCAAAGAATACGGGGTAGAGTTACGCTCGGTATTGACTGGCTTTAAATGGATTGGCGATCAAATCGCAAACCTAGAGGCAGCGGGCGAAGTAGAACGCTTTATCTTTGGCTTTGAAGAAAGCTATGGCTATCTTGCCGGTAGTTATGTGCGTGATAAAGATGCCGTTGTGGCATCCATGCTTATCTGCGAAATGGCGGCTTATTATCGTAGCATTGGCTCTTCAATTAAAGCGCATCTTGAAGAACTTTATGCAAAATATGGCCGCTATCTCAATGCGGTGGATAGCTTTGAATTTCCTGGGCTTTCGGGCATGGATAAAATGGCGGGCATCATGGATGACTTCCGCAACACACCACCTACCGAAATTGCAGGCTATGCCGTAGAAAGCGTAGTTGATTATAAAAAGACAGAAGAAACAGGCTTGCCCGCAGCAAATGTATTGGTCTATGGCCTTGCAGGTGGTGCAAACGTGATTGTGCGTCCTTCTGGTACAGAGCCTAAGATTAAAACCTATTTTACAACCCTAGGCAAAGACCTTGCTGAGGCACAGGCACAAAAAGATGCCCTTGCAGCAGCATTGAAGCCTATTTTCTCTTAAAAAACGCAAAAAGCACTTGCGTTTTCAAAAAAAGGTGATATAATATTAAGGCAATCGTTTCCAAGGCCGCTTTACGAGGTAGCTGATATTGAAGGTTGTGATGGGCACATACATGATAATATGGCCCCTGTACGTCACCAAAAACCAATATTAAGGAGATTTTCTCATGAAAAATGCAATTCATCCAAAGTACGAAACTTGCACCATTACTTGTGCTTGTGGCGAAGTAATCGAAACACGCGGCACCAAAGCTACAATCCACGTTGAAGTTTGCTCCAAATGCCATCCTTTCTACACTGGCAAACAGAAACTAGTTGATGCAGGCGGTCGTATCGATCGTTTCAACAAACGTTTCGCACGCAAATAATAGTTGTAAGACTTTATGCCACTTCTCAGTTTCTGAGAAGTGGCATTTTTTATTTTCTTCGTCAAGCTGTCTTTGTCAAACCATCTGAAATGTGGTATAATTAGAAAAAATTCAGTGAGAATAAAGCAGAAAGTGATTGCTAGGGCGGGTGTGAAGGATGGAAGATTATAAAACAATCGAAGGCGGCGTAACCGCGGAGATAGAAGAAAAGAAAAGTCGCTTCATCGCTTCGCTCTGTCATGTGGAAAGTGAGGCGGAAGCACTTGCCTTTTTGGATAAAATCCGCGCACAGCACCGTACCGCACGGCATAATGTATATGCGTATCGCCTGCGTGAAGAAAATCGTGAGCGCTATTCTGACGATGGTGAACCCGCAAAAACGGCGGGCACACCTGCACTAGAGGTGCTGCGCCATAGTGGGGTGACCGATATCATCGTTGTGATTACCCGCTATTTTGGTGGCACACTGCTTGGCACAGGCGGTTTGGTGCGTGCCTACCAAGGCGCTACACAAGCTGCATTGGCGGTAGCGGATATATGCACGGTGCGCAGCCTAGTGCAGTTAGAAGTGCACGTGGATTATGCGCTTTATGAGCGGATTTGCTTGCTTGTCGAACAAGCAGGCGGTAAGATGGCGGTTCCTCAGTTTGCGGAAAACGTTTTTCTATCATGGCAAATGCCAGAGGGTACAGAGCAAACCATTTTAAACGATTTAACAGCACTCACTCGAGGCAGTGCGATGGTAAGTGTATCAGCGCCATACTATGCACCTTTTTAAGTTCATTTTTCGTAGTAAATGTTATAAACAGCGGCACACCGCCTTAGATACCGCAATATAATTTGCGCTATTTGCGAACAAGTTGCTCATAACAGCTAACGCACAATCAAGAAATCAACGTTGCAAGTTTGTGCCGATTTGGATTAAGTGAAAATGTAAACGCAAGGTAAGGTATACCCAATTTATAAAAGTTCGTAAATGAGGCAGATATGAAGCTTAAAAAGTGGTATAATAACAGCAAAACTGTTGGATATACTCT
>JAWXUQ010000045.1:0-19703 GCA_044426225.1 Faecalibacterium sp. | reverse complement strand
AAGCTGCCAGCGGCAAATACACCCACGGCAAAGCAGGCAGCTTTGGCTCGTTGCTAAGCAATTCGATGAACAACATCACCATGATAGCGGGCGACACCATCATGGAAAGCGCTTATGCCACAACTGGCAGTACCGGCACCTATTCCACTACCACCACCATGGATGCAAGCAATACTCTTGACATGAGCAGCGCGGCAAAAGAGATAAGCGTGAGCGCAGACGATGCTGCAACCACCCGCAGTGTAGAAGAAAGCACCACCCGCAAAATCATCTATACCACCGACCTGACCCTTGAGAGCAAAGCCTTTGATGACACCCTTGCCGCCCTGAGCGCCGCAGTGAGTGAGGCAGGCGGGTATCTGGAATATAGCGAAAATTACAACAACGCAAACAGCGGCGCACGCTCTGCCTCGCTGACCTATCGCATTCCCGCGACCGAATATGCAACCTTTTTGAGCGGTGTAGGCGAAGCGGGCAACATCACCTACCAAAGCGAAAGCGCAAACGATGTGACAAGCACTTACCTAGATTTAGAAGCGCGCATCACCACCTTGACCCAACAGCGCGACCGTTTGTGGGAGCTGCAAGCACAGGCAGAAAACCTGACCGACCTATTAGAAATCGAGAGCGTGCTGACCGATGTGCTGTATGAAATTGAAAGCTATCAGAGCCAGCTGAACTATCTGGCTGACCAAGTGGACTATGCCACCGTATCGATTTATCTCAAGGAAGTGATTGAATATACCGTGCAAGAACCCACTGCTTGGGAAACGATTGCAGACACCTTTACAAAAAGTTTAACAAACTTTGTTAATACGATTAGTAATATTTTCTTAACCATTCTATCGCTTTGGACATGGATTGCCCTTGCACTCATCTGTGTTTTCGTGTATCATAAAATCAAACGAAAAAAAGCGAAGAAACAGTAATTGCTTGTCCCACACAGGGCGCGCAATGAGATAAAAACAACAAAGGGACGGTTCTTCGCCTTGCAACCTTGCAAGCTGCGCGCAGAGCTGCCCCTTTTTGATTGCAAAGAATGGAGATTTATATGAACCAATATTTAGTAGACATCACCCGCAGCCTGCTTGCCATTGACAGCCCCAGTGGCTTTTGCAAGAACGTGATTGACTTTGCCCAGACCGAGGCGACCCGCCTTGGCTATTGGACGGCGAAAAACGCAAAGGGCAACCTATTCATCTATTTAGACGGCGCAAACGCAGAGAAAACCATCGGCATCGCAGGGCATGTAGACACCCTTGGGCTGATGGTACGCAGCATTGACACAGAGGGCGGCATCGCATTCACCAACGTGGGCGGGCCCATCATCCCCACCCTAGACGGCGAATATTGCCGCATTTACACCCGCGACAAGCGAGTATACACTGGCACAATTTTGAGCAAATCCCCCGCAGTGCATGTCTACCCAGACGCACGTGAGCGGGTGCGCAACTGCGAAAACATGTATATCCGCCTAGACGAAGTGGTGAAGAATAAACAGGATGTGCTCAACCTTGGCATTGGCAATGGCGACTTTGTTGCGATTGACCCCAAGACCACCATCACCTCAAGCGGGTTTGTGAAATCGCGCTTTTTGGATGATAAACAGAGTGTTGCCTGCATGTTTGCCGCTATGAAAGAGCTAAAAGATAAGGCTATTATCCCCGCCTATAACCTTGTCTTTATCCTATCGACCTATGAGGAAGTTGGGCATGGCGCAAGCAGCTTGCCTCCCGAAATCACCGAAATGCTATCGGTAGACATGGGCTGTATCGGGCTAGATTTGGCATGCACCGAGTACGATGTTAGCATTTGCGCCAAAGACGCAGCAGGGCCCTATGATTATGAGCTGACGAATAAACTCATCCGCCTTGCCAAGGAGCACAAGCTGCCCCACGCAGTGGATGTCTATCCATTTTATAGCTCGGATGTCAGCGCTGCACTCAAAGGCGGCAATGACATCAAGGGCGCATTGATTGGCCCCGGTGTGCATGCCTCGCACGGGATGGAGCGCACCCACATCAGCGCGGTGGAGGCAACCGTGCAGTTAATCCTTGCCTATGTGCAGGAGGATTAACTAGAGGACGCACCCGGTATGCTGTGCAGAACAACCATGCCGCCACCCCAAACGATAAAGGCATGCCCGCGCAGGACATGCGAAGATAGCACAGCAAAACAGCACCAATAAAAACTACCCCGCAACCATTGCTTTCTGGCTAGAAAGCAGATGGTGCGGGGTAGTTTTGTTATACATACTGTATATTAATTTTCTTTTTCAACAGGAAGCACTGTTTTTAGGCAAAGTTCATCATACTGCTTCTGCTCAATGGGGCTTGGGCAGCTTGTCATAATCTCGCCGCCGTTTTGCACTTTGGGGAAGGCAATGACATCACGGATAGAGTCGCGCCCTAGCATCAGCATCACCATGCGGTCAAGCCCGTAAGCCATGCCGCCGTGTGGGGGTGCACCGTATTTATAGGCATCCATCAGATAGCCAAAGCTCGCGCGGGCGCGTTCCTCGGTAAAGCCAAGCACCTTGAACATGCGGTTTTGCAATTCAGGGTTATTGATACGGATAGAACCGCCGCCAAGCTCGCAACCGTTCAGCACGATGTCATACGCTTCGGCATAGCATGCGCCGGGGTCGCTTTCGAGTTTATCCATGCTCTCAGCGGTGGGCATGGTGAATGGATGATGCACCGCAGAGTAGCGCCCTTCTTCCTCGTCATATTCAAACAAGGGGAATGTTGTCACCCACAGGAAGTTAAATTTATCAGGGTCAATCAAGCCGTACTGGCGACCGATTTCAAGACGTACCTGCCCAAGTGCAGTGCAGGCCTTCACGCGTTTTGCGTCTGATACCAATAGCAACACGTCCCCTACCTCTGCACCCAGTGCGGTGTGGAGTGCTTCTTTTTCGGCATCGGTCAGATTTTTCTCAAAGCTAGAGGTAGTGCCATCGGCGGTCATGCGGGTATAGGCAAGCCCTTTGGCGCCATATAGCTTTGCCACATCTACCAATTTATCAATCTTTTTACGGGTCAGTTGGTCAGCCAAGCCCTTTGCATTGATGGCGCGGATGGTACCGCCTGCCTCAACCGTTGCCTTAAAGGGCACAAATTCAGTGGCAGCAAAAATGCCAGTGACATCGCAAAGCTCTAGCCCCATGCGAGTTTCGGGTTTGTCCGAGCCAAAGCGATCCATCGCTTCTTCCCAAGGCATGCGGTCGAATGGGGTTTGGATATCCACATCCAGCACTTCTTTCCAGACCTTTTTCATCAGACCTTCGTTGATGGTCATGACGTCATTTTCGTCTACGAAGCTCAGCTCTTCATCAATCTGGGTGAACTCTGGCTGACGGTCAGCACGTAAATCCTCATCGCGGAAGCAACGCGCAATCTGGAAATAGCGGTCAAAGCCTGAGAGCATCAAGATTTGTTTATAGAGCTGTGGGCTTTGGGGCAAAGCGTAAAAGTTGCCAGGCTGCACGCGGGAAGGCACCACGTAATCGCGTGCGCCTTCTGGGGTAGAGCCAATCAGGTTAGGAGTTTCGATTTCGGTGAAATCGTTCTCGTAGAAATAGTTGCGCACATGACGCATAATCTCGCTGCGGACAACAAGTGGCTCATGCATGGCAGGGCGGCGCAAATCAAGATAGCGGTATTTCAGGCGGAGTTCATCCTTCACCTTGATTTCGTCACGGATTTCAACGGGAGTGGTTTCAGCATCGCTTAGAATGCGCAGTTCGCTGACATAAAGCTCTACATCACCTGTTTTGATTTTATCGGTTTTAGAGGCACGTTCGCGCAATAAGCCCTTGCAGATGACAACATACTCGCTGTGCAACGCCTCTGCCTTTGCAAAGACATCTTTTGCGGTATCTTCGTCAAACACAAGCTGCAAAATGCCTGTGGTATCGCGCAGGTCAGTAAAAATAATGCCGCCCTTGTCACGCGTTTTGGCAACCGAGCCACACACAGTTAACTCTTGCCCGACGTTTGCCATGCTCACCCGCCCGCAATAGACGGTGCGGCGCATGTTCCCCATGGTTTCCATTTGAATCATAACATTCCTCTTTCTTATTCTCAGCACAGGGCACTTTTTCCATCGCTGCCAGTTGGCAATGCCCCACGCATAGGTACCTGTCATCGCACGCATTCGGGCAGTGTTCCCCCGCCAAATATACATATCGATATACCTTTATAGTATAGCACCTTTGCTTTTTTTTGACAAGCGAAAAAAACAGCCGCCCACCCCCTTATCAAAAAAGGGCAGACGGCTGTTTGATCGGTGTGTTATGTTTTACTGTGGGCAGATATCGGTGCCGTCCTCTGTGGTAAGTTGAAACCTTGACATTTGTACTAACGTGCTTAGCACATTCTCTGCCGTACTCGACGATGACGCAACCACAAAATCGGTATTACAAAAGCGATAACTGCTAAATGCAGCAACCGGCTGATAGCAAAAATCAAACTGATATTTCACATCAAGCACACCGTTTTCATTGATGTAAATTTTCTTTTTCTTGGTAATTTCCACCTTGCAATTTCCTGCATAGGTATCCCCATTAGAGCCATATAAGGTATCATTGGGCAAGTTGCAGTCATAAACCAAAAGATAGACTTTATCTGGGTCATCTTGGTCATATTCTATCCCATACACGTTTACCGCATGCCCACCATTGCCCGCGTTGATGGCTAGGGTTAAAATCTGATTGTTTTTCAGATATTCTTCCGCTGCCTCGATGATATCATAGGAGGGCGAAGCACCAAAATAATAAAGTACGCTTTCCATGACATCGTTTTGATGGGTTAAAAATGCACCCATAAATTCAATAAAGGCAAAATCCTCTTGGTTGGTAATCTGGGAGGCATCTAGCATCTCACCATTGGGATAGGTTTCGCGGTAATACAGCACCGATTGATAATCGCTCAGCCCTTTGTCAAAAAAGGTTGCAAAGGCGGCATCGCTGATATCATACGACATGCCGCCGCTGTCTGTGGGCAGGGTATCCACCGCACTGTATAAATTACCGTTAAACAGGCGGGCAGTGATTTCTGCAAAGCCGGCACAGTTCCCAATCGTGCCCAGATAAGTGCTGATATTAGGGAAGGGCAGTGCGTCTGTTGCAACATCGAAGGATGTGATAATGGCGGTATCGGTAATCAGCGCGGTATCACGCACCTCTTGCGTTTCTTCGCTTTCCAAAAGGGGCAGGCAATCTAGCGTGCGGAAGGTGCCCGCCGGGTAATAGGCATAGGTATAGAAATATTCCAGACCAAAATCCTCTAGCCCATTTTCAGCAATTACTTTATCGTAAGCATCCTGTATCCCGCTGAGTATATATTGTAAGACAGTGATGTTGGCGGTCGGCAGATATTTAAAGATAACATTGACCTCTTTGCCAAGGTCCTCACTGTATTGCGCACTGAGCAGCGCACTGAAATATGCTTCGTTCGCGGTGTTAGTTTGTGCAAGCAAGTTCTTGCCTTCAAAAACATAGATGCCTTCCCCCGCCCAATCATAATAGGCAAGCGATGCCATCACGATGATATCCCCCTCGGAAAGCGCATCCTTTTCTACTGCCATCTGTTCCGCAGAAAAAAAACTAAAAAGAGAGCCGCTATCGCTCTGATATACTTCGCTAATGCCGATGATGGTGGTTGCATTTTGAGTGCTATCCACCGCCACGGTGACGCTATTGCCCTCAATGCCGTCTGTTACCTCTTTGTAGACACCATCCGTCATGACAAAAAATGAAAATTCGCCCTCTGGCAGATAATCTGAAAAATCGATGGTGACAGTACCGTTAAAATCATAAACGCGATATGCCTGATAGACCTCTATGCCACCCAAATCCCAGGTAACCTCTTCAAACACACCAAGCACATCCGCTGCGCTTTCGCCGCATGGGGTAAGATTGTCAAATTCATTATAGTAAACAAGGGCATTTTCTTGGCTTTCGGCAAGGTATTCCTGCACATCTAGCCCATTTGCCACTTTATACCCATCGCCAAACATATCGCCTGCGGTTGAGAACAGTGTGGGGTCTGAGCCATAAACTTCTATCTCTTCTTGATCGGTTAACCCATCTTCATCGGTATCGGCATTGTCCATGGGCGAAAGCCCCATCTCGATTTTATCCTGCCGCGTCAGCCCTTCAATGTCGCTTGCCTCTGCCAAGTAATCAGCATAATCGTATTGCATAACAATTACACCGCCCTCCATATCAGCAAGGGTGGCAGCTGCGGCAGCTTTGCCTTTGTAATAGAAAATACCCGCAATCACACCGACAATCACACCCACAATCAAAAACAGCACCAACAAAATTTTCAATAACAGCAACAGGCACCCACCCCGCTTTTTTGGGGGCGCTGTTAGTACTTGCTTATTTGCGTTTTCCACACCCGATACTTCACTCATCTTTTCTCTCCTCTATATCATTTACGTTCTGGACATAGCAAAATGCCGCACCCTTGCTTTTGCCACCAAAAAAGCCCCCGCACCCCGCACAAGGCAGGGCACAGAGGCTTTGTGTTCCATTGATAATTTGCACGCAGGGCGCGCAAAGCAAAGCCCCTTAGGCCTGTGGGTTTACGATGTCGCGCCAATCTAAATCGCCGCGTTCTAGCCCGTGAATGAGCACCTCACCCGTTGCAATGTTGGTTGCCACAGGGATGTTGTGCACGTCACACAGGCGCAGCAGGTTCATCTCATTGGGTTCATTGGGTTTTGCATGGATTGGGTCACGGAAGAACAGCAGTAGGTCAATCTCATTGCAGGCAATCCGCGAAGCAATCTGTTGGTCACCACCCTGTGAGCCAGAAAGGAACCGTTGGATTTGCAAGCCCGTTGCCTCAGCCACTAGCTTGCCTGTGGTGCCGGTTGCCACCAAGCGATGCTGACTCAACGCACGGCAATATGCTGTGCAGAACTGCATCATCAATTCTTTTTTAGAATCATGTGCAATGAGTGCGATTGTCATAAGAACCTCCTACTGTAACGATATCGTAAGGCTACTACTGAGCATTTCAGCAGACCGCCAAACCAATTCTTTCTCCGAGCACCCGCCGCGCAAGGCGGTGCAGTGCAGTATGTGCAAGACAATTGTGCGGTAATGCCTCACCGCAACTTGCCGCTTTTTGTAATTCTATGCTTTCGGGCACAATGGCAATCAGCTGTGCACAGACGGTGTCAATGCATTCATCCACATCGCGCACTGCGCCAAGCTGAAAGGTTTTCGGGCTTACCCGATTGAGCACAAGGCGGATATCCGTCAGCCCGCCCGCAAAGAGCGCATCGCTGACAATTCGCCCATCTCGCAGTGAGACAGGGTCAGCCGGCAGCACAAGCAATGCACTGCTTGCGCAGGCACTCGCCGCTAGGAACGGCGCGCCCATCCCTGCGGCGGTATCTAGAATAATAAAATCAAAATAGGGCTGCATCTTTTGGCAGAGTATCTGCAAGGCCGCACTGCGTACCTCGCCACCCTCATACGGGGCACTGATGACCGAAAGCCCCGGATAAATCGGGCTTTCTATCACGGCTTTGTCGCCTTGGCAGCGCCCGCACAATACATCCTCAATATCATAAACCGTTTTGCCGTATACCCCAGAGATGATATCCACGCTGCGCAAACCAGAATCAAGCTCTACGAGCAGCACCTTCTTAGAAAGCGCCGCAAGGCTCGCACCAAGCATCACCGAGATTGTACTTTTGCCTGTGCCGCCCTTGCCAGAAGCCACCATCATGACCTTTGCTTGCAAAATAACCTCCCCAATGTATGCCATTTTAAATCTAAATCATTTCTACCATAATAACACAAAACAGATGGCATTACAACTCTTTTTTGTGTACAACAATCAAAATTGTCAGAAAATCGAACTTTATTTCGATAGATTGTGCAAAAAGGCAAGCGTGCCAAAATGACCGCCTGCCTTTATTCTAGCAACTGTTCTTCGGTAACGGGCGTGGAAGTGCCCGCCTGCCCAAAGAAATAGGCATCAAACACCTGCGCTACAAGGGGCGCCGCCTTTGAACCACCGCCACCATATTCAATGATAGTAGACACCGCAATTTCGGGTGCTTCTACCGGTGCATAGGCCACAAGGGCTGAGTTTGTATAATATTTTCTGGTGCCGCTGCTGTTGGTATAGGTTTCGCTGCGCTGCGGGCTACCTGTTTTGCTTGCGATGGTGTAGGGGTAGCTCGCAAAGGATGCAATGGTATTGGCCGCTGCCATCATCCCCTGCTGCACGGTATCAAAGGCACCTACGGTATCCTCAAGTGTTTCCATAATGACAGGGTCGTATTCCTCTAGCACCTCGCCGCTGTTGGTATCAAGCAAGGCCTTAACGAAATGCGTCTGATAGCGCACCCCGCCATTGGCAATACTTGCTGCATAGGTTGCCATTTGCAGCGGGGTCACCACCGTGTTGCCCTGCCCAATCGCGGCTTGGATTTCAAGTGAATTGGTATAGTTGCTATCTTCCATCGTGGTCAACCGCCCAGAGGACTCTGCCACCTCGACCCCAGTTTTATTGCCAAGCCCTAGGCTGTATGCCGTTGCATTATACGCTTCGCTGCCAAGGCGGCGCCCAACATCATAAAAGAAGATATTGCAGCTCCACTGCAAAGCCGTCACCACATTGATAGAACCCGAATGCCCATAGCGGGTACAGGTGGGTTGGTAATCGGAATAATAGGTATAGGTGCCGCCACAATAGACGGTATCCTTGGCGGTAATCACACCGTTCATCAGGGCAGATGCCGCAACCCCTGGCTTAAAGGTAGAGCCCGGGGTATACAGACCCATCAGCGCACGGTTATACAGTGGTGTGGCAGGGTCACTCGCATATTCGCTATAATTACTGCTGTATAAATTCTGGTCATAGCTTGGGTAGTTTGCCACCGCAAGCACCCCGCCCGTCTTGATATCGACCACCACCACCGCGCCCGCACAGGCCTCAGCCCCTGCGCCCTCGATGTTATTGGCGGCAATGCTCGCAATATTAGTGGCTAAAATTTCATTGACCGCCACCTGCAAATCGGCATTGATGGTGGTCATGACGGTGGTGCCCGGCTGTGGTTGCACCGTCACTGCGTTATCGATGATGATTCCATCTGCATCCTTGGTGACTTCTAACTCGCCATCTGTGCCGCGCAAAATCGTTTCATAGGCTGACTCTAACCCCGAAATACCGATGGTATCATCCATCGCATAGCCCTGCTGCGCAAGGGGGCGGGTGATATTGCCGTCCTCATCCTCTACATACCATTGCTCTGCGGTGATTTTGCTCACCCGCCCAAGCACATGAGGTAGCACCGTGCCATCGGGGTAACTGCGCACACTAGTTTCGACAATTTCAATGCCCTGCAAGGTCAGGCTGCGCTCCTTGATGGTTGCAACAGTTTTATCACTCACGCTTTCAGAGAGGGTAAAGTTATTACTGTTTGAAAACTCTAGCTGCACCATGCGATAGCGAATGCCCGCCAAGATGCGCTGCCATTCTAGCGAATAGCTTGCCAAATCATAGGCATCCACCAAGGCATCCATGATATTTTCCGCCGTGGCATATTGCTGCAACGAAAGCGCTTCCTTGACCGAGGCAAGGCTCGCTTCATCACTGTCGCTGCCGCTACTGGTAAAGGTGTAATTGCCAAATAAATCGGGGGCAGAAATCAGTAGCGGGTCCTCCCATGTTTCATTGGAGGCCTGCAAAATTTCGCACATTTCCTGCAAGGTGCTGTTTAAATCGGCATCGCCAAGCAGTAATTTATTGAGCACCGCATTATAATAGGTACTACTCGTCGCGAGGCGGGTACCGTGGCAATCCACGATATCGCCACGCGCCGCCGTAATTTCAAAGGTATAGCTAGAAGTGCTTGTCGCCTTAGCAAGGTATTCCTTGCCGTTAATCAGCTGCAACGAAATAAGGCGCAGCAAATAGCGCCACAACAAAACAAACCCGCCAATCATCAATAAAAAGATACGGCGGGTCACCTGCTTGCGTTCATCCATACTGCCCCTCCTTTCTTATTCGATTACGCAGATATGCTCTGCAATTTGGCGCACTGCCATAAACAAAGGGATGGCAAACAAGGCACTGTAAAATGCCATGGGCACCACCACCGTGCCATACTGATACCAAGGGTCTTGATAACCCGGCATGTAATAAAAAAACATAAAATGGGTGGAGAGGGCGATTAAAGTCGCCCCCAAACAGACCAAAAAATAATTAAACTTGGTGCAGCGCAGATACATCTGCACCCCTAAACTGACCCCAAAGCAAAGCAAGAGCAGCAGAATGGCAAAAATGCCGACAATCACCCCCGCCGTGTAATCCCACATAAGCCCGCCAACCACCCCAAAGAGTGAGCCAGCAAATTCGCCCTCATAAATTGCAATCGCAAGGCAGAGAGGCAAGATGAAAACGGGTTTCACGCTGCCGATTTGGAAGAGATAGGGTGTGGTTTGCAACACAGCGCACAGCATGAGCAGCAGCACATAAAGCGCCCATTTGCCCACAACCAAACGAATTCGTTTTTGCCTTGAATCCATCTGTGCTTCCCCCTTCTGTTCAGATTTGCCCATTTTGCGGGCATTGATAAGCCCATGCGGGCGAAATAATTGAAAAATTTAATAATCGGTGATGACAAACACCTGCTTAACCGTCAGCACATCGACCTCTGGCTGAATGACGGCGACGGATGATTTACCGCTATCATCCGCGCTGAGTTCGATAATGGTGCCCACCCGAATATCAGGAGGGTACACCCCGCCAAGCCCGGTGGTAATCACAACATCATCCACCGCTGCAAGGGTATCACGCGAAAGGTTGGTGAATAGGCATAAGCCCTCTGCGGCATAGCTTGAGTCGCCCCCGATAATGCCATTGTCGCGGGTGCGGGACACCATGCCCGCTGCGCTAAAGCTAGGGTGCAAGATGGTTAGAATTTTGCTAGAGGTTAAGTCTGCCTCTAGCACCGTACCCACAAGGCAGCCATCCGCACTGATGACCGTATCGCCCGCCTCAATGCCTGCAAGCGTACCTTTATCAATGGTGAAGCCGCCGAACGAATCCACGCTATCCCGCCCGATGACAAAGGAGAGCACATAGGTGGTCTCGGGGTTTTCCTCTTGCAATCCTGCAAGCTCTTGATACGCTTCGTTTTCAGCCACCAGTTTATCATACTCAACAAGCTGCTCTTTTAACGCTTCGTTTTCAGCGCGGAGGACTTCGTTTTCGGCAACGGTTTCGTCATAGTTTGTGTACTTATCCACAAAACCACTGACCCCATTGCTAATGCTGACACTCACCCGCTGCACAGGGGTGAGCAACACCGAAAATATCTCTTGCGGTGCGGCGGTCAAGCGCCCATTTGCGCCCGCATAAGCCATGACGGCGACCAGAAAAATCAGCACCGCCACCAAAAATTTAAACTTGGCACTGCCAAAAAAATCATCCATCTACCCCGCCCCCTTTCGCTGCTTTTCGTGCGGTTCTTGTGAAATACAAAAATGGAAATACGCGGGCACCACAGGTGTCCCGCGCATTTCTGCGTATCGTTTTTGATTGAAGCATCGCCCATTGCCATTATCACATGACAAAAAGCGCGCTATCCCGCCAAATCAAATGGCGATTACATGCGGGTATGTGCGTTAAGCACTTCGCTGAGCATATCTACATGGTCAAGCACCGCACCTGCGCCAAGCGCAACACAGTCAAGTGGATTTTCTGCGATATGCACGTCAATGCCAGTTTCGCTCTGGATGAGTTTATCTAGCCCGCGCAGCAATGCGCCGCCGCCCGAAAGATAAATGCCGTTATCGATGATATCCGCCGACAGTTCAGGTGGGGTGCGTTCTAGGGTTTCTTTAATCGCTTCTACGATTTTATCAAGGCATTCTGCCAATGCTTCGCGGATTTCTTCGCTGTGCACCACAATGTTTTTGGGCAAGCCATCCACAAGGTTGCGCCCTTTGATTTCAACGTTGATTTCTGGCTCAAACGTATAGGCAGAACCGATGTCGATTTTCACCTGTTCTGCGGTGCGTTCACCAATGAGCAGGTTATATTTGCGTTTGATATAGGCAATGATGGCTTGGTCAAACATATCGCCCGCCATACGCACGCTGCGGGCTGCCACAATGCCGCCCAGCGAAATCACCGCGATTTCTGCGGTACCGCCGCCGATGTCAACAATCATGCTACCCGTTGGCTCACTGATGGGCAAACTTGCACCGATGGCAGCTGCCATGGGTTCTTCGATAACCGAAACCTGACGTGCGCCCGCTTTGAGGGTTGCCTCTTTTACAGCGCGGCGCTCAACCTCAGTAACACCAGAAGGAATGCAAATGACAACGCGTGGGCGGACAAACATGCTGTTACCGCAAGCGCGTTTCAAGAAGTTTTCTAACATATTAGCAGTGATGTCAAAGTCAGCGATAACACCATCTTTGAGGGGACGCACTGCCACAATGCTGCCAGGGGTACGGCCAATCACAGCCTTTGCCTCTACGCCGACACTGCGCACTTCGTCTGTTTTGGTATCTACCGCAACCACCGAAGGCTCACGCATGATAATGCCTTTGCCCTTCATATACACCAGGGTATTTGCTGTACCCAAATCAATGCCAACATCTTTTGAAAAAAAACTCATTGTTATTTACTCCTTTTATTCTGATCACTAACCTTCCCACAGCCAAAGGCTAGGCAAAAGGCAAGCGTTATTTCATCTCCTGTGCCACAAAAAGTGCATCAACCTTATTATAGCCTTTTTCGTGACTTTTCACAAGGTTTCTGAAAAAAAATTCACCTTATAAATGCGCCTTTTTGCAGATTTTACATTTTTTCACTGGGGTATCACCGTTTTAACACCCTGTTTTTGGGCAAAAAACAGCAACACACCCGGCAAAGCACTGCCAATCAATGGAAATAGCGGTGGCAAATCATCGCAATAATCACGCAAATGACCTGCGCGATATTGAGGGTAAAGCTCGCAGCAAGCGAGAACTGGAACACCACCAAATCTGCGGCGGGCGAAACCGAAATGCTTTGCGAATAGGCAAGCCAAGACAGCCCCGGCACCCCTGCGCAAACCCCGGCAAGCAAACCACCAAGCAGCAAGCCTGTTAATAGCCAAAACCAAAACCAAAATGTACTTTTCATGTTAAAACTTCCCTTCCCTGCCATGTTATAACCTCTTTTTTCTGTGATGCTACATCATGTGTGCGCCGCTAGATGTTATCAGACATAGCTGCGCTACACCGCACCGTTTTCCCTATATACGCGCACACTCGTACACCATGCACCGCGCCGCGTTTTTTACTTGCCCGTAGAGCCAAAGCCACCCGCGCCGCGCTCGGTTTCATCGAGGCTATCCGCAAGGGCAAAAGCCGCGGTATACACAGGCGCAATGCACAGCTGTGCCACACGCTCACCGGGCTGAATGGTATAGCTTTGCGAGCCAAGGTTAATCAGCGGAGTTTTTAACTCACCGCGGTAATCGCTATCAATGACCCCCACCCCATTTGCCATGCACAGGCCATATTTAATCGACAGCCCACTGCGCGCATAAATCAGCGCAACAACCTCTGCACTTGGCAGCTCCATCGCAAGACCAGTTGGCACAAGCACCCGCTGCATGGGGGCAACCACCATTGGCTCATCGAGCACAGCGCATAAATCCGCTGCGGCGGCGCCTGCGGTTGCATAGGCAGGGATTTGGGCACGGTCATCTAGCTTTTTGAATTTTACGGTTAGTTTTTCCATTATAGTCGCTCCTTTGTTACTTTTACAATTAATTGGTGCCTTTAAAATATAAGCCTCTGGTGAATTCCACTTCACAGGGTGCGTGGCTGCGCAATAAATCTAGCCAGTGCGCTGCTTCGCTTTGTGCCTCAATGGTGAATAGCGCCAGGGTGTAATCCACCGATACTGCGTTTGGCTTATCCCCCATATAGATGGGCACGGGGTTATAAATGCTGCGCACCCCGCCGCCACAGCGCACAGGGAATTTGCGCGCCTTGCGGTCGGTTAAATCGCCCTTTGCGTCACAGTGCTCACAATCCGTTACGTTGTGCATGGGGCAGGCGCGGGTTAGCATAACGGGCATGTGCCCATAGCTGATGATGCCAGTAGGCACCGCTTCGCCCGCCGTTTTGGGCGAGATGTATTTCATCTCGGTATCCTTTACTTCGGGCAGTATCAGCACGCTGCGCAAGCCCAAATCCGCATAATATTGCGCGGCAAGGGGGTTTGTGACATTCAGCCCAAAGCCGCCAAACATCGGCGCGCCCTCTGCCAAGGCAATGTGGGCAATGTTATTGATTTCGTAGCCCGCAAAACCTTCTTTTTTGGTTTTGGATACCCCCGCTGTGACGGATGCTTCAATCGCACCAAACATGGCGCGGGGCAGCGATAAAATCGTCTTGGCGCGGTATTCCTTGGGGACGTGACGCGCTTCTGTCAGGGGTAAAATCAGATATTCTAGTGCGTCAATTTGCGCGGTCGGCACCTGCGCCCATGCGGTAAAGCTAGCGCGCAGGGGCTTTGTTTCAGGCGCATCGTGCAAAGCAAGGGTGGGGGCAATGGCATCGGGGGTTGTTGCCCAAGGGCGCACTGCCTCACGCTTTTGCAGCAGGGTGGCAAGGGCTTCGCGCCGCATTTCGTTGACGGCACTGGCGGGCAGGTACCACAGCCCATCTTCCATCTGCACCGTGATTTCTTGCGCCACAAAGGGGGTGCCGCCTGTTTTGGCAAGACTGCGTTTTAACCCTTCGGTGGGGTCGTTCTTGGCAGGCTCTGGTTCAGCGCTGCCATAGACAATCGCCTTGTTGCCCGCTGCGTCTTGCACACTTAGCTTTGCGCCAAATTCTTCCACTTCTAGGCGGATATCCACCGGCACACTTGCCCGCTCACGGCGGTATAAATCACGCAGCATCGGCAAAGCCTTGCGGGTTTCTGCGCCGTCCTCATCACTGCGCACCCCAAACATGCTGCCATCAATTTTGCCGTCTAGGTAGCCACTGGTAAAGCCAGAGCGGCTAAAGGCTTTTTCAAGCAAGGCTTTATCATAGCTGCCGCCCTCACGCGCGGCAAGGCAGGCATTCACGCTTGCTGCCACGTATTCTGGGGTTTTCAGCCGCCCCTCAATCTTGGCGCAGGACACCCCGATTTCTTGCAGGCGGGCAAGTTGGTCAATGACGGAATTATCTTTCAGCGATAAATGCCGCGCCCGCCCAAACATGCCGTCCTCAATCTCGCTTGCGTCAAAGGGCAGGCGGCAAGGCCCCGCGCAGGAGCCACGGTTGCCACTGCGCCCGCCCAAAAAGGCAGACATATAGCACTGCCCACTGATGCACATGCAAAGCGCGCCATGCACAAAGGCTTCGGTTTCAATGCCGCAGCGCTTGGTGATATGTTCAATCTCGGCAAAGCTCAGCTCACGCGCCAAAATTGCGCGGGAAAAGCCCATGGCGGCAAGCTGCTTTGCGCCGGCAAGGGTGTGCACGCTCATCTGGGTGGAGCCGTGCAAGGGCAATGCGGGCGCAATCTGCCGCGCAAGGCGAGCAACCGCCAAATCTTGGCAGATAATCGCATCGGCACCAGAGGCAGCCACTGCATAGATGGCATCGGTCAGCTCACCTAGTTCTGCGGCATAGACGGTGGTATTCATGGCGACATACACCGCCACCCCGCGCCCGTGGCAAAACGAAACTGCCTGCGCAAGAGAGTCTGCCGTAAAATTGCCCGCACTGCTGCGCGCGTTAAACCCCGAAAAGCCAAGGTAAATGGCATCTGCCCCGCTAAAAACGGCGGCTTTTAACATTTCCTCATTGCCCACAGGTGCTAGAATTTCAATCTTTGACATGGTACTTCCTTAACATTATTATCGTTTATCTTCTTTGAGGTACTGCACTTCGCGGCGCAGACGCTCAACCTCACGGCGGGCTTCTTCTGCGGCGAGTTTTGCTTTGGCAGCGTCCTCTAGGTAATCTTTGATTTGTGCGCGCATGTTATCGGCATTCTGTGCGCTTTTGCGGTATTCATCTAGGTAATCAAGGGCGCAAAACACCGAGGCACGGGTCACCGATAGGCTTTGGTTTACCTCTAATAGGTTTTCAATATCTTGATTGAGCTTCTCTGCAAGGGATGCTACATAAGCCTCAGTATCGGTTGTGGTAATGGTATAATTGCTGCCTGCAATGTTGACGCGTACTTTTGTGGTCATGGTATTCCTCCGTCCTATCCTGCGTTGTGCTTGGTGGCTTCTTTTTCTTATCATTTGCGAAAATAGCGCCCCTTTTCCGGAAATTTTCAGTGGAGCCATCATTTTCGTATCATTTCTAAATACTATTATAATATAAAACGGCGAATAGAAAAAGTCTATTTTGTAAAAAACTACAATTCCTTGTAAAGGTTTGGTAGAAATCGCGCTTTTTTCTTGCAAAGTACGGCAAAACGCTATATAATAAGTATCATAGTGCGGTTTAGTGCACTTTATTATTTTTTTGATATGGCATGAGTCACAAGAAATGGGAGTATCTATTATGATGACAGAGATAAACAAGAAAGATTTTGCAAAATTACTGCAAGCAAGATTGACCAGTGAATACGGTGTAGAATTGGCGGTTGCCTCTAACCAACAGATTTATCGCGCAATGTCGATGGTTTGCCGCAGCATGATGAGCAGCAACCACAAAACCTTCCAGGCCAAAGCAGTGGGCAACGGCTCGAAACAGGTATATTACCTATGCATGGAGTTCCTGATGGGGCGCAGCTTAAAAAACAGCTTGCTCAGCCTTGGGTTAAGCGATGCCGCAGAAGGCGCATTGAAGGATGCCAAAATCAACATTGAAGGTGTGTTTGAAGAAGAACCAGATGCAGGTCTTGGCAACGGCGGTTTAGGTCGCCTTGCCGCTTGCTATCTGGATGGCATGGCAACCACAGGCATTTGCGGCACTGGCTATTCCATCCTTTATGAATATGGCATTTTCAAACAGAAAATCGTAGATGGTTGGCAGCAAGAACGCGCTGACAACTGGTTGCCCGGCGGTCAGGTATGGCTCAAGAGCCACCCAGACCAAGCCATTGAAATCCGCTTTGATGGCGAAATCAAAGAAACATGGGACCATGGCTTCCACTTTATCAAGCACCAGAACTACAACAGCGTACTTGCTGTGCCTTCTGACCTATACGTACAGGGCTTTAACGGCAAGGGTGTTGCAAAACTGCGCTTGTGGCAGGCAAAAGCCCCTGATTTTGATATGCACAGCTTTAACGCGGGCGAATATAGCAGCGCGATGAGCAAGAACGCTTCGGCAGAGCTTATCTCGAAAATCCTATACCCCAACGACAATCACGTGGAGGGCAAAATCCTGCGCCTACGTCAGCAGTATTTCCTATCCGCTGCTTCGATTGGCGATATCGTGCAGGCACACCTTTCCTCTTATGGCACCCTAGAGAATTTGGGCGATAAGGTTGCCATTCAGCTCAACGATACCCATCCAACCCTTGCCATCCCCGAAATGATGCGTATTTTGCTAGATGATTGCGGGTACAGCTGGGATAAGAGCTTTAGCATTTGCAAGGAAGTATTTGCCTATACCAACCATACCGTTATGGCAGAAGCGCTTGAAAAATGGAACCTCGATATCTTTAAGATGACCCTGCCCCGCATTTACCAGATTGTAGAAGAACTTGACCGCCGCGCACGTGCTGAACTAGAAGAAGCATTCCCTGGCGACATGGGCAAGGTAAACTATATGGCACTGCTTGGCGACAACCAAGTGCGCATGGCAAACATCTGCGCTTACACCGCACACAGCATCAATGGTGTTTCTCAGCTACACAGCGAAATCATCAAAGAGAGCGTATTCAACGATTACTACCTGTTCAAACCACAGGCATTTAAGAATGTTACCAACGGCATTGCTTACCGCCGTTGGCTGCTTTCCTCCAACACTGCACTTTGCAACCTGCTAGATGAAACCATCGGCACTGGCTACCGCGATGATGCCAAGGTGCTTGCAAAGCTAAATGCCTTTAAGAACAACAAAAACGTCCTTGCTGACCTTGAAAAAGTAAAACTAGAGAACAAAAAGCTCTTTAGTGATTATTTGGCAGAGCGCACCGGGCAGAAAATCGACCCTACGTCCATCTTCGATTGCCAAGTAAAACGCATGCACGAATACAAACGTCAGCACTTGAATGCAATTAACATTGCTTCGGAATATCTCTACCTCAAAGAGAACCCCAACGCTGATTTCATCCCCAAAACCTATATCTTTGGTGCAAAGGCTGCCCCTGGGTATTATATGGCAAAACAGATGATTCGGATGATTTACAAGCTCGGTCAGCTGATTGATGCAGACCCTGTCATTCGCGAAAAACTGCGCATTGTATACCTTGAGGAATACTGCGTATCCCTCAGCGAACGCTTAATGCCCGCCAGTGAAGTTAGCGAACAGATTTCGCTTGCCGGCACCGAGGCTTCGGGCACTGGCAACATGAAATTTATGCTGAACGGCGCAATTACCCTTGGCACCCTTGACGGCGCAAACGTAGAAATCGCAGAATGTGCTGGCATGGAAAATGAAATTATCTTTGGCATGCGCACCCCTGAGGTTGTGGCATTGCAGAACATGGGGTATTACCCCCGCTCTTTCATCGGCACCGATGATATCGCCATGGAAACGCTTGATTTCTTAGAACGTGGTTGGAACGGCGAAACCTTCCACGAAGTAACCGATAACCTGCGCAGCCACGATAGCTATATGGTTATGGCGGACTTCAAAGATTACCGCCGTGCACAGGCAGACCTACAAAAACTATACAAAGACCGCGAAACCTGGAACCGCATGAGCCTTGCGAACATTGCCAACAGCGGCAAGTTCAGCGCAGACCGCTCGGTCACCGATTACGCACGTGACATCTGGCATGCTCCTTTTGTAAAATAACGCCTCTGTTTTAAATATGGCAATGGAAAACATTCCACCTTTAAAATCACGAAAAATTATGCTTTCTTTCGGTAAAACGGCAAATTTTACCGAAAGAAAGCATTTTTTCTGGCTATTTTGTCTGATTTATGGTATTCTATTAGTAATTGTGTATCACCCCCGCACCCACTCAAATAGAAAGGCTGGCTTTCCTGTGTCTTGTTTTTTTGATAGCTTTCACGAATTTTTTAAAACCCCCTTTGGTGCACTGCCTGCGGGCGATGCGCTGACCTTGCGTTTAAAAATCCCCACCAATTTTGGCGCGGTGCAGCCCCGCCTTGTCATCCACAAGGAAGGCACCGACCACCTGCCCATGCACTATAAAATGGATTACGTCAAAACCGAAAATAACCTGCATTTGTTCATCATTACCCTGCACCCAGAAGAGGTCGGGCTATATTTTTATTGGTTTGATTTGTATAGTGACTACCGCTGCATCTGGAAAGATGCAAACGGACGCGGCACCCTTGGGTGGAGCAAGAGCAACGCATGGCAGCCCTCTGGCGATATGTGGCAACTGACGGTATACGAAAAAGACTTTAAAACCCCTGACAATTACAAGGGCAAGGTGTTTTATCAGATTTTCCCTGACCGTTTCTGCGAAGGGCAAAAGCGCCCCATGCCCTACCCTGACCGTTTTTATCAGCCCGATAAAACTGCGGAACCCGCATGGCACCCCACCGAAGAGGGCGGCAAGCTG
>JAWXUQ010000134.1:0-3046 GCA_044426225.1 Faecalibacterium sp. | reverse complement strand
TGCTTTTTCAGTGAATGCGAAAAGGCTTGTTTTAGTGCGTGAAGTTTTCCACAAAAACGGCAAAATCTAACGCGAAATAGATTGTTTTCAACATTCATTGGATTCCGGACACAAAAAGGCGATGTCACATATATTTCTATCTGCAACAGCGCCTTTGTCTATCATAATATTTTGTTTAGTATAACTGTCTTGCGGGAACTGTTTGGAAGGCTACTAAAAGTTCTGTTTTGAAGTGTAAAAAATGGGGGAATGTATTTATTCGCAGCAGAGTTCTTTAACCTGCCCACTGCGCAGCACAACCTCTGCCTTCCACACATCACCTGCTACCATCGCCGCGCCATCCTGTCGCCAGTTGTCGGTATAGTTTACCATAAACGATTCATCATAGGCGGTGTAATATACTTCGTCGTTGCAATAAAAACGCACGTAGTCAATGGTTTCTGGGTAAAGCGATGCCACCCGCAACCAACGCATACCGCCGATGCAATAGCCTTCTTCAAAGCCTTGTAGATAATACTGTTCGTCTGGGGCAATTGCTTCTTGTGGAATACCAAGCATATCTGCCATCCGCCATGCAAAATAGGTGTCTTCGCCCTTGGTAATACCCCAATCGCAGGGAGGCTCTTGCTTGGTCATGTTGTTGTAATAGCCCCAACTGGTGGCGAGTTCTGCGCAGACAGCTAGTTGCCCAATGGCCTGCGAGTCCTCATTGATGACAACGGGGCGACCTGGTGCAAATTCGTGTGCTTTGCGGATTAAATTATACAACTTGCCGCGGCTTTGCCCATTGCCGTGAATTAGCACAACATCGCTTGCAGCGCAAACCTCTGCATTAATTTGCCCGCCGCTAAGGCTGCAGCCAACAGGAATGTTCGGTGCATAGGTTTTTGCAAGCTCTATTAAAGCGACCATACCTTGCGCTTCGCGAATAATCGGGAACGCACCATATTGCATCAACTCATATTCGTTTGCAATTTCGATGATGACGTTGGTATAGCCTTTTTCCTCTAAAAAGAGAGACATTGCCTTGGTGGCATTCAGTACTGCCTGTGCGCCATTTAAATGCTGAATGTTATGGCAGTAAAAATAGCTGACGATGACCACCATGCCAAGTGCATCGCAGGCAGTGATTAAACGGTCAAGACGGTCTAAATAGGCAGGGTCAACCACTGTACCATCGGCAGAATAAGGGTTGTTTTCTAGTGCATGACCGCGTACAGTAAAGCATGCACCGCCTCCCTGCATACCGACAGTGATGCCGCGCAAGCCCTTGGCATACCATGCGGGTAAGGCTGCGATTAAATCATCTGTGTTGGTATCTGGGTCAAACGTTTTGCCAAAGCGGTCAAATTGGGCACGGTTTTTGCTGTCGAAAATGCCCTGAATCATCCGGCTATTCATCAGCATGCCATGATATTTTTCTTTGCAAGTGGGGAGTTCAGAATAGGTCAATGCGCTATTGATGCGAAATTTTTCGCCGTCAATGGTTAATTTTGTTTGTGGCATAACTTACCTCGTTTCTGCTTGTATTTTTATGGATATATTTGTGTATGACCTTGTATAGGACGGATTTGTGTAAAACTACGGGTGGGTATAGCAGCTGATCTTACGGGGCTTCGATTATGTGGTTGCTACTTTGCACAAGCTCCTTACAGGTGTTTACTACGTTTTCAAGCGTGATGCCGTTTTTATATAGCAAGCGTTCGTATGGGGCGGATTCGCCAAATTGGTCTTGGATGCCAATGCGACGAACAACCCCTTGCCCTGCTTCAGCGACTACTTCACAGACTGCACTGCCAAGCCCATTGATGATATTGTGGTCTTCTACCGTCACAATCTTACCTGTTTTGGCAATTGCTTCTTTTACAGCATCTACATCTAACGGTTTAATGGTGTGCATGTCAAGCAATTGGACGCTATAGCCATCGGCGACAAGTTGCTGCGCAGCGTCATAGGCGATATTTAGCACATCACCGTTGCCGATAATCGTCACGTCAGTACCTTCCATCAGGATATTCGCCTTGCCAAGGGTAAAGGTGGCATTTTCGTCATAAATGCAGGGGATGCCATCGCGGGTGAAGCGCAGATAGACTGCGCCGTAAGTCTCGGCAGCGGCACGCACTAGCTTGCGAGTGGCATAGTAATCGGCGGGCATGCAAACAGTCATATTGGGGATGGTGCGTAGAATGCCCATGTCCTCAATGCCTTGGTGGCTTGCGCCGTCATTTGCGGGGGTGAAGCCACCGTGCGAGCAAGCAATTTTTACGTTTAGGTTGGGGTAGCAGACCTCCTGCCGAATTTGCTCGCTCATCCGCATTGAGCCAAAGACTGCGTAGCTTGTCACAAAGGGGATTTTGCCAGTTGTTGCAAGCCCAGCTGCCACACCGCAAGCGTTTTGCTCGGCAATGCCAACGTTTACGTGTTGGTTTGGTAGTTCTTGGCTAAAAGGCACCGTTTTGCAGGATTTTCCAATGTCGCAGTCTACCACATAAATGTTTTTATTTTCGCGCCCAAGGGCTAAAATTTCATCGCCGTAACCGTCGCGGGTTGGGATGCATTTTTTCTCACTCATGATTTAAAACCCCTCTGTAATTTCTTGCACTGCCTGTGCATACTGGGCATCGTCTGGTGCCATGCCGTGCCACGCAACTACATTTTCCATAAACGAAACACCCTTACCCTTTACTGTCTTACCGACAATGCATTTGGGCTTACCATTTTGGGCGCGTGCTGCTTCTAGTGCGTCCACAATCTGGTTCATATCGTGCCCGTCAATCTCAAAGGTTTCAAAGCCGAATGCCTCGAACTTTTTGGCAAGGCTGCGGGTGGGCATTACTACATCGCAGGTGTTGTCGTTTTGTAGGTTGTTGTTATCAATAATGACTACCAAGTTATCTAGCGCATATTTCGAGGCAGTTTCAGCGGCTTCCCACACCTGCCCTTCGTTACACTCGCCGTCACCCAGCAAGGTAAACACGCGGTAATCTTTGGCATCGCGTTTGCCAGCAATCGCCATGCCAGTGGCAACAGAAATGCCCTGTCCAAG
>JAWXUQ010000044.1:0-20156 GCA_044426225.1 Faecalibacterium sp. | reverse complement strand
ACAATTAAAACTCAACTATACAATTCGCCAGTTAGAGAGAGTCACTGGGATTTCGCGTGGGGTGATTCATAAGGCAAACAGTAGCACAAACGTTGACAAATAATGTACGTCCCCTTTTGTCTCCCAACATTGCTCATTTGCAGCAATTCTCGGATTTTTGCTCTGCGTTCCATCTCGTCTGTTGTGCGTTTTTTTCGTGCCATAATAATAAACCTCCGTCACAGTGCTTTTATTATACACCGTTTCGGAGGTTTACACAAAATTTGGGATGGTCTCTCGCGTGGGGTGATTCATAAGGCAAACAGTAGCACAAACGTTGACAAATAATGTACGTCCCCTTTTGTCCGTTTCGTGGCAATAGAGAACTGCTCGGTACAAGTGCGTATTTCTTACTTGAGATAGAGTTCCCCCCTCTCTAGCTCTTGCAATTTTTTTAAGAGATTTGTCTCCATTTCTGCTAAATAGAGTTGGTGTTTTAAGCGTTCAATTTCTATCTGCGCTTGCTCTAACTCTGTGCGAGGGTCTTGGTTTTTCTTTCGCTTGCCGCGACGGTCTTCCAATCCTGACGCGCCCAGTTCCTCGAAGCGTAGCGTCCAAGTGCGTGCTTGCTGGTAGCTCACTTTGTATTTTAGCGCGACTTCGCCGTAATTTTTATCCGATTCAATACATTCTTTTGCAATTTGGATTCGTTCTTCCTGTGTTGTGCTGCGTCCTTGTTTCATGTAGCTTCCGCCTCCTGATTGCTTTACTGAGTTGAAGTTTCCATGAGTATTATACACTAAAATCCAATCTAAAAGTTGCTTTCTTGAGCGAATTTTATGCTTTTGGCACGTTTCCCTTAAGCTTGTTTTTCCAGAAGTCACTTCAATGACCGCTGCCAATTTAACATCTATGCTATATACAGTGTTCTTTCGAGGTCTCGTCAAGCCAGATGCGCCGAAATTCTGATAGTTTCGTATCCAGTCATATATGACAGTTTTGTGCGTCCCTATCTCTTTTGCGCACTCGGGACAACTACTCTTTCCAGACAAACATCGCATTACGATTGTCAATTTTTCTTCCAGCGAGAACTTCTTTTTTGACATAAAAATACCCCCTATATAAGAGTTTGTGTTTTTTCATTGTCTCTTATATAGGGAGCATATCAAAGGGGACGGTTCTTTTGTCTACTTGTTTTAGTCATACAATAATGGTATACTACTAACAAAACCATTTCACTTTATAACAAAAACACACGGAGGTGCTTGACATGAGCGACCGCCAATACCAACATTTAAAAAGCGCATTGGCCTCTGCACAAATGGAAGGCTTTGAAAACAACGAAACAGTCGAGTACGACTGCATTCGCTTATTAGAGGGTGAAATCTCCATCGCGGCACTGGTAGAAGAAATTTTAAATCGACCAACGAAAGCAGGTGTTTCACTATGACAAATGCAGAACGATACAAGCGACACAAGGCCGTAAAAGTTGCTGATAGTATCAATAAAATCGAAGGTGTCCCTGTTTCCGCAAAAGCACGCAATCTGTCTGCTCGTTGGGCGAATGGTGAAATCAGCGAGCATGAGATGAAACAAGCATTACTCGACGCACATCGCCGCCCGAAACTTAGTGAACAACAATGCACGTTGTCACAATACCAAATCAGCTCAAAATAACCTACCTTACATATAACCACAGGTCGCCTGTTCGAATCAGGTCATTAGCTCCAAAAACGCACGTTGAAACAAAAGTTTTTACGTGCGTTTTGCGTTATACACCATTTATTTGTGTAGCAATTGTTTTTATGTTACAATAGTAAAGATACGCTTAGTTCGCATCACACTCCCCCCCGAAAAAACACATGCCGACTACATGGAGACTAAAAAGATTATGACCAAAAACAAACAGTTTTACAAAAATTTCTTTCGCATATGCATCGCGCTTGTGCTGCAAAATATTATTACGCTCAGCGTCAATCTTGCTGATAATGTTATGCTTGGCAACTATTCCGAAGCCGCACTTTCGGGTGCGACTGCGGTCAATCAAATTCAATTTATCTATCAGCAGTTACTCCTTGGTATTGGCGACAGCCTTGTGATTTTTGGCAGTCAATATTGGGGACAGCGTAAAACCAAAGAAATCAAGCAATATGCCGCTATCGCTATGTTGTTTTCGTTGTGTATTTTGGCTATCTTTTTTATTACGTCAAGCGCCTTACCTAATGCACTGCTACATGTTTTTACTGATGATGCCGCCATCGTTGAACAAGGTGTTGCTTATCTCTCTACCATTCGTTTTACCTATATCTTCTTTTGTTTTACCGCATTATTGCTTGCTCTTTTGCGGAGCATTGAAATTGTCAAAATTGCATTTTATCTTTCCGTTTCAAGTTTGATTTTGAATTGCGGTATCAACTGGGTGCTCATTTATGGTCGCTACGGTTTTCCAGAACTCGGCATCCGCGGTGCGGCTATTGGCACACTAGTTGCACGCATTACCGAGCTAATATTTTTAATTGCTTATCTTGTTTTCAAGGAAAAAACACTCTGCATAAAAATCAAAGATTTTTTTACATTCAATCAAGAAATCTTTTGCTCATATTTTAAAATTTCTCTCCCTATTATTCTTGCGTCGGCACTTTGGGGTGTGAACACCGCTGCGCAAACCGCCATTTTAGGTCACATGTCTAGCAATGCAATTGCAGCAAATAGTGTTGCATCTAATTTATTTTTGCTTGTTAAAACGGCCGCTGTTGGCGCGGCAAGTTCTGCTGCCATTATCATGGGCAAAGCGATTGGTGCGGGCAGAAAAGATTTGCTCAAAGAATATGCACATACATTACAAATTTTATTTGTAGGTATCGGGATATTTTGCAGTATCATTTTATTTATCCTCATCGATCCAGTATTATCGCTCTACAACCTCTCCCCCGCATCCAAAGAATTGGCGCGCGCATTCCTTTATGTACTCACCGCGACCGTTTTGGTAACAGCTTATCAGATGCCTACCAACATCGGCATCTTACGTGGTTCTGGCAATACGCGCTATATGATGATGCTCGATTTTATCAGTATTTATTTGATTGTATTACCGCTTTCGTTTTTTGTAGCATTCTTCACAGAAGCCTCTCCGGTGGTTGTTATCATTTGCTTAAATATTGACCAGTTCTTTAAATGCATTCCGGCTTTCATTAAAACCAATTACACCAACTTTGCCAAAAGCCTGACCAAATAGCGATAAAATTGTTGCATTCATTTAAGATGCACTTCGTGCAACTAATAACACAATCAGGATATGACAATCTAGCCATCCAAGAACCTCATCTTCTTGTTTTAACAACAAAAAAATGATATACTGAATGTGTTATCGCACTTTTATTTTGAGTTGTTAACGGAGACTGTAAATGCTAAGCAAAATTAAAACAATGACGTTCGTTTCAAAAATTAAAATATTTTCTATCTTATTGATGCTTTTTGCAGCTGCATTGACGTTTACTACAACTCAAATCGATATTTATGATTTTGACTGGGAAAAAACGACATGGGGTGACGGGTTTTCGCAACTAATTGCCGGAGAAGAAATCGCACTCGCGAACATCAGCGAATTCCAAAACCTTGCAAAAGGTGAAACATTGATACTGACCAATGAAATCCCAGTTATAACCAATGATAAAATTCTGCTTTTTTATAGCAAAGATTTAGAAGTGCGTGTATCCATAGATGACACTGAAATATATTCGTTTTTGATGGACGAGCAATTTGAATTTTTAAAAACGCCAGGCAACAAATGGAACGCGATTAAAATTCCCGCCGAAATGAGTGGGCAATCCATTAGAATTGAACTGACAAGCAACTTTTCTAATCGATACACCGCTACACTCGATCAGCTCTTTCTCGTAAATCAAAATGAGACATTAATCACTGTTTTAAGTTGCGAGGCATTTCGGATTTTCGGGGCTGTCTTTGTGTTTTTCATGGCTCTATTTGCATATGCAAATACAATTATTTGGAAGCGCCCTTTTACGCGAAATTATTTCTTTTATCTTGGTCATCTGTATTTGTGCACGGCACTATGGCTTGCTTCAATGTGTAGCATATTAAACTTTATCTTTAAAAAACCCGCCTTTTCTTATATAATTTCTATGTTTATGGCGGTGTTTTTACCTGTGGTGGTATACGAATTTACAAAACGAATATACCAAAAAAGAAACCGCATTATAAATTATTTGGGATACTTAACCTGGAGCAATTTCATCTTACAAATGACGCTGCAATTTGTGTTTCATGTTTCGCTTTTGGATTTATTACCCCTCACCTATTTTGTTTTTGCGGTGGGCGCGGCAATTGCTATCGTTTTAGTCATCTACCACATCATCACGTGCAAAAGTGCACTGAGTTTTCCATTTGCGTCTTTATCCGTTATTTTCTATGGTGCAATTGCAGAAATCGTTGTATTATGCCTTCTACCTCAACGCACTGATTTGATTGGTGTCGCGGGCACGCTTGGACTGTTTGTATATTTGGTTGCCAATCATTTTAACACATTGTTTTTCGAATCAAGAATTGATACAGAAAAGCTCAAACTAGAAAAAAACTACTATCAATTACAAAACACTACTTTAATTCAAGAAATTAAGGCGCATTTCTTTTTCAACACATTAAATACGATAAGTGCTTTGTGTAAATATGACCCCAAAGAAGCGGATAACGCCATCTCTGTTTTCTCTCGATACATGCGCTCTTATATGCAACTTATTACCGAACATGAAAACATCCCTTTTGAAAAAGAATTGCAAATTGTAGAAGCATCTTTACAGATCGAAAAATTGCGATTTCCAGATACCTTTACTTATCAAATTGATTTAGATGTCACAGATTTTTCTATCCCACCTTTATCCATCCAACCAATCGTTGAAAATGCAATGATACATGGATTAAGGAAAGCCGATAAGCCCGGAACCATAATCGTTAAAACAAAACAGTTTGATGATTGTATTCAAATCATTGTCACTGATAATGGTGTTGGTTTTGATACGGATATTTTAAAGAATAATAAATCCGTTGCACTGACAAACTTGCAAAAACGATTGAAAATCATGATTAATGGTGACTGCTCGATTAAAAGCGAACTGATGCAAGGCACTGAAGTAATCTTTACGTTTCCTTATCTAAAGTCATAGCACCCCTATACTTGATATATTCATAAAAACATAAAAGGTGCCATCCGCATTTTTGATAGTACATTCAAGTTGTTTTGAATGTACCGCAAAAATCCAATGGCACCTTTTAAAATGCAATTACAAAGGGTTACTCTTCATAATAGCATTTGATATTATTTTGTTCGCAATAGAGCAGCCACTGCTCTGGCGGACAGACATCCGTTACAATTGCGGTGATTTGTGTAAGATCTGCAATGTGGGCAAACGCAATTGCATCAAACTTAGAGCTATCTACTACGAGATAGCGTTCTTTTGCAGATTGGAGCATCACACTTTTTGCTTGCGCAAAATCTTCATTTCCATCCGTGACACCCGCCTGTAAATCAAGCCCTTTGCATGAAACAAAGGCTTTTTCTACATGATACGCACGAAATGTATCGAGTGCACGAGAACCCACAAGAGCAAGATAGCCTTCGCGTAGGTTGCCACCAACCGAGATGATATTCCAATCAGGAACGTCAGAAAGCTCAACCATAACTTCCAAAGAGTTCGTCACAACGGTCAGTTTGTTTTTACCACGCAATGCCTTGGCGATAAACACAGAAGTGGAACTTGCGTCTAATGTGATATGCTCGTTATGCTCTACTAATCTTTCCACGATACGTGCAATTTTCTGTTTGCCGCTAATATTGCGCTTTTTGCGCACATTAAACGGCATATCGATGTTAACGTCTTCATTCAGCACAGCACCACCATAGCTCTTAATCGCAAAACCATCTTTTTCTAAACGTTCTAAATCGCGGCGAATGGTTTCTTCCGATACACTATACTCGTGGCTTAACGCACTGACGACAACGCGTTTTTCCTCTTGCAGACGCTCTAAAATAAGGTTTCTTCTCTCTTGGGCAAGCATAGTAGGTTCTCCTTGCGTTGATTAAACGGGTTATAAAATCGATTTGCAGACCTGCATATCCGGCTGCGCAATGACAGACGAATCTAGATACATGCCCTTTTCGCCAACGCTTTGTTTTGCGCGATCGATGGCGGCTTGTACTGCTGCGACTTCGCCTGTTAAAAGCATATATGATTTTCCGCACATCCCTTTTGCGATGCGTAGTTCAATCAGATGTACCACGGCTGTTTTTGCTGCAAGGTCAGCCGCAACAATGATAGATGCAGCATCGTATGTTTCCAAAATGCCAAGTGCCTGCACGGTTTCGACCTTGGTGGTACCATGAATAGCGGGGAAAATATCTTCGTGTGGGTTACCTAGCACAAAAGTGCTGATTAGGTTATCAGAGCTTGTTGTTTCCGCAACCTCAACCGCAGCTTGCACCGCACTTAAATCCCCCTTAAACAGCGCGATATATTTGCCCGGGCAAACAGCTTCCCCCTGAATCATCTCTACCTGCGCGGTTTTCACCATTTTATCGGCCACCGTAATACCAGATGAAACCGTTTTAAACTCAATCATGCCGAGTGCTCTGCTCATAATCATCTCGTCCTTTCAGTGGTTCAATTTTTTATAATAATGGCGAATTGTGGTGTTACATCTAGTACTGTACCATCAATAGATGCATGTACCGGCACGCTTAACCCATCACCTTGCTTTGCAAGCAAATCCCCTGCTTTCACAACATCACCCTTTGCGACAATAGGCACTGCGGGAGCACCAATGTGTTGCGAAAATAAAAGTTTAACGCGTTCAGGTTTTGCCTGGACTTTGCAGCAAACAGCTTCTTGCTTGTACTTGCCTAAACCAATGCGTGCTTCTAGGCGTTGTTCTGGAATAAGGCGATATTGCCGACTTTCGGCGACATCTGCAGCAACCACATCTGTGGGTACCTTCACACCTGCTTGACGCAAACCTGCTTTGTAAGTTGCTATCAAGCTGCGTGGCGAAAGGCTTTGTGGGCATGCGTATAACTCGCAAATCCCGCACCCAGAACAAAACATGGTGTTGATGAAAACCTCTTGGTTTGAAAAATCACGATTAGCAGCAGCCCGCATAAACAGGTGCGGTTCAATCGGATGCCCCAAGGCATGGCGGGAACATAAATCTGTGCAAGATTGACACTGGCAGCAAATCGATGCCGCACGTTTTAGCTGAATACTACTACTTGCGGTACGACTGAGCACCAAGTTATGCTCAGACGGTAACACGATAATTGCATTGGTTGTCTTGGTGACAGGTTGCTTGGCAGAGCCAATTCGTCCCATCATTGAACCACCGATGAGATAAACAGGATCTTTCACCGTTACCCCACCTGCAAGTGCGACAACTTCCTCCATCGTCATGCCAAGTGGCACTTTCACGCTGATTGGGTTCGCAACTTCACCTGTGATGGTGATGCGCTTATCCACAACTGGCTTTTGATGATCGATTGCACAGTAAGTATTATACATCGTTTCCGCATTAAACACAACCACACCTGCCTCAATAGGCAAGCCCCCTGGTCGAACAACGCGACCAGTTGTTTCGTAAATCAATACGACTTCGTCACCTGTGGGATACACGCTATCAAGCAAACAAAGTTTGATGTTCGGATAACCCGACAGTTGTTCTTTGACTGCCTGCACCGTACTCTCATATTCTCGTTTTACCCCGATAATAACGTTTTCTACACCCATCGCCGTGGCAACTATGGTGATAGTCGATAGTATTTCCGGGGCATGTTGCTCTAATAGTTGCTGATGCAGCTTTAATAACGGCTCACATTCTGCGCAATTCAGCACGATTGTGTCCGCTTTTTCGCTTAGCTTTGCATAGGTGGGAAAGCCTGCGCCACCCGCACCCACGATGCCTTTTTCTTGTAACAAAGCACGTAACGCTTGTAGTTCCATGAAAACCTGCCTTTAACACTTAAAATTTATTGCAATCATCATCTACAATGCCAACAATTGCAGCATCCACGGGCATGGTGTGGTTATCACATGCCAAACGAGCGGCAGTGCCCATGCTCACAAGCACAAGTTCACCAATACCTGCGCCGATGGTATCCACCGCGACAAGTTGCGCACCTGTTTGTGACATAACCGAAACTGGTTCAACAATCATGAATTTGCTACCAACTAAATTTTCATTTTTACGGGTAGAAATCACGCTACCTACAATTTTGCCTACAATCACAATGAGCTCCTTTTCTGTTTCAATCAGTTAACGCACAAGTTCTGCATATCCACCAGGTTTTAAACCTACTGCATTTGCTTCATCTGTATCAATGTGCATTTCTAGGGTAAAACTCGCATCAACGCGTACCTTTACATCTTCAAATACGGTTGGGCGATTGCCTGCAAAGCGCACCGAAATCATCTGACCATCACGCACATTTAAACGTGTAGCATCCGCAGGTGACATGTGTACATGCCGCGCTGCCACAATACAGCCCTCTGCTAGGGTAACGGTACCAGATGGGCCAACAAGTGTAACGCCTGCGCTAGCGGCTGTATCACCAGAATCACGCAAAGGTGCCTTTACCCCAAGTTTCATTGCATCGGTTGCAGAAATTTCAAGTTGCGAAGCCTTACGCACAGGTCCAAGCACGCGCACATTTTCCATGATTTTCATGCGTGGGCTGATGACAAGCACTGTTTCATTTGCAGCATACTGCCCGCCCATCAAGTCTTTTTTCTTGGTAAGCTGATAACCAGCGCCAAATAAAACATCTACATCTTTTTGCGTTAGGTGAATGTGGCGCGCCGAAATACCAACAGGAATTTTATCGCTTACACAGCCCTGCTGCTGTTCCAGTGCTTCTACCACTAGTTTTGTGATATATTGAATATCTTTTGCTTCCATAATACACCTTATCTTTTAAAAAACAAATACCCCGCTCGCACGCACGGCGAACGAGGTATGAGCTGTCTTAAAACTTAAACGCTTGCTTTTGGTAGGATCATTTCAACGTCGCCATGAGGACGAGGAATTACATGAGTTGCAACCAATTCGCCAAGACGAGAAGCGCTGCTAGAACCAGCTTCTACGGCGGATTTTACTGCGCCAACATCGCCACGAACCATAATGGTTACAAGGCCACTGCCGATTTTTTCGGTGCCTACAAGGGTAACGTTTGCTGCTTTGCACATTGCGTCCGCTGCTTCAATTGCTGCAATCAAACCGCGGGTTTCGATCATGCCTAATGCTTCTAATGCCATCTTTTTTTCCTCCGTTTTTGGTGTTTTTACTACTGCGGCTTTTGCCGTAGTACGTGCGGCGGGTGCTTTACCTGCCGGTTTTACTGGTTTTGTGTTCATCGTTCTTCTCTGCCTTTCTTACGAAAAGCGACTTGCGCTTTTTTCTACAAGCCGTACGATTTCTTCATGTGGGTTTGCGAGCACACCCACCGACACAGGCTTTTTGATGTTCTGTGCCTGTGCAGCTTCTACCGCTTGGGTCACAGAACTTACATTGCCTTGTACCACGAGCGTAACCAAACGGCCACCTAGTTTACGCTCCCATGTAGCAAGGGTAACATCTGCACTTTTGCACATAACATCTAGCACATCCATTGCAGCTACTACGCCCGGAATTTCTACAAAGCCGTAAGATTTACCCATTTGTAATCGCTCCTATCTTATTTGATGGAAGGCAAAATTTTCTCTACATCGCCATGGGGACGGGGAATAACGTGTGCTGCTACAAGTTCACCTAGTTTACTTGCTGCTGCAGTGCCGCTTTCAACAGCAGCTTTTACTGCGCCAACATCGCCACGAACCATAACGGTTACAAGACCGCTACCAATTTTTTCGGTGCCTACAAGTACAACTTCGGCAGATTTAGTCATTGCGTCTGCTGCTTCGATTGCTGCGGTTAGACCGCGGGTTTCTACCATACCTAATGCTTCCTGTGCCATAATAAAATCCTCCGTAAATTTGTTTGTTATTGTTGATGTAATGATTTTTGTTTATTGAAATGAAAAGCGATAACCCTTAATTTTTATCAAAGGCACTGAGCTTTAACATCTTTTCAGTGTCTTCGGTAGGATGCGCAATGATGTGCTTTTGTACAACACCCGTATGGGCATTTGCAACTGCCTCAGCGGCAACCATTGCAGCTTCTACGTCCGAAACACTACCACGGAACTTGATGGTTACAAGCAGTGGCACTGGCAATGCATCCGCATTACCTGGTTTATTTTTATCGAAGTTTTCAAGGCGCACATTTGCCGCTTTGCAACCTGCATCCGCAGATAAAAACGCACAAACTAACCCGAAAACCTCTAAAATTCCTACGGCTTCACCCATTGTGTCACGCTCCTCTCAAATTGCAATCTTATTCGTTGATAATTGCAATTTTAAGACCCGTCATCGCAAGGTTTGTCTGATGACCTTCGTTGATTTTATCAAGCGAGAAGGTATCAGTGATAAGGTCATTCATTGGCAAGCCCAATTGCTTTGCACTCTTAAGGAAATCAAAGGTTGTGACATAATCACGAAGGGTGTATACCCAACTACCCACCAAAGTGATTTCTTTCGAGCAAAGGTCAAAGTGAGGGTTGATTGTTGCATCACCACCATTGATAAAGAAGCCAAGCTCACATAAGCCGCCGCCGTTGCGAATAAATTTATAAATGTTAGCATGTGCAATCGGGGAACCTGTGCACTGGAATGCAAAGTCAGCAGGATATCCGCCAAAACTTGCTTCTACTGCACCAGCAAGCGCTTCAATACCTTTATGGTCTTTGAAATTCACCGTTTGGTTTGCGCCAAGTTTCTTTGCAAAGTCAAGACGTTTTTGCTCGCCATCCACTGCTGTAATGTTTACAATACCCATGGTACGTAAAATCGCAATACAGATCAAACCAATTGGACCACAACCCTGTACAGCCACACGACTATTAAAGCGAAGGATACCTGTGGTTTTTGCGCGTTCTACTGCGTGGATTAAAACAGCACAAGGCTCAATTAAGATACGCGAGTAAAGGTCAAGATCACTTACATTAAAGATGGTAGAACCGCCACGAATTAAAATGTAATCTGCGAACCAACCGTTTAGATGTACATCATCATCTGGTAACAAACCATATACATCGGCACCACCAACATTTTGTTTATTTAAATCAAACATGGTGATATCTGGGTTGTCTTTGAAAATCATGCACGAAACCACTTTATCACCAAGTGCGAGTGATTTTCCAGCACTGTCTTTCTGGACATTTTTGCCCATTTTGACAATTTCGCCAGTGCCTTCGTGACCGAGAACCACAGGAATTAACCCGAATGGATCACGTTTAAATTCATGTGCATCGGTGCCACAAATGCCACAGCCTTCTACTTTGACTAGGATATCGTCATCGCCAACTTCTGGCATGGGATATTCTTTGATTTCATAGTTTTCAAGTGCGGTTAGCATGGCTACATGTGCAGTTTTAGGAATGACGCGAGATGCCGAAGGGGCAACACTAGGTGCCGAATAGCCGTTCATATCCGCCAAAACCTGTTGGACGATTTGTTCAATATTAATTGCATCCATTGTTTACTCTCCTATCGAATACACAAACGTTCGGACATGACACAGCGGCGGCGCTTGGTAAAGCAACTTGTGCTCGTAAGTCCTTCGCCAGTGCGACTTGCGATGGTAAAGGTACAATACCCTTCGCCACCAAAACCAAGTGCTGCGTAAGATGGTGCATTTTTCACCAAGATGGCAGTGTCTATGGCCTTTGCGTACTCTGTAATGTGGTCAATATTCTTAGAATGAATATGTGCAGAATGGCGATTACCCTGCTCTAATAGTACAGATTTTTCTAGTGCATCCGTAAAATCTCGTGCAGGCACAACCCCTAAGATTGGCATCATCAATTCCTCTGCAATCAGAGGATGTGTTTCAGGTCCTTTAAAAATAATGCAACGCGTACCCTGGGGTGCATCAACACCAATCATACCAAGTAAGGTTTTAGCATCGCGACCGACACACTTGCGGTTAAGGGCACCTTTTGCCAGTACAACATCGGTTAGTTTGCGTTGCTGCACTTCGTCAATGACATAGCAGCCTTGCTCACGTTCCATATAGTACATTAGCTCATCAATAATACTTTCTTCTGCGACCACTTCTTTTTCTGCGATGCAGGGCAAGTTATTATCAAAAGTGCAGCCATCCACGATATCTTTTGCAGCTTTTTGAATATCGGCGGTTGCATCCACCAGTGCAGGTGGGTTACCAGCGCCTGCGCCAATGCCACGCTTACCAGAGGAAAGCACCGCAGTCACTACGCCAGGACCGCCCGTGGCTGCAATCAACGAGATATCTTTATGCTTCATCATGACTGCGCTTGCATCCATCGTTGGGTTTTCTACACTGACTGCCACGTTATCAGGGCCGCCCGCTTCAAGTGAGGCTTCGTTGACAAGTTGCAATGCGTAAAGTGAAGTTTTTACCGCGGCTGGGTGTGGGCAGAACACAACGGTGTTCCCTGCTGCAATCATGCCCATCGCATTGCATAGAATTGTTTCGCTCGGATTTGTACAAGGAGTAATCGCACCAATGACACCAAAAGGACCCATTTCAATGAGGGTTAAACCATAATCACCCGACCATGCAGTGGTAGTGATATCTTCGGTGCCAGGAGTTTTTTCCGCTACCAGTTGGTGTTTCAGAATTTTATGTGGCACGTTACCCATGCCAGTTTCCTCTACACCCATACGGGCAAGTTTTTCTGCATTTTCTCTGGTCTTTTTGCGAATATTGGTGATGATTTTTTCACGCTGTGCAAGGCTCATGGTATGCACTACCTTTTGCGCCTTCTTTGCTGCGGCGACCGCATCATTCATATCTGCAAAAACACCATGCTGCCCAGATGCCGAAGCAACTGTTGCAGGTGCATTATCTAATTGTGCGACGACTTGTTTGACAATATCCTCGATCATAGATTGTTGGATTGCCATAACATTTCTCCTTACATGCCTAGCTGTGCAAGCACCTTTTTGGTAATTTCAGCAACAACTTCAGGCGATACAGCACCGCCCGCTGCGTTTACACTACCAACACCGTTACCGTTGGAACCACAGCTACCAGAGCAGCTACTGCCGCAGTTGTGGCAGTTAGTGGTACCCTTGTTCTGGCACAAATCAGCGGGATGTTTGCCAGGAAGACCCATCTGACGACGGATTTCATAGAGTTTTTCAATGGTAGGTTTGTCGAATTCTTTAGGACCACCAAGTGCTTTAGATTTGTAAAGCAATTCAGCATAGAACTCAAGAGATTCCATTTTATGATAAGCAGAAAGCAGGTCAACACTCCAAGTAAGTGCGCCGTGGCTCTCTAGCAATACTGCATCGTAGTAAGGTAGGTATTTTTCTAGGTTATCGGGAATTTCCATGGTGGAAGGTGTGCCGTATTCAGCGATGGGCACACAGCCAAGTGCGATAACTGCTTCTGGCATGATAGGTTGAGTCAGTGGAATACCTGCGATTGCAAAGCTAGTTGCAAAGGTAGGATGTGCATGCACTACCGAACCTACATCAGGGCGTTTTTCGTAAACGCGCATGTGCATTTTGATTTCAGACGAAGGTTTAAACCCTTTGTTAGCCTGAATAACATTACCCTTTGCATCCACTTTGCAGATGTAATCAGGTGTCATAAAGCCTTTGGAAACACCAGTTGGGGTGCACAAAAACTCATTGTCATTCAGTTTTACAGAGATGTTACCATCGTTTGCTGCAACCATGTTACGGTCATAGATGCGTTTGCCAATTTCGCAAATTTGTTTTTTGATTTCGTACTCGTTCAGCATTGCTTGCCTCCTGTGTTTATGTGGTGTTTATATGTATGATACCTTTGTTTGTTTTGGTCTACAATGCTATTGTACACCTCAACCAAACCAAAGTCAACAACTTTTTGTGATTTTCTGTTGCTTTTGAATTGTTTTATTGTGGTTTTTATGCGATTGCCACTTGTCACGCTGTTGTTTTTTCCGTTTTGTATAAGTTTTTCGTTGTTTTATGTGAGGTTGCACAAATTCTTATGTTCTGGTAACGTCACAAACCTCATAGCGCAAAGTGTTTTTCGCATATTCCAAAATAGCAGCCACTGAAGCCTCTGCTTCTGAAACGGTTCCGGTTACAATCAAAGAGCCATTTTCACTGCAATCTAAATGCCCTAGGTTTACCCCTGCTGCCTTGATTGCGATATCTGCTAAGATAATTGCAGTTTCTGCTGGAGTAACCGTTAACACAGCGATTGCCGCTTTTGGTGCCGTTTTATCCCCTGCCATCCCTAACTTTTTAAGCAAAATGACATCTGGGTTTGCAATAATATGTGCAAGTGTAATTTGTTTACCTGGTACTAATTCTTGTACAATGCGTTGTTTTACTTCGCTATTCATCGTTACCCTCCAATCTGGCAAATGCCTTGAAATACGTTTTGTGCTGCTTGCCGCAATGCTTCAATTTGTGATAATTCCATCGGCATAATATTTGCAAGCGTATAATCTCGACCTAATTGCTCGTATTTATCTTGCCCTAGTCGATGATACGGCAACAAATGCAACTGTTTGACATTAGGCAAGCTATTCGCAAACCGCGCAATCTCAATGATTTCCGCAGGGGTATCATTAAAGGTCGGCACCACTGGCACACGAATAATCAATTCCGTTTGCCCGCTTTCTGCAATTTTTCGCGCATTTTGCAACATCAATCCGTTGCTTTTCCCCGTAAAGGTTTTGTGCTTTTCAGTGTTCATGTGCTTGATATCCATTAAATAGCAATCAAGATATGGCAAAATCTCTACAATCGTCTGCCACTGGGCATACCCCATACTTTCGATTGTGGTAGAAATACCTGCTTCTTTCGCTGCGCGTAACACGTCACGGGTGAATTCTGGTTGACACAAGCATTCGCCACCCGAAAGAGTCAGCCCGCCGCCACTACGGCGATAATATGCACGGTCGAGCACGATTGTTGCCATCGCCTGTGCAACGGTAGTATCTTCTCCCACCAAGACTGGTTTCCCGTCAATCATACGCGTTTCAATTTCATATGATTGCGATTCTGGGTTACAACACCAACGGCACCGCAGTGCACACCCCTTTAAAAACAAAATGGTACGGATGCCTTTACCATCGTGGATAGAGTAACGCTGAATATTAAAAATGCGTCCCTTTGTTTGTAAGTAATCCAAGCAACCGCCTCCTTTTCCTGCATTATTCTTAGCGATTAGAACCCTTGTTCCGTACGACGAATGATATCATCTTGCAGCGAACGAGAGAGCGTTGTAAACAGCGCGCTATACCCTGCCACACGCACCACTAAGTGCTTATACTTATCCGGATTTTTTTGCGCTTCCAATAAGGTGTCGCGGTCAACTACATTGAACTGCATGTGCATCCCCTTCTGATCAAAGAAGGCACGAATCATATAGACAAAGTTTTCTAGCCCAGATACACCGCTCAATGCCGATGGATGGAACTTTTGGTTAAACAAGGTACCATTTGAGGCAATGCCGTGGTCAAGTTTTGCAACCGAATTACAAGCTGCCGTGGGGCCTTTTACATCGCGACCAGCTGAGGGTGAAACACCATCTGCCACTGGCATGTGCGCCAAACGCGCATCTGGTGTGGCACCTGTTTGCGCACCTAGGGGCACATTTGCCGAAACAGGATACAACCCCGCTTGGAACTGTCCGCCACGTGGATTTTGATAATGTTCCATTGGTCTTGTATACGTATAGGCAACCTCACGCGCTAAGGCATCCACCTCTGGAATATCATTGCCGAACTTCGGTGCGTCATCAAGTAATTTGAAAATACGATCACAAAGCGCTTGGTCTGCCGCAGGCAGTTTGGTGGTTAAAATTGCGGTCGCAATGGATGCAATTTCTGTTTCGCTTACCGTGCGCCCCGCTGCAGTTAGTTCTTTGATAATCTGTCCTGTCATTTCGCTAACAGTGATTTCATCAAAACCCTTACCGTAGTTTAATGCAAGCACTTTTTTCAGTTCTGCTAAAGTAAAATGATTTTCTTCAAATACGAGAGTGCGAATGGCATACATAGCATCGGCGACGTTTGCGATACCAAAGCCCTGTGGACCAGTAAAGTTGTAAACTGCGCCGCCTTCTTGCACGGTTTTACCACGCGCCATGCAATCATCTACCATGCATGCAAGGTATGGCAATGGGCAGCGTGTAGCATGCGCCATATCGATTGCGTTGTCAGCATTCACAAGAAGTGAAATCTGATAATTCATCTGTGCTTGGTAAGCATCGAAAAACGCTTCAAAGGTAGTAAGTTGTGATACATCTCCTGTTTCTACACCGATTAACTTGCCATTTGAATAACCATTTGAAAATACAAGCTCTAACGGACGGCACATATTAAAGAATGCCGCATCATGCCAACCATCTGTTTTGCCGCCTTTCTGCGGTTCCACACAGCCGATAATGCAATAATCGCGCGCTTCTGCAAGCGAAATTCCACGATTCATCATGCTTGGGATGATAACTTCATCGTTATAATAAGCAGGCAAGCCAATACCTGTACGTGTTAAATCTGCCGCCTTCATCAACAAATCATGGGGTGAGCCATTCCATACACGGATAGAAAGCGATGGCATAGGCAAGAACACATGCTTTGACGCTGAAATACAAATAAAAGACAAATCATTGGTTGCATCCACACCATCTACTGTTTGCCCGCCTACAATTAGGTTTTGAAATAAACTATACCCCGCAAACCCCTCTGCGCTACCCGCATCGCGGCATTTATTTAAATCGTTGAGCTTCACCCAAATACAATCGACAAGTTCCTGTGCAGCTTCGCGGGTAATGCGCCCTGCATCCAAATCCGCTTTATAATAAGGGTACATATATTGATCAAAACGCCCTGGGGAAATAGAATGCCCACTGGATTCCATTTGGATAAGCTGCTGTACAAACCAAAAGCTCTGGCAGGCCTCCCAGAAGTTTTTTGCGCCTTTTGCGGGCACTACTGCACAGTGCTTTGCAATCTGTGTTAATTCTGCACGGCGCGTTTGATCTGTGCAAGTCACTGCCATCTTCGTTGCAAGTTCAGCATACCGATTTGCATACCCAATCACTGCTTCACAACTTAAAATCACTGCTTTTAAGAACGCAGTGCGACTTGCGTGGTCCGCATCTCCAATCTTACAGTTATCAAGGTGTTCCTTTGCTTGGGCAATGATGCCTTCATACCCAATTGCAAGCACCTTATCATACTGCACACAGATATGCCCGACACCATTATAAAAATAGTTACCCGGAGTGAATACATTTTCTTCCATTGCCGCTAGTGCTTCTGGCGCCATAAAGGAAGTCGCTAGTTCGCTAGTGGTTTTGCCTTTCCAGTATTGGTTCACCGCTTTTAGCTCCGCTTTTGTTTTCTCTGCAATAAAAAACGGGTCTGCGCTGCGGGTTTCAACAGTATCGAATTCTGCTTCTAGCCATTCATACGAAAACTCAGGGAATGTCTGACAGCCACGTGGTGCAAGTGTACTGCTACCAACCACAAGTTCCCCATCACGAATAATGATGGGGATGTTTTTCAAGATATGAGCAAATGCTTTAGCACGGCGGGCAATGATTGGTTCGTGCTCTGTTTCGCGATAGGATTCCGTGACAAGCTGTGCACGTGCTGATTCGATTTCCGGCATTTTCGCATATAAATCTTCTACCAATTTACCTATGCGTGCTGTTTTCGGTAAGTCCTTTGTATAATATGTAGCCATACTTTGTTCCCCTTTGGTATTTCGTTGACTTTTATTCGCAAATAGTGTCTTTGTGTCATTGCCCTCATTATACGACCCTTCTTTTCAAAAGTCAATAAAAATCACATAAAAAGCCTTATATTTATGTGGCTTTCATTGTTATTGAATGTTGTTTTGTGATATATGTTATTTTTTTATGGTTTTTTAGTGCAAGATTTCTTGCATTGACGTGAAAATGTGTTACAATACGCTAGGAAGAAATTTTCAAGATGAAAACAAACGAAAGATATCCCTGGCAGTAGATAGGAGATCGTATGATTCGATTAATAGCAAGTGATTTAGATGGCACCTTATTGCCAACACAAGGCAGCGCCATTAGTGAACGGCTTTTTACACAAATTCGCGAATTACAAGAAAAAGGTATTCTTTTTTGTGCAGCAAGCGGCAGGCAATATCAAAGTTTGCGCCGCCTATTTGCACCTGTCATTGATGATATTGCGTATGTTTGTGAAAATGGCTCAATTGTATATTATAAAGATAAAGTTGTCGGGCAAACATTAATTGATTATCAAGATGCGTTGCAGCTTGTAGCGCAAATTAACGCAGAACCAGATTGCGAGGCACTCGTTTCTGGTACCAATGCTTGCTACATATTCGACGGCAACTGCACCGCGTTAGAAGAAGCACTGCAAGTAAATAACAATCGATACACCATTGTAAAGGATGCGCGTGAACTGCCCAAAGAAATTATTAAAATTTCAATTTACTGCCAAAAAGGTGCAGCCCCCTACGCACCAATTTTTGCACCAGTGTGGGAAAAGCATTTAAATGTAGCAATCGCGGGCAAGCAATGGCTTGACTTCACCCTAGCGCACAAAGGCATCGGCTTATCACAACTAACCAAGGCCTGTGGCATTGCACCACGCGATACTATGGTATTCGGCGATAATTTTAACGATATCGGCATGTTCCGCTTTGCTGGGGTTTCATATGTTATGGAAAATGCAGATCCTGCTGTGCAAGAAACGGCGCAACTACGCTGCGAATGTGTCGAGGATGTGCTACAACAAACCTTCGGGCTTTCTGTATAACATCTAGTGAATTCGTAATACAAGCACATTCGTTCTTATCTTGTTGTGTCACGAAAATCTTGTCACAACAAGATATTTTTGTTATAATAAGAAAATACATAAGCGTGGGTAATATCCCCATTGCTGAAAACACAGAGGAGATTTTTCATGAAAAAACCAATTCTAGTGGTAATGGCTGCCGGCATGGGCAGCCGTTACGGCGGACTAAAACAAATTGATCCCGTGGGCAAGCACGGCGAAGCAATCTTAGATTATTCTTTATTTGATGCACGACGCGCAGGTTTTGAAACCGTTGTTTTTATCATCAAGCACGAAATCGAAACAGCTTTTAAAGAAACTGTCGGCGCACGTGTTGCAAAAAGCGAGATGGAAATTCGATACAGCTACCAACAGATAGAAAATTTGCCCGCAGGCTACAACTGCCCAGAGGGACGTGTAAAACCTTGGGGCACAAGCCACGCAATCCTTTCAGCAAGCGATGCAATTGATGCCCCCTTTGCCGTCATCAACGCAGACGATTACTACGGCCCCGAAGCCTTCGCTACCATTTATAACTTCTTGATTGCTACTCCTACGGAAGGGTTTCCTTATAAGTATGCAATGGTTGGCTTCCTCTTGAAAAACACCGTCAGTGAAAATGGTTATGTGTCACGTGGAGTTTGTGTGCCAAGCGAACATCATCATTTAAGAAGCGTAACCGAACACACCCATATCGAAACAACTGATCGCGGGTTGGTGTCTACCTTTGGTGGCGAAGAATTCATTCTCCCAGAAGATACCATCGTAAGCATGAATCTTTGGGGCTTCACGCGTAGCTTTGTCGATGAAACGATTGAACGTTTTCCCCTGTTCTTAGACAATGCGTTGGCGCAAAACCCAATGAAAGCAGAGTATTATCTACCTTCTGTTGTCAGTGAGCTTTTGGCAGAAAAAAAGGCAACGGTAAAAGTTTTAACGAGCCATGATAAATGGTATGGCGTCACCTATCAAGAAGATAAAGCCACCGTTATGCAGGCAATTGCCGAAAAAACAGAAGCAGGGCTCTATCCATGTCCACTTTGGGATGCGAAGTAAAACCATCTCGCTTAGATATATTTACGCAGTGTGCTCTGGAAAAGCAAATGTAAAACAAACACTCTCACGCAAAACAAACTAAACTTGATGGGGCTGTGACGAAATAGCTCCACAAAAAAACAAGGACTTTACGTTGAAAACAGCGCAAAGTCCTTGTTTTTTGTGGTATAATTGAGTTGATGAAAAAACAAAATAC
>JAWXUQ010000133.1:0-3089 GCA_044426225.1 Faecalibacterium sp. | reverse complement strand
TCTGCGCGACAAACCAAACCTTTACCGACGCACTCGTGACCGCTTTGATTTAACACGAGAAGAACAAATCGAAAGCATGCGCCGCTACCTTGCCTTTGTCAGCTTTGAGGATAGCCTCTTTGGCAAATTGATTGATACCCTAACCGAAACAGGAGAGCTAGAAAACACCTATGTGCTTTACCTCACCGACCACGGCGATTACCTTGGTGCACATGGGCTTTGGGCAAAGGGCTTGCCTTGCTTTCAAGAGGCGTATAACATCTGCACCATGCTTGGCGGTGGCGATATTGCCACCCACAGCACCAGCGATGCACTGGTGTCTATCGCAGATTTTGCACCTACAATTTTAGAGCTAGCTGGGGTAGCAAAGCAAGATATCCCACCAATGGTGGGGCGTTCACTGGTGCCATTTATAGAGATGGCAGCGCAACAAGTGCAGATGAGTGCGCAAGTGCAACAAACAAAAACACAAGCTGAAATAGCGCATGGCGCACTCTTGCCAATCACGCGAAATGCAGCGGCAGCACCTGTATCTTTGCCAACCCCAGCAGGCTGGCGCACAGAGCTATTCACCCAGACCAACGGTAACGAAGTTTATGGGATGCAACGTGCTGTCTGGAGCCATGAGTGGAAATATATCCTCAATCTATTCGATTATGATGAACTGTATGACTTAAAGAACGACCCAGACGAGATGCATAATCTCATTGAAGACAAGGCATATGCGCCTGTCGTAAAAGAGATGTGCAAAAAAATCTGGCAGTTCGCAAAGGCTACCCATGATAACGCAACCTGTCCATACATCATGGTAAGCCTTGCGCCGTATGGCCCTGGTATTTTGTTAGAAGATGAAGTGTAAATAAAATGTAGAAAAAACAGGAGGCGTGCATTGAAAAAGATAGATTGTCATCGCCACTGTTCGTATCAAGAAAATGATTTTAATGCGCTACGCCGCAGCGCAAACACTCTGCAAATCGAAAAAATCGTGCTCTTTGGTCACAATGGGCTGGGTGAAAAAGGATTCGATGATACAATATGGCAGTGGTATCAGGCATATCCAGATTTAGTCGTGCCCCTCGCTTGCGATTTTTCGTATACAAAGCAAGGTTTAGTGTATGGTTGTGCCTGCCTAGAAAAAGGCTTTTTCGGCTTTGGAGAACTGCTCATTGGGCATGATGGCGCACAGGCCAAGGCACTACACGGGCTACAATATGATGATGAAATCCCACTTGCGCTATGTAAAATGGCAGGGGAATACAATGCGTTTGTTTTAGCGCATTGCAATAAGGCATTTGAAAAAGGCTTTTTGCAGATGGTGCAGCAATGCAGGGACACCACCATCCTTTGAGCTTTCTTTTTCATCTTCAAATTCCGAAGTGGCTTCTTCATAGTTACAATCTAAATAATGAATTGCTTGGTCTAGTCTATCCGATAAATCATCTCCTTGAATTGCGTGGCACGCTGTAGTTTTATCACTCCCGTACATACTCTCGTCAAACACCATTTCACCGAGTATCATTTCTGGGTGGTCTATAAAATACTGATTCATTGGAATATCATTATCATCTCTTGAAACAGCAAGCCAAGGAGTGTTTTCTTCATTTGGTACAATATCTCGTTCTCGTTTTTGGAAGAATAGAATATCCGACGTAACTTCTGTTCCAGCCACCTGTTTAAATGCTGTATTAGGAAGTCGAATTGCTCCTATGAGTTCTGCTCTCTGTGCAATATATTTTCGCACGTTTTGATTTGCCTTATCGAGTGTGCCTTTTGAAGTGATAAACGCTACAACACCACCGGGGCGAACCTTATCCAAAGATTTTGCTATAAAATAGTCGTGGATTTTAAAGTTATATTTATCATATCTTTTATCGCTAAGTTGAATATTATTAAAGGGTATATTACCAATCGCTACATCAAAAAATTGGTCTGGGTAGTTTGTTTCTTCAAATCCTTTTAGCTCAATCTCTGCTGTTGGATATAATTTCTGTGCAATACGACCTGTAATAGAATCAAGCTCTACACCAAACAAATTGCTATCTTTCATATTCTCTGGGAGTGCCGAATAGAAGTTGCCTGTTCCCATCGCTGGATCTAGGATATTACCACCTCGAAAACCAAACCTACTAAGTGCTTTGTAAATATTTTCAATAATCATTTGCTCTGTAAAATATGCTGTAGTTGTGCTTTCTTCGGCTGACTTGAATTCCGCTTCCGTTAGAAGTGCTTTAATTTCTGCATACTCACTTTCCCAACCAGATTTATTTGGAGTAAGTGCATTTGCAAGGCCGCCGAAGCCAACATATCCGGCTAAAATAATTTGCTGTTCGCTTGTTGCAGGTTGAGAGGTTTCTTCTAATCGTTTCAAGAGTTTAATCGCTTCGATATTAGCTTTACACTTGGTTTTTGCACCACCGTCATATAGATTATGTTCGGGTGAGTAACTATAATTTAACGTACCACTCTGTACTCTATCTATAAAATCCATTGCTAAATTGTGATTAAATGCTTGCTCTGTTTGATTGATAATGGAAGCAGCTTTAATTGTTTCTAGTGTTTCTTTGCTTTTATCTTCATTCTCAGCTGCATCTACAATTAGATTTGCAAGTTCGCCATCTGAATAATGATTTTCCATGACTGTGCATTTATCTAGGAATGTAGCAGGTACTCTTTCTCGCGCTTTAAAAGTGTTAAGTCCTTTTAATTGCTCAATATCTCCAATCTCTACTGTATTGCCATCATACAAATAATCTAATATTTCTAGCACTCTATCTTCATAATAAACTCTTGTTCCAACTGCAAGTTTAGGTGTGAATACTTCTTCATCTCCAGTAATAAATCCATCACTATCATCATCTAGTAACGTAGCTTGCTCAATCTCATTTTGGAAAGCAAACAAATTGATTTGTTCTGTTTGTGGCTCAATTTCTACAACATTTGCTTCCTCTAGCACAGGCTCTTTTAAAACCTTAGGCAACCTCTAATAACTGAGGTTTTGCCCGTTTCATTTTGCGTTTCTATGATTTTTTCGGAAAATCCACAGTTTTTATCTTGGTGAACGCACAAAGACCAAAATAACCACTGTATCT
>JAWXUQ010000043.1:0-20189 GCA_044426225.1 Faecalibacterium sp. | reverse complement strand
AAAGCACTGCCACCTGCCACAAGCAGCAGGTTAAAGAGGTTTGAGCCAAGGACGTTGCTGATGGCGATTTCGTTCGCTTGGTTGAGCCCTGCCGTGACGCTGACGGTAAGCTCAGGCGCAGAAGTGCCAAAGGCAACCACCGTTAAGCCGACAATCAGTGCGGGCACACCGAGCTTGCGCGCCAAGATAGAAGCGCTCGCCACAAAATGGTCTGCGCCCCAAACCAGAAGCGCAAAGCCCGCGAGTAACATAACAACTGCTAACATAAATTCAAATTCCTTTCTTTCGCCAAGGCAAACAATTGCACTTAGCACTATCGAGAGTGAAGGCGCAGTACGGCTGCAACAAGGGGCGCGATCAACACGATTTCACCCAGTGCATAAGCCGTACCAATAAAAAAAGCAAGCCCTTTTTACTGCACCTACGGCAATAAAAAGTCTTGCTACTTTCAGAATAAGCCGGATGAAAGACCTTGCGGTTTTCATCGTACTGACGACTATACTCCACGCATGCGTGAGCTACTCCCTTTTTTATTATGATAGCATGCCACGCGCTGAATAGCAAGAGTTTTGCGGTTTTTTACTGAAAATTTTCTTTGTTTTTTCTCCCCTTCCAGATTGTTTTTCCCACTTTACTGTGCTATACTACCACAGGCATAAATCATACTAAAACAATATGTTTTATCGATGTATCGTATTTTCTCAAAAATGCGGTGCGTTTCCCCCACGTTAAACGAAGGATATCACCCTGCCGCCCTGCGCGGCAACACGAAGCAGAAAAGGACGATTATGGCAACGATTGCAAACAATTTCAGAACCTCAAAGGAACTCGCCGATGGCTATACCAAGGCGGGCATAAAAAAGGCAAACGCAAACAAAACCACCCTCTTTTTACTTGGCATTTTCGCAGGGATGTTTGTTGGCTTTGGCGCTGCTTGCAGCATGGTTGCAAGCCATGCCATTGCCGATGCAGGGCTTGCAAAACTGGCAGCGGGCATGGTGTTCCCGGTGGGACTAATGCTGATTGTCCTAGTAGGGGGTGAGCTATTCACTGGCGATTGCTTGATGATTTTAGGGGTCATGCACGGCAAATACAGCGTGCTGACCATGGCAAAAAAATTGACCATTATTTTCTTTGCCAATTTTCTGGGCGCATTGCTTGTCGTTTGCCTTGTCGCCTTTAGTGGGCAACAAGAAATCAGCGGCGGGCTGCTTGGTGCCTATGCCATTAAGGTGGCATACGGCAAGTTAAGCCTTTCGGTGGTGAATGCCTTTGTTTCGGGCATTGCTTGCAATATTATTGTATGCGCAACCGTATTGATGGCATACGGCGCAACCGACGTAGCGGGCAAAATTGGGGCAATTTTCTTCCCGATTTTGCTGTTTGTTGTGGGCGGGTTTGAGCATTGCGTTGCCAATATGTATTATATCCCCGCTGCACTGCTTGCCAAGGGCAACGAAGGGTATCTCACCCTTGCGATGGAAGTCTATGGACTAGACGCTGCTGCGCTAGAGCTACTCACCCTGCCACGGTTTTTGCTGTACAATCTACTGCCCGTCACCCTTGGTAATATCGTAGGCGGCACTGTCTTTATCGGCTTGCCCTTGTTTGTATTATATGCTGACAAACGCGGCAAAGCGCTGACCCCTGCCGCGCAGGCAAGCAAGGCGCACGAGCAATAAGATACACACGCAAAATTTTGCGGCTGTTCATATTCCTTTCACAGACAGCAAATGCTTTTATGGTATACTTTAGGTAATCACACAATATGGAACGCTGCTTGCCTGCCCGTTTGTATCCGCCGTGCAACTTTGCACACGCGGACAAACCCTTGCACGGCTTTGCCGCGCTGTTCCATAGAATAGGAGCCTTTGCCATGTCAGAAGCCGATACCACCCTACACACACCACACACCGCTGAACACAGCACGCAGCCCACACCCATTGGGCAGCCTGCCGCCACGCCACTAGATGAAAACACCCTTGCCTTCCACACCCTTATGTCGCGCTATCGCTGTGCCATGATGGAGATGGAAACCAAGTTCAAAGTGCTCAACGAAGAATTTTCGCTGCGCTATGACCGCAACCCGATTGAAGGGATTAAGACGCGGCTCAAGCGCCCTGCTGAAATCCACAATAAAATGCTGCGCAAGGGCTTTCCCTTGACGCTAGAAGCCGTAGAGCAAGATTTGAATGACATTGCAGGGGTGCGGGTGATTTGCGCCTTTGCAGAGGACATTTACCTGCTTGCAAGCTGCCTGTTGCAGCAAGATGACATCGTGCTGCTTGCATGGAAGGATTATATCGACAAGCCCAAGCCCAACGGCTATCGCAGTCTGCATTTGATTATTGAAATTCCCATCTTTTTGCACAACGAAAAGCGCGCGATGAAGGTGGAGGTGCAATTGCGCACCATTGCGATGGATTTCTGGGCAAGCCTTGAACATAAGCTGCGCTATAAAAAAGACCTTTCCCCTGAAATGCTTGCAATACTAGAGGCAGATTTACATGACTGTGCCCAGACAAGCGCCGCACTTGATGCCAAAATGCAGGATATCCGCAACCGCATCCAAAAGGCGCAGGAGGTATAATTGGATTTGCATGGATTTTTGCACCCCGCATTTTTCCACGCATTGGCATTTACCTGTGGAAAACCAATAAATTTTTCACCTTTTCGAGCCAATTCTTATGATAACACTTGAAGCAACCGTTAAAATGTAGTAAAATATAGTATTGGAATATCTATATTTTATTGGCAGAGCGGTTGCTTCTTTTTTGTCAGAGACACGGCAAAAACAACCCCAACACGCACAGGAGAGATTATGGCAGACAAGAATTTTTTAACAGATATCATTGATGCAGACATTGCCGAAGGGGCAGTGAGCGAAATTCACACCCGCTTTCCACCAGAGCCAAACGGCTATCTGCACATTGGCAGCGCCAAGGCGATTTATATCAACTGGTCGATTGCAAACGCTTACGGCGGCAAATTCAACCTCCGTTTTGACGATACCAACCCTGCCCGTGAGGACATGGAATATGTAAACAGCATCCAAGAAGATTTAACTTGGCTGGGTGCCACCCCCAACGGCGGCATTTTTTATGGCAGCGATTATTTTGCCCAGTGCTATGAATACGCAGAACAGCTGATTGCCGCGGGCAAAGCCTATGTCGATGATTTGACCCTAGAAGAAATGCGCGAATATCGTGGGGCAGACGCAGGCAAGCCAAGCAAACCCTCACCCTATCGCACCCGCAGCATTGAGGAGAACATGACCATCTTCCGTGCCATGCGCGATGGTAACTATGAGGACGGCGCAAAAACCCTGCGCGCCATCATTGACCTTGCAAGCCCTAACATGAACATGCGCGACCCTGTGCTGTACCGCATTAAGCGGGTACACCACCACCGCCAAGGCGATGCATGGTGCATCTATCCCATGTACGATTACGCGCACCCCATTCAGGATGCAATCGAAGGCATTACCCACAGCATGTGCAGCCTTGAATTTGAAAATCATCGCCCCCTATATGATTGGGTGATTGCCAATATCTTTGGCAAAGAGCTGCCCAAACAGCGCGAGTTCGCCCGCCTGAACATCACCAACACCGTCATGAGCAAACGCTATCTGCGTGAACTGGTAGAAACTGACATTGTTGATGGGTGGGATGACCCCCGCATGCCAACCCTGTGCGGTTTGCGCCGCCGTGGTTACACCCCTAGCTCTATCTTTACCTTTGTGCGTGAGGCAGGTATCTCAAAAGCGGACAGCCTTGTGGATATGCGCCAGTTAGAGGCATGCATCCGTGCAGAGTCTGACGTGCGCGCACAGCGCCGCATTGCCGTGCTTGAGCCAGTGAAGCTGATTATTGATAACTACCCAGAAGGCAAGGACGAGCAGTTTGAGATTGCCAATAACCCCAACAAACTAGCAGAGGATACCTCGACCCGTGCAGTACACTTTAGCAAAGAGCTTTGGATTGAAAAGGCCGACTTTGAAGAAGTGCCACCCCCAAAATTCAAGCGCCTGACCCTTGGCAAAGAGGTACGCTTGATGGGTGCTTATATCATAAAATGCACCACTGTGGATAAAAACGAGGACGGCAGCATTGCCGCCATCCACTGCACCGCAGACCTTGAAACCTCTAATGGCAACCCCGCAGATGGGCGCAAGATTAAAGGCACCATTCACTGGGTATCTTGTGAAAGCTGCATTGAAGCAGATGTAAACCTATATAATAATCTGTTTACCGAAGCAAACATGAATGGCATCCCAGAGGATAAAACCTATAACGATTACCTCAACCCCGAGAGCGTTGTGGTGATGAAGGGCGCAAAACTAGAACAAGCACTTGCCGATGCAAAGCCCGGCGAAACCTTCCAGTTTGTGCGCACTGGCTTCTTTACCCCTGATTCTAAAAACGCAGGCAGCTATAACCGCATCGTCACCCTGCGCGACAGCTTCAAACCCGCACAGTAACGCACGTTTCGACCCTTACACACTCACACATAGGACAAAAGGAGACTTCCCATGCGTAAAGTTATGATTCGCAACACCATTTTAATGCTGCTTGCCACTGCACTCTTTGCAGGCGCACTGACGCTTTATCTACGTTCTGCCAACTCGGTAAGCGCAGGCGAAGCGACCACCGGTGAAGGTGGCAGCTATACTGGCACCGCATTTGGCTATGACAGTGATGTCAGCGTAACCGCAACCTATGAAAACGGTGCTCTCGTTGCGCTCAGCGCAGATGCATCGGGTGAAACCGAAGCAATTGGCGGTGCAGCAGCCGATGAACTCGCAGCAGCTATCTTAGCGGCAGGCAGTGCCGATGGAGTGGATGCCGTGGCAGGCGCAACCCTCACCAGTGATGCCGTACTAGAAGCCTTTGCAAGCTGTGAAGCACAAGCAGGGCGCGTGAGCGGCGATGATTACACCGCAAGTGCAGAGGGCTTCTGCAGTGATGTTACCGTAACCGCAAGTTTTGCAGGGGATATCCTAGTAGGCTTGACCATTGATGCCTCGGGTGAAACCGCTGAAATTGGCGGTGTCGCAGCAGAGGCGCTGACGGAAGCAATCCTAGCCGCAGGCAGCACCGATGGTGTGGACGCTGTGGCAAGCGCAACCTTAACGAGTGACGCAGTCTTTGCAGCCTATGCAGATTGCGCCGCACAAGCAGGCATCACCGCAGCCGTAGAAGAAGAAATCATTATTCTAAGCATTGACGAAATCGAAGTAACCGCCGGTGCTGATATGTACAGTGCAAGCGCAGCGGGCTATGAAAGCGATGTGGAAGTAACCCTAGCCTATACCGATGGTGTGCTCAGCGAAGTGCTTGTAAACACCGCAGACGGTGTGGGCAGTGAAGCCGCAAGCACCCTCAGCAGCACCATCCTTGCCGCAGGTACCGCAAGTGGTGTGGATGCCGTAGCCGGTGCAACCATCACCAGTAATGCAGTGCTTGCCGCTACACAATATATTGAAGAAGCCGTACTAATCAGCAACTCCACCCTTTACCTTGCAAGTGCAGCCGGTTACAGTAGCGATATCATCGTCACCGCAGGCTACCAAGAAGGTGTGCTCGTATACCTTAGCGTAGATGCCTCGGGCGAGACCGTGAAAGTAGGCGGTGTGACCGCATCGGAACTGCGCACAGAAATCCTTGCAGCAGGCAATGCTGACAGCGTAGACATCGACCTATACGCAGGCTCTACCATCTCTGCAGACGCAGTGCTAGAGGCATTCGCCGCTTGTGAAGCAATGGTAGGTAGCCCAAGCAACCTTGTAACCGTAAGCGCAAGTGCAGCCGGCTATTCCAGTGACGTGGTCGTAACCGCGACCTATGCAAACGGTGCGCTCACCGCGCTGAGCGTAGATGCTTCGGGCGAGACCACAAAGGTTGGCGGTGTGACCGCATCGGAATTGGTTGCAGAAATCCTTGCAGCAGGCAATGCCGACAGCGTGGATATTGACCTATATGCGGGCTCTACCATTACCGCAGATGCTGTGCTTGATGCCTTTGCAGATTGCGAAGCACAGGTAGGTTAATCAAAATTCCCTCGTTTGCCCTTTCTTTATACTAGTTTGCCCCCCAAGGCATGCAGCAATGCATTGCCTTGGGGGGCTTTTGTTCTCCACGCAGTGCGAACACATTAAAAAAGAACCGCTTTCCCCACTCATTCAATATGAAATCATGTGCAAATTTCACACAAAACAGGAATAAATTATCGCGCCAAACTTACCATAACATAAAAAGTTAACGGAATTTCGCAAAGAATTGATTTTCTCACGAATTTGTGATATTCTAATAGAAATATATTTTAACATCGTCGCGTTTTACGTGCTCGAAAGGAAAATGACATGGGACATTGTACCTTACATACCCTTGGCGCAAGAGGCAGCCGCCCTGCACCTGGGGCCGTATATTCTGAATTTGGTAGCGAAACCAGTTGCTATTTGCTAAAAAAGGGCACACATGCCCTCGTAGTAGATTGCGGTACTGGGCTGTATAGTGCACACGCATTATTGCAAGATTGCACACAGATTGATGTGGTGTTTACGCATTTACATTATGACCATCTGCTTGGTTTGTTAGATTTTGCTGCATTTCCATCCTCTGCAAATGTTACCTTTTATGGCGCATTTACTCGTTGGCTTGGCAAATCCAAATTAAGCACCTTTTTCCAACCACCATTTTGGCCAGTTGCGCCAAACCATACCTATGTGAACGTAGAGGTGAAACAAGAAATTCAACTAGAGGGCGGCATTTCCTTTACCATCTACCCAAGCAACCATCCAGATGCAGGCTGCTTTATTGGGGCAAGTGTGTTAGGGCGTAATCTCTGCTTCTGCTTTGATTTTGAATACACTGGCAGCGCTTGCGACCCATTGCTTGATGTCGCTTTATCCAAAGGCTGTGACCTGCTTATCTTTGACGGCATGTATGATGCAGAAGAATATTCCACCCGCAAAGGCTGGGGGCACTCTACTTGGATGGATGGCATTGAACTTGCAAATCGCTATCATGTAAATTTTTTGTATTACACCCATCATGACCCCTCCCATACTGACAGCATTTTGCGCAAACGTGAGAAAGAAGTGCAAAAGCACCTGATTTCCGTTGCCTATGCCCGCGCAGGCGATAGCATTATGCTAACGGAAGAGAACATCTTTTATACCAAAAAAAACGCGAAAGAGGCCCTTAATATTTCGCGCCAATTCATCCCAGATTTACAGCCCAAAGAAGATCGCTATGAGCAAGCACTCGACCAACTAAAAGCGGAGATGGATGAGGCAAAAACCTTTCGGGATGGTGTCACCGTCGCGGTCAACCGCATGGTAGATTTGGCAAACAGTGAGGCGGGCACCCTCTGGCTATGGGATAGCCAAAGCGGTTATATCCGCCCAAGTAAAACCTATGGTGGCGCCGACCTTTCGCGCATCCGCCTTGACCTTGATGAAGGCATTGCAGGGCATGTCATCCGCACAGGCCAATCGCTCTTTATCGCGGATTGCACCCAAGATAAACGCTGGGCATCTTGGGTAGATAACACCACTGGCTTCCACACGAATAGCCTAATTTGTGTGCCATTATCCGCTTGGGGCACCACCTTTGGTTGCATTCAGCTGATTAACCGCCGCGATAACACCCTGTTTGACCGCGCAGACGCTGACCTTTGCGCAAAGCTGGCAAATGCCATCGTGCAATTGTTCCAAGAATATGGGTTCCTAGAGGCATATCGCAGCATTTTAAACAGCAAAAGTAGCGGCATGATGCTCGGGCGCGCCCTTGATTGTGCTACTGCAACAGAAATGCAGCAGGTTTTAATTGCCACCAGTCATTTTGAACTGCTGACCCCAGATGAACGCGAAGATATGCTTGCTTTATCTGAAAAGATGTACCCTTATATTCAAAAAATGGAACATACCAACCATTTTGCAGAGCTGTTTTTAGATAGCGCACAGCCAGATAACAATTGATGCTTTTTTTACATTGCATTGTTTATGCTGATTTCTGTGCCATATCATCCTGTAAGCATGTTGCCCTGTAAAGCCCATATCGGCATACAGTAAATAAAACGGCGACTTTTGCGCTACTGTGTTTCATACCCTACAAAAACAAAAAACGGTGTTACAGACAATCATCTGTAATACCGTTTTTTATTGATTTGCTTATTCGGAACGCTCTGCTATGGCTTAGTTGCCCCCTTTGAGAGAGGAACGCACAAGCGCACGTTTTAAGCGTGCCTCGGCAAGAGAAATTTCACGCTTATTGAGCTTTTCTTTTGCGGCAAGCTGTTTTTCAGCACGTTCCTTGGCAAGATTAGCGCGCACCAAATCAATGTCCTCTTCCCACTCCCATGTGGTTGCGACAAGACGGACTTCGTTTTGCATAACGCTGAGCATACCGCCAATGCAAGCTGCACGGCGCGTTTTGCCCTCTGCCACGATATGTGCTTCGCCCATACCAAGGGCAGTGCAATAATCAGAGTGATCCGCCAGAACGCAAACATCACCATAAATGGTGCGGCAAACAACCTTCTCTGCTTGCGCATCAAAGGCTTCGCCGTCTGGGGTCACAACTTGAAGATGAAAGGTTTTCATAACTTACCCTTTCTTTGCTTTCTCGATTACTTCGTCGATGGTGCCTGCGAACAGGAAGCAGCTTTCTGGGATGGCATCGCATTCGCCTGCCAAAATCATATTAAAGCCACGGATGGTTTCTTTGAGTGGCACATACTGCCCCGCCATACCAGTAAACTGCTCTGCCACGTGGAAGCTCTGGGAGAGGAAACGCTGAATTTTACGCGCACGGTTTACCGCACGTTTGTCATCTTCGCTCAGCTCGTCCATGCCCATGATGGCGATGATATCCTGCAATTCTTTATAGCGCTGCAACACCTGCTGTACCGCGCGAGCGGTATCGTAATGTTCCTGACCGACAACCTCAGGGCTGAGGATACGGCTAGAGGAATCGAGCGGGTCAACCGCGGGGTAGATACCCTGCGAAGCGATATCACGGCTCAGAACCGTTTTCGCGTCCAGATGGGTAAAGGTGGTAGCAGGCGCAGGGTCAGTCAAGTCATCAGCGGGCACGTAAACGGCCTGAACCGAGGTGATAGAACCTTTGCGGGTAGAGGTAATACGCTCTTGTAGGGCGCCCATTTCGGTGGCAAGGGTGGGCTGATAGCCAACCGCCGAAGGCATACGACCAAGTAGTGCCGAAACCTCAGAACCTGCCTGGGTAAAGCGGAAGATGTTATCAATGAACAGCAGCACGTCTTGATTTTTGACATCACGGAAATATTCCGCCATAGTCAGTCCCGAAAGTGCCACGCGCATACGTGCCCCAGGGGGCTCGTTCATCTGACCAAACACGAGGGCAGTCTTGCTGATAACGCCGCTCTCGGTCATTTCCATATAAAGGTCATTGCCTTCACGGGTACGCTCACCAACACCTGCGAATACGGAATACCCGCTGTGCTCGGTGGCGATGTTATAGATAAGCTCTTGGATGAGAACGGTTTTGCCAACACCGGCACCACCGAACAAACCAACCTTACCACCCTTTGCATAAGGGCAGAGCAGGTCAACCACCTTGATGCCCGTTTCTAGGATTTCAGTGGTGGATTCTTGTTCTTCATAGGTGGGGGCAGGACGATGGATTGGCCAAGAATCGTCTGCCTCTGGTGCGGGCTTGTTATCCACAGGCTCACCCAAAAGGTTAAAGATACGGCCAAGGCAGGCATCGCCTACTGGCACCGAGATGGGACGACCAGTATCGATTGCGTCTACACCGCGCACCATACCATCGGTGCTATTCATCGCAATGCAGCGGGTGACGTTATCGCCGATATGCTGTGCAACCTCAACAACCAGTTTAGTACCGTTGTTGTCGATTTCAATTGCATTGAGCAATTCGGGCAAGGCACCATCCGCAAATTGAATATCCAGAACAGGGCCAGTAATTTGAATTACCTTGCCAATGTTTTGTTTGGACATGGGCTTACTCCTTTACTATTTGTAATATTATGGGTTATTATAACCATCTATGTCATTTTCAGTCTATGCAAACCTTGCGGCGGCCACAGGTCGCCCCTACAAGTGCATGATAAAAAGCACGCAAAAGCAATGCGAAGCGAGCGCTTTTAAATCGTCGCGATAGCGACACCACAATACGCGAATGCGTATTTCACGCTGCGCAGCAGTATTTCATTGCCGCAGGCAATTTCACACCGCCGAGGCGGTATTTCATTGCGCACCGCAGTGCGCTTACGCTTCTGCGCCTGCCACGATTTCAGTGATTTCCTGCGTAATCGAGGCCTGACGGGCACGGTTATAATAAAGGTTTAGGTTTGCAATCATATCTTTTGCATTGCGGGTTGCGCTATCCATGGCGGTGCGGCGGGCGGCAAGCTCACTGGCTACCGACTCGCTGACTGCGCCATAAATCATCCCTGCAATATACTCTGGAATGATGGCATTGAATACTTCTTCGCTGCTGGGTTCATACAAAATCACATCTCGTGCTGTGGGCTTTTCCTCTGCGTTTGCAGTGGGCACTGCCTCTTGCGCGGCTTGCTCTGTTTCTTCCAGTGCTTCTTCCTTTAACGCTTCAAAGGGCAGCACAGGGACAAAGGTCGCCTCTTGGGTTAGCATCGAGATAAACTGGGTATAGCCTAGGTAAATCTCATCAAATTCGCCCGCCAAAAAGCCTTTGGAAATCAGTTTAGCCACGGCAAAGCAATCGCTTACCGAAACATCGCCAACCTCATAAAACTCTTTGGTGACAATCTCACTGCCAAGGCGCTCATAATGTTCGAGCGCTTTTTTACCGAGGGGCAAAACACAATGGTCTTTGCCTGCAAGCTCGGCATCCATCAACTTGAACATATTCGAGTTATAGCCGCCTGCCAAACCACGGTCACCCGCGATGACAATATAACAGGTGCGTTTCACCTCTCGCTTTTTGGTATAGCGTGAGGTAAAATCACGGTTGTTGACGGCAATGTCTGACAATGTTTTTTGCAATACCTCAAAATACGGGCGGCTTTTTTCCACTCGATTTCGGGCATGGCGCAATTTAGAGGAGGCAACCAGTTCCATTGCTTTGGTGATTTGCATGGTGCTTTCTACGCTTTTAATGCGCAGCTTGATATCCTTCATGGATCCTGCCATGCGTGTTCCCCCCTCTTAGTGTAATTTGAGAAAATCTGCGGTATATGCGGTAAGCACTGCTTTGAGCGCTGCTTCGGTATCCGCTTCTAGGTTACCTGTTTCACGGATGGTTTGCACCACACTCGCAGCGTCAGCATTGTTTTCACAGTATTCGTAAAGGTCGCGCTCATAAGCCACAACATCCGAAACCTCAACATCTTTGAGGTAGTTATTGACAACGGCATAGATAATCACAACCTGCTTTTCGGTGGGTACAGGGCAACCACGGTTCTGTTTGAGCACCTCAACAATGCGCACACCCTGTGCCAAACGTGCCTTGGTGTCCTCATCAAGGTCAGAACCAAACTGAGCAAAGCTCTGTAACTCACGATATTGCGAGTAAAGCAGTTTTAGCGTACCCGCCACCTTTTTCATCGCTTTAATCTGTGCGTTACCGCCAACACGAGAAACCGAGATACCAGGGTTAACCGCGGGCATGATGCCACTGTGGAACAGCTCTGTTTCTAGGAAGATTTGCCCATCAGTGATGGAGATAACGTTGGTGGGGATATAAGCCGCAACGTCGCCTTCCTGTGTTTCGATGATGGGCAGCGCGGTCAGCGAACCGCCGCCAAGTTCATCCGAAAGTTTTGCGGCACGTTCTAACAAACGGGAATGCAGATAGAAAACGTCACCGGGGTATGCTTCACGGCCGGGTGGGCGGCGAATGAGCAACGAGAGGGCACGGTAAGCAACTGCATGCTTTGACAAATCATCATAGATGATTAATACATGCTTGCCCTGATGCATAAAGTATTCACCCATTGCACAGCCCGCGTAGGGCGCAATGTATTGTAGGGGCGAAAGCTCCGATGCCGTTGCCGATACCACGATGGTGTAATCCATTGCGCCTGCATCACTCAGGGACTGCACTAGATTGGCTACGGTCGAACGTTTTTGACCGATGGCAACATAGATACAGATAACATCTTTGCCTTTTTGGTTGATGATGGTATCGGTTGCGATGACGGTTTTACCCGTCTGGCGGTCACCGATAATCAATTCGCGCTGCCCGCGACCGATGGGAATCATCGAGTCGATTGCCTTGATACCCGTCTGCAAGGGTTCCTTAACAGATTTACGCTGTAAGATACCAGGTGCGTTGGATTCAATGGGGCGGAATTCGCTTGTTTCAATGGGGCCGTTGCCATCAATGGCTTGCCCTAGCGCGTTTACCACGCGCCCAATCATTGCTTCGCCAACAGGCACCGAAACAACTTTACCAGTGCGTTTTACGGTACTGCCTTCCTTGATGCCTTCGTCACTGCCGAGTAGAACAATCGACACCGAGTTTTCTTCAAGGTTTTGTGCCATACCATATTCGCCATTGGCAAATTGTAGCAGCTCACCTGCCATACACTTTTCAAGACCGCTTGCGCGGGCAATGCCGTCACCAACTAGGATAACCGTACCGGTTTCGCTTTGTTCAATGACGTTTTCATAGTGTTTGATTTGCGCGCGAATGATTTTGGAGATTTCTTCTGGTTTTAACTGCATGGTTTTCTTCTCCAGTCAATTCAAATTTTAAATTAATCATACATAGTGTGGGTGTTTGCAACACACCTTATAGCTGAATTGCCGCAAGGCTCTTTTGCATTCTGGCAAGGCGACCTTTTACAGTGCCGTCAAATGCGGTGCCTTCTACATCTACCCGCAAGCCGCCAAGGCAGGCAGGGTCAATGGTAACGGACAATTCAATTTGCTTGCCAGTTTTCTCAGCAAGGCTTGCGCGTAGCGCTTCGGTTTCTGCCTCAGTGAGGGGCTGTGCTGCTGTTGCAACGGCAACAAGAATGCCATGCGCTTCGTTATAGCGATTATGGTATTCTTGTGCACAGCCTTTTAGTTCAGAAAAAGTGCCGTTTTCGCACAAAATTTTCAAGAAATTGAGTAAATAAGGCTGAATGTTCCCGCCAAATGCTTCCTCTAACAGAGCGCAGCGCTCTTTTTTGGGGATATTGGGCAAGCAAAGCAGGTGCTGATACGTGGGGTTTTCTGCGAGTAGCCCACAGACAGCGTCAAGCTCTGTGCGGATTTCTTCCGCAATGTTTTCTTCAGCCGCTAGGTCATACAGGCTACCGCCGTACATTTTAGCAACTTGGGTCATGATGCGTCACCCACATTCTTAATGAACTGGTCAATCAGTTCTTTATGGTCGTTTTCATTGAGTTCGCGTTCCACCACTTGGGCTGCAATTTCCATTGCCATGCCGCCAATTTCATCTTTGATTTCATTGATGGCTTTCTTTTTCTCTTGCTGGATATCGGCTTCTGCCTTTTGCTTCATCTGGCTTGCTTGGCTGCGCGCTTCGCTGACGAGTTCTTCGCCACGCACCGTCGCAACCTTTTGGGCATGCGAAACAATTTCATCAGCCTGTGCCTTTGCATTCGCAAGGTTTTCAGTGTACTCTGCCTTCATAGCATCCGCTTCTTCTTTTGCCTGTTTTGCTTGGGCAATCTGGGCAGAGGCAGCTTCTTTGCGGGCATCAAGCACAGCGAATACTTTATCGAGCAAAAAGCGTTTGATGATATACATCTGGATAAACAGGTTGCAAATAACCGCGATAAACGTCCAAACGTTTACCGAAATCAGTGCGGAATAAATGCCTTCGAAAATAATCACTTTGGTTTTCTCCTCCTATCTTTCAAATTTAAGGGGTAAGTGCACGGTTCTTAGCCAAGATAGCCCATGAACATGCCAGGTGCAAGGAAGATAAGAATAAGACCAGTAACGAAACCGTAAATACCAGTGGTTTCGGAAAGTGCGATACCTAAAATCATGGTGCTGGTAACATCAGATTTGCTTTCAGGCTGACGGCCAACTGCCTCACATGCCTTTGCAGCGGCATTACCTTCACCGATACCTGCGCCGATACCGGTCATCAGTGCAAGACCTGCGCCGATTGCGCAACCTGCAAGTGCAATACCTTTAGCCAATACTGTAAAATCGTTCATTATAATTTTCCTCCTAATTTTGAAAATTAAAGTTGTGTGTGGATAAATTTGTAGCGGTGCTTTGCAAAAAGCGCCAACTTGTGATTATGCTTCTGCCAAATCGCCTGCCGCTTGCTTGATGAAAATCGTTGTTAGCGTACAGAAGATAAAGGCCTGAATACAACCACTGAACCAGTCAAAATAAAGACTAAGCACAGCAGGAATACCGATACTAAAGAGCGGGAATGCACTGAGCATTTCGCCAACCATACCCGGAATAAACCCGAGGATGAGCGCGCTAAAACTTGCAAGCGACGCATAGAGCAATGTGCTGATAACCATGCCCGATAGCACGTTACCGAAGTGACGGCAAGCCATACTAACTGGAGTGGATAGCTCAGACAAGACGTTGAGCGGTGCCATCAAGAAGATAGGCTCTAAGAAGCCCTTGAGATAACCACCAAACCCGCCACTTTTTAGTTTGTAATAGGTGATGAGGATAAATACCACAATCGCCCATGCAAGCTCAGTAGAAAGGTCTGCCGTTGGGCTCCAGATGCCAGTGATGCTGATGATATTGCTGACAACACTCGTCGCGAACAATGCACCGATTAAGGGGATAAAGTAATCGAAGTTTCCGCCCATGTTACCACGGACAAACTTGACTAGCGATTCTACGATTACCTCTGCGGCTGCTTGTTTGCGGGAGATGTTATCCACTGTTAAGCCTTTGCCTAGCCAGATACACAGCCCTGAGATAATGCCCATGATCACCCAGCTGACCACCACCGTTTGGGTGATTTGGATATATCCGAGCAGCGGGACGTCAATCGGGATTTCAAACAGAACCTTTGCACCATTGAGTTCTACATTCATTCGTCAATCTCACCTCCTTCTTGGTCGGAGTATGCACCTTCTGGGTCAACCGTTTGGGTTTTGCTGGTTGGCTCTGGTGTGTATGCCCCTGTTTTTTGCAAATAGATAATTACAATCCGAGGGAATAATAAGGGAAGCATCCCTGCAATAAAATGAACACTCGCAAGCTGAATGGCAGCAATGCACCATACCGCTTGCAAGAGCAATCGTATATTATAGGAAACCTGCATCCAACCTTTTGCCGCAGCAGGGTTTCCTTTCTCGGTAACAAATTGCACCGTAATGCACAGCGCGATAAAATTAACACTCGCCACAAGCATGCCGAGTACGCCACCAATCACCACGGTTTTATCAAACACTACAAGGCTTGTAAACGCGGCAAGCGCAGCAAACACCACCCACATGATGGCAGTGCAAACTACGGTGCCTCCCACAATGCGAGCGATTTCTTTTTTGACATTTGGTTGAAGTTTCATCTTATCTATCGCCCTCCACGGCGCAGAAACCCGCTTAACGGGGTTTCGTTAATCATGCTGATTAAAAGAGATTGCTTGGGGGAATTCTTTATCTTTTTGTTTGCCAAGATGTTTCTTTTTCATCAAGTTCCAAAAACTGGCAAAGCTAGAAATGCCCGCCCCAATGCCAAGCAAAAAGCCAGGCAGATACACCCAGACACCTACCCCCATTTGGGTGGTAAGCCAATAGCAAAGCAGCATCAAAAGTAGTAGCGGCATCATCAGAGATAAGCCAAGCTGCCCAACCCAAACTAGGTCCTCTAGCGCCTTTGCAATGCTTTTCATGGTAAAGTGCCCCCTTGGTTTTTTTCAGTAATTTCAGTATACTTTATTTTACCGTAAAATTCAATGGAAAGCCATAAATGGGTGCTTACTTTTTTCATCTTGTCGGTAAGTTTTACAAATTATTCTTATTTTTTTGGGTTTATTCACCATTTTACAAATGTTTTCGCTCTTGTTCAAAAATTGGCAATAGTTTCTTGTGATAATAGGATAGAACAACACCGTCGCAAAGGAAATGTTGTCTGTAACAAACCGCCAGAAATCGGCGCAACAACATTTCTTTTGTTTGAATAGAAAGAGGTTATTTAGATGAAAGAAAAATTCAGACAGTTTATGATTGGTCGCTATGGTACCGACTCCCTCAATCAGTTTTTGAGCATTGTATCCATTGCACTCTTTGTGTTAAGCCTTGTTACTGGGCTTACCTTCTTTTATATTCTTGCCCTGTTGCTGTGGGGCTATGATATTTTCCGTATGATGAGCCGCAATATCTCTGCGCGCACCGCAGAAAATTATCGGTTTTATAATATGAAAACTGCGGCAAGCAACACCCTTGCACAAAAGAAAAAACAATTTGCAGCACGCAAACAATACCACTATTACAGCTGCCCCCAGTGCCGCCAAAAACTGCGTGTGCCACGCGGGCGCGGCAAAATCCAAATTTGCTGCCCCAAATGCGGCAAACAATTCATCAAAAAAAGCTGATAAAAATCCAGTAAAAGCTGCAACTAAAATTCAAAAAACACTATGACCAAAAGAAAGCGAGGGAAAGCAACATGTTTGGCTATGTCATCATCAATCAGCAACAGCTTTCCCCCGATGCCACTGCCCGCTACCAAGCAAGTTATTGCGGGCTATGCCACACCCTTGGCAAGATGCATGGGCTAGGTGGGCGGCTTGCGCTGAGCTATGATTTGACCTTTCTAAACTTATTGCTTGCCAGTTTGTACCAAGACGAACATCCCCTAGAAACGGGCAAACGCAACTGTATCATCCACCCATTCCACAAAAAGGATTGGCGCACCAGTTACGAAACCGCCTATTGCGCGGACATGAGCGTTGCGCTGCATTATTATGCGGCAAAAGATAAGTGGATTGATGATAAAAACCTCGCCGGGCTTGCCTTTATGCAATTGCTCGCACAAAAATGCAAGGCAGTTGAGGGACGCTACCCCACACAGTGCGCCGCCATACAGGAAAACTTGGCGAAACTCGCCGCGTTTGAGGCAGAGGGCTCACAAGATATCGAAGCGGTTTCTAGCTGCTTTGGCGATTTGATGGCGGCAATCTTTGTACAAAAACAAGACCATTGGTCAGATGATTTGCGTGCCATCGGGTTTTATCTGGGCAAGTACATCTATCTGGTCGATGCCTACGATGACTTAGAAAAAGACCAGAAAAAAGGGAGTTACAACCCACTGAAAGCCCTTTCGACGAACCCAGAATACGAAACCATCCTCTGCGAGATTTTGCAGCATTTGATGGGACGCTGTGCACAGCAGTTTGAGCGATTGCCCTGTGTGGCAGACGCAGACCTATTGCAAAATATTTTATATTCTGGTGTATGGATCCGTTATGCCTGCAAATCGGAGCAAAAAGAACGCAAAGCAGCAGAACGCACCGCAAAACAAAGCAAAAAGACCGCCACAAAAGGCGACTCAAATGACCCCACATAGCAGTTGTGCAAGCCGATTTACCAAACGCAGAGCGCAAAAAAACGCACGCACAAACGCGTATGGACATCCCAAGTAAATTGCCCTTGTTGATTTTTGACGGATTTCAAGGTACACTATATAAAGATTAACATAAGCAAATGCCCCCAAGCATAGTTTGGAACAGCAGAAGGAAGAATACATGAAAGACCCATATCAGACCCTTGGCATTTCGCGTGGCGCAAGTGACGACGAAGTGAAAAAAGCATATCGCGCCCAGTGCAAACGTTGGCACCCTGACTTAAATCCCAATGACCCCACGGCCGAGGAAAAGTTTAAGAACATTCAGGCGGCATACGATGCCATTACAAAGGGCGAAACAAGCACCCCACAAAGCGGCTATGGTGGCAGCCCATACGGGCAAGGCGCATATCGCCAACAAAGCTATGGGCAGAGCAGCTATTCCAGTGACCCATTCGGCTTTGGTTTTGGTGGGTTTGGCGGCAATTATGGCGGCTATGGCGGGCAAACACAAGCAAACTCCGCCTCTTATAGCAGCAGCGACTCTCCTGAGCTGCAAGCCGCCCGCAACTATTTTGCAAACGGACAGTACGCGCAGGCGCGCCGGGTGCTCGATGGCATTCAGCGTCGCAGCGCGCGGTGGTATTATCTCTCTGCGCTGACCTATAATGGGCTAGGGCAAAGCGTGAATGCCCTGCAAGATGCCCGCATGGCGGTACAGATGGAGCCTAATAACAATGACTATCGCACCTTACTGAGCCAGTTACAAAATACTGGACAGACCTATTATCGCCGCTCCGCTTCTTATGGCGGCGGGATGGGCTCTAGCTGGTGCCTCCGCTTGATTTTACTCAATTTACTTTGCCAATGTTGCAGCGGCGGCGGTGGCGGCGCTTGCTATTACCCCATGATGTTCTGTCGCTAAGGCTTATGATGATATTTTTAGACGAATAATTCAACAAAAAAGAAGGTTCCGCGTTTTTGACACGGAGCCTTCTTTTTTGTTATGTTTGATATTCTAAATCTGCACAAACAAAGCGTGCAGGGGGGATGTTTCTCAGCGGCTAAGACGTTCCCAATAAGGCATTTGCTTAATGAGTGCGAGCGTAAGCGAAGTGCGAATTTAGCATAGCCTTAGTTAGACAAGCGAGAAGCAGGTTAGTGGTGTGCGCCCACCGCAGTGGGCGGTTCGCACTTAGGTGCGAATGTTCTAAGCCACGCTCTGCGCACGAGCGGACAAAAAGGCAGTCATTGATTACCCCCTTGAAAACTCCTGCAAAATTACGAGACTTGCCGCGACAGGCGAGCCCGCACGTAGGAAACTGCAAAAGCGTAAAAGATGTATCGCGGAGAAACATTCACCCTGTGCGCGGGCGGCAACAAGCCCCCCCACCAAACAAAGCGTGCAGGGGGATGTTTCTCAGCGGCTAAGACGTTACTGCGCCAAAATCTGCACACCAAGCCCTAACAGCCCTGGGCCAGTATGCACCCCTAAGGTTGGGCTGATGTCAGTGTAATGCACCTCTGCAGCATCGGGAAAAGCCGCCTTGACTTGCTTTTGGAAAGCCCCGATTTCGGCTTTGACCGCGCCGCCATTGCTGACGCAAATACGATAAGCCGCCGCACCCTTGACGTGCTCTTTGGCTAGGGAAATCATCTTTTCTACCGCCTGCTTTTTGCCGCGGCTCTTACTTGCAGTATAATAGACACCCTCTTTGTTACAAGTGATAATCGGCTTTAGGTTGAGGCGGGTACCAAGGAAGGATGCCACCCCGCCAATCCGCCCACCTTTGCGCAGATATTCTAGGGTATCTACGCAGAAAAAGACGCGACTTTCATAAATCCGTTCCATCACCTTTTGGTGGGCACTCTTTAGTGTTTCGCCTGCCTCTGCTAGGCTTTGCGCATACATCGAAACGAAACCTGCGCCAATGGCGATATTCTTGCTATCCACCAAACGAACGGTAAGCCCCTCGTATTCCTCTGCCATCAGACGCAGGATATTATTGGTACCCGAAAGCTGGCTAGAAAGAGTGACGCAAAGCAACTCCGTATAGCCGTCGGCACGAATTTGGTCGAACATGGCGGTAACTTCAGCCCCCGTTGGCAAGGAGGTTTTGGGCAATTCTTTCGGCATGATGTCATACACCTGTTCTGAGGTTACATCCACCCCATCGCGATAGGTCTTGCCGCCAAAATCTAGTTTCAGTGGCAGGATATAAACACCATGCGCTTTGGAAAATTCCGGGGGGATATTACACCCCGAATCGGATAAAACTGCAAACTTTTTCATCTGATATTCCCTCTCTACCCTCTCCTGTTTGTATGTCGCAACTATCTTGCAACACACGCTATCACATTATAATTAGTTCAATATTTTGAGCATTTGCTTCATTGTACTACATTATCGTTCAACATGCAAGGGCTTCCCCCTGTTTTATTGAGCGAATGCCTCTAGTGGGGTCATAAATCTAAAATCTGCCGCATATACCCCTTCACTTAACACACCAATCACGGTGATATCATAGGCGGTGGTGGCATAATCTGGGTTGATAAGCCCTAGCAAGATTTCCTCATTGCCGTCGAGCGCCACACGGTACACTTCGCCCTCTAATGAATAGAGATAAACGTAGCTATCCCCGCCTACACTGGCGAGCACTGGCTCAATTTGCAAACCGTACAAACCAATATCGTA
>JAWXUQ010000042.1:0-20327 GCA_044426225.1 Faecalibacterium sp. | reverse complement strand
AATGTATCGAGCGTGTTGACTGGTTCTATTTATAAAGATGCTTACCGCGAAGCGGGCATGGGGCCATCTGATTTGGCTCGCGAAATGTCTGTGAATGGCTCGGTATTCAATGCAATGTTGCCATGGAGCGCAAGCGGTGCGCTTTGTTACTCGGCACTGGGCGTGATGCCATTCGATTATTGGAAATTTATGATCCCATTTTGGGTTGCACTTGTACTAAATATCGTATGGGCTGCACTGGGGTTGTTCCTCGAAAAGGTAGAGTCTGTACAGGTTGAAGATGTAGGATCTGCCACAGGTGTTTAATCAACCTTTCTTTTCCCCTGTTTATATCTTTCCCTAAAACACAAAAATTCCCTTTCTTTTTTCTTGCCTTGTTTTGGTGAGAGAAAGTGTAAGGGGATTTTTGTGTTTGTAATCTGAAGAAATCTATATTAAATAAGTTCTTGAAAATCTTGATGAAATGTTTTCTTTGATTATAGCGGTGCAACTGTTGTGCGTGATGTAGGAGCTTGTGTTGAAAAAACATGGGCAAAAGTAATTTTGTATATCAGATTGACATTGCGGTTTTAGTTGTTTTGTCGTTAAACTTGTTTGCAAACCTCAGTTGAAATTTGACCACATACAATACCATAGATGGAATTGTAGCACGTGGAAACGTTGTCGCACGAAATGCCCAAACGAAAAGTGGCGTGTGGCATATAGTGTCACACATCGTTATAAACGTATTGACGTATTTTATTGGGACAATTTGGGAGCAGGATGCCGCAGGTTCGAATCCTGTCACTCCGACTTAAAACCACTTGAAATCTAACGATTTTAGGTGGTTTTTTCTTTGTGTGTGGTGCTCTTATGAATTTTTGAGGGTGGGGGATATAGGGTTGACCACATGTTTTACCACATCTGGGAAATGTCGAGATATTTGGGCTGTTTTTGGCGGTGTTGGTTGCGGTTTAGGTGCAACTTTTTTGTTGGGGTGCAGATGGTTGCTTTTATTAAAATCAGAAAAAGCCACGGCATAAGCTGGCGGAACCTTTTGGAGAGGTTCGCTGCTTGTGCTGTGGCTATCGTTTTATTCTTTGTTTATTGTGGTGCAACTGTTGAACTTTTTAGAGTTCTGTGCAAGTGCGTATTATGATAGTAGTTACTCGCGAATACCCCAGATGATGTAATCGATCTTTTTGATAGGCGTAATCCAACGATAGCTTGGCATCAGTTGATCGAATTTTTCAATGCATGCAGTGGCTTCACTTGTGAGAAGAAACTCATCATACCATGCAATAATCTGGTTGTAAATTTGCACGCGATTTTTTAGTTGTTCTTGTTTGGTCTTGCCTTGTAACTCAAACCCAACATGGTTGAGGATATACACATCCCATATTGGCATGTTGGGTTTTATAGTTGCCAACATTTTACTAGAGAAAGAATGTTCTATCTGGCCCGTTTTTTCAAATAGATAGTATAGGATTTCTTCAAAGGTGATGTCTTGACGTCCTTTGTTTTTTTCGAAAAAGTCATAATAGATTGTACGCCAAGCTTCATTTCGCCTTACAACAAAAAAGCTATTATAAAGTCTTTGGTAATCTTTATCGGTTGACAGATTTCTGGAGTGAAGCGTGGTTATAATTTCTGTGTAGCCTTTAATGCCGAGCGCTTTTGAAATTAATTTTTCGGCAAGATTTTCCGCGTTAATATTCATATTTCTCTCGACTTTCAACTAGCTTTGTGCCTAGTAAACCTTAAAGTAAATTATACAACCTTATTATCGTTTATACGAAGATAATTGTCAATCGTTTTGGCGGTGCGTAGTATGCTTTTCGCTGACATCTGCTTGCAGGTAGATATATTAATAGGCTTTTGTATCTTGCGCCGATTAAGCTATGCTGAATAGGTTGATTTTATTCTATCTTTAGCGTATGATACTATTATCAGAAGCACATAATTAGTTTCGATTCAAACACAATGAGGTACACACGATGAGGATAAACACAAATAATTTAGTTGCTATGACAGAAACAAGCCAGAATTTTTCCAAGGTGGTTCGCTTGGTAGACGAAAATGGTATGGAGGAAATCAAGCAAGCCCACATTGCACGTGCCGCAAAAATTGATGAGACAGCGGATATGCTCATCGAGGAAAATCTAGAAGCCTTTTCAGAGCTTGCAAAATGATTTTATTGACGGTTGAAGAAATAATATTGAAAATATAATTAGTAGAATAGCAATAGATAAACCGTGGCACAATCTTGACCGACTGCGCCACGGTTTGTTTTTTAGGTTTGCCTTTTGCTCTGTTGCAAGTGCTACAAGAGCCTACTTAGCGGTTTCTCAAAAAGCGAATGAGAATCCAGATAAGCCATAAGCCGCCCGTAACAAACACAAGTGCAAAGTCAAGGATAAGCCCAAATGTGCTGCGTTTTTTCATTGCGAAAACCTCCTTTCCTGTGGTCTTATAACAGGAGATGTAATTTTCGCGTGAGTTTGTGGCTGATGGGTGAAAATGATAAGTTTCGGCTTGTTGTTTGTTTTTGTTTGTAGTATAGTTTATATATGAAACGTGTAAATATAGGAGGATGTATCAATCATGGAAAAAACAATTGATTTTGCTCAAGCTACTGTTGAACAAGATGAGCGCACTTTGGTAAGAAAACCAATAGAAGAATTATCGCCTCGTGATGCGGAATATCCAGTTGCTTTTTTGAAGCAAGAGATAGATAGGATGATTGTAAATGCAAGCAGCGCAGCAGATAACATCTATCACCAAGTTGTAAAGCATTCTTCTGTGTTTACACAATTAAAACAAGCAACCCAAAAAGGAACACGACTGGTTGTTGATGTTTCGGAAGAATTTGTAGAAGACTATAAAAAAGGAAACGTTAAATTAACAACGACAAATGGGAAAACTTGCGCACAAATTCAAAATTCAGATGGTACCTTTGGCTCAAAACTGGGAATAAAGGCAGAGGACTTCGCGAAGGGGGTAGACCCTGTTCAAATGGCGAATGCAATGCAGATGGCGGCATTACAAGAACAGTTAGAAGTGATTACTGCGCAAATTAATTTGATAGATAATAATGTGCAACAGGTTTTGCAAGGGCAGCAAAATGATAGAATTGCTTTATACCATAGCGGTGTTGCGTTGTATCTTGAGGCGCAAAATATTACTGAACCAACCATGCAAAAGTTGATTCTTGCGCAATCCTTGCGAGCTTTAGCGGATGCCACGTCGCAACTTTCTTTGATGATGGAATCAGACATTAAATATTTGGCGGATAAAAGATATAATTCTGCAAAGGGAAAACGAGAACTATTGATTGATGAGAGAATGGATCATATCAATCAGTCTTTTGCATTTGTGCATCAAGCAAGTATTTTGCGTGCGGCGATCTATTGTAGTCAAAATGAATTTGTAGCGATGGCAACTGTCTTTGATGAGTATTCGAAGTTTATTGATACCTCTGTTGCACAAAATGCTTTTTTGCTATCTCAATGCGATGCAGCAGATAATGGAAAAGAAGATGCGGGCTGGAAAGCGCGTGCAAATTTAAAGTTGGATGTTGCGGACTTAACAAAGAGGCTCACTGCCCCGACGAAAACAATATATTTGGAGATTGAGGAGGCATAATAATGAAAATTTCTAAAGGCTGTTTAAATGAAACATGCGAAGCCAATCGTAAAAAGACAAAATATAAAAAGGACGATAACTTTTGCTTAAAGTGTGGTAGCCCACTTTCTATTATCTGCGTAGATTGTTTTTGTGAATTAGAAAATGATGATACAAATCGGTGTGTGAAATGTAAGGCAAAGCGAGACGATGCGAGAGATAATAGAATGAAACAAGTTGTCGCTGCTGGAGGTATCGTGGCTGCTAGTGTAAAAGTTGTACCAGAAATCGGCAAAACGGTATTGGGTTTGGTGAAAAAGTAAGTAGTAAGACAAGGGACGGTTCTATTGGCTTAAGACGATAGAACCGTCCCTTGTCTTACTAGGTGCATTACATGGAGCGCGATTTGACTTCAAATTGACAAAAAAGTTACCCCTTATGCCATGCGTTGGATGCGCGGCATAAGAGATGGTTGATAAATGTGAAAATAGTGTAATAAGTGCGCAAAATGTGCGAAAAAGCATTGCTTTGTGGTAAATATGATGATTTTTAACTTTTTTTTTCAAAATATTGAAAAGCTGAAGTACATGTGATACAATAACGTTACAAGTATCATATGATACTTTTCGTGAAAAGAGGTGAAGTTAGTGAGAGTATCCCAGCCAGAAGTAGAAGTTGTTTTAAAGCAAATTAAGAAAGCCAGAGCAGAAAAACGTTTGTTCCTAGTATCTCGTGCCAAAAACAAAGAGTCACTTACTCGTTGTGGCTTATTAGCAGAAGATGCATACGATGCGATCAATGACTTAGAATATTGTAATTATAAAAAAGGCCCCGAAGATGATCGAGATAGACCAGCTGACAAGAATTGTATGTGGTTTTTCAAAAAAGATGTTTGTGGGCATCTTTTTTATATCAAAATAAAAGTACAGCTAGACAAAGATAACATTGTGAAAGTAGTTAGTTTCCATTTGGATTTCATATAATGAGTAGATAGAGCCAAATTTTAAAAGAGAAAGCGTGGTTAAACATGAAACACAAAAAGGAAGATTTGAATTATTGCCCGTGCTGCGATCAATTGGTCGCAACAAAAATTATCGAAAAGAATGAAATCTTTACTGTAAAAGGTAAGGAAATTGAAATCGTTTCGCAAATTGCAACCTGTGTAATTTGTGGAGAAGAATTGTTTGATGAGCATCTTGATGGGGCGAATATTGTGCGTGCTTATGATAAGTATAAGCAAGAAATGAACCTTTTGAGCGCGCAAGAAATTTGCGAGATTCGAAAAAAATACAGTTTATCGCAAGCTCTATTTGCTAAAATTTTGGGGTTGGGAGAAAAAACAATTACTCGTTATGAAAATGGTGCGATTCAAGATGTTGCACAAAACAATTTGATTCTCTTGATGCGTACGCCAAGTAATTTTAAAAAATTATTGGCAGAATGCGAAGGGAAATTGACAGAAGAAGAGAAGCAACTTGCGCAAATTGCACTTGATAAACTGGGAGAAACAACAGTTGTTACACTTGCGACAGCTGCATACTCTTTTGCTAGACCATATAAAGTGTTTTGTGGTGGAGAACAACAGTATTTAACGAATGACCTCAATATTACAGACGCATCATAAAATATATTGATTAAAGGGAGTGAGAAAAAATGGCACAAGCACAATGCGCTTTGGAGTTTCGTGGTTACGAAGTAACCTCGTTACAATTTGAAAAAAACAAGAATTTTGAAATGCCAGAGACAGGCGAGGTTGAGTTGACACCAGCTATCGGACGAACGGTGACCGAAAATGGAGATGAACTGGTTGTAATCTTGGAAATTCAGATTAATTGCGATTCAGCACCTTTTCAATTGAAAATGACCTTTGAAGGAATATTTGGTGTGTGTGATGAAAAGCAGATGGATGCAGAATGGCATGGGCTAAATGCAACTGCGATTTTATATCCTTACTTTCGCGCAGCTGTTTCCAATGTGATGAACAACATGAATTTGCCAGCACTGGTTTTACCTGCAATTAACATTGTGGAAGCTTTTAAAGCGCCAGCAGTAAAGGAATAATTGAATTTTTATATAACAAAACGCATCAACGAAATGTTGGTGCGTTTTGTTTTGATGGTTTCCTTTTGGTCAGTTGCAAGTGCTACAAATGCCTGCTTAGCGGTTTCTCAAAAAGCGAATGAGAATCCAGATAAGCCATAAGCCGCCCGTGACAAACACAAGTGCAAAGTCAACGATAAGCCCAAATGTGCTGCGTTTTTTCATTGCGAAAACCTCCTTTCCTGTGGTCTTATAACAGGAGATGTAATTTTCGCGCAGTGCTGATACGGTGTAACAAAAGAAAAGTTATGAAGGTGTGTGCCCTCTGCTTGAACTATTCGGAAATTCCGAATAGTTGCCATTGTTTCTAGCTCGGCATCTAACTATAGCTTTTTATGGTGAAAAGCTTACCATCAAGTGTAAGGCTAGATAAGGAGAGTTCAATGTGATTTGAGCAGATAACTGTTTTATCATATATGTATGGCACAAGACTGCAAATAACCTCTCTTTTCATAAAAACCATTGCATTCCAATTCTTTTTATAGTATACTGTATTTATCAAATCACGATTTGTATAATCACGATTAGATAAATGATACGCAAGCAACGATATTCACAATATCACCGCGCAAGAAGGCAAAAAAGGGGAAGGCAATGTTCATTGGTCGCACATCAGAGCTGGATTTTTTACAGCGACATTACGAGTCAAACACGGGCGAGTTGATTGTGCTTTATGGTCGCCGCCGTGTGGGCAAAACCGAAACATTACGCAAGTTCTGCGAGGGAAAACCTCATGTCTTTTATGCTTGTACAGAAACCCCAGATGAGCAACAGCTCACCGCCTTTAGTGAGCGTATGCTGCAAAAAGGGTTGCCAGCGGCACAGTATATCAATCGCTTTTCAGACTGGCACAGTGCGTTTGCAGCATTGGCAGAATTGCCAAGTGTGGATGCAGCAGGCAAGCCCTGCAAAAGGTTGTTGGTTATTGATGAGTTCCCATATATGGCAAAGGGCAATCGCTCGATTCCATCTATCTTGCAAAATCTTTGGGATGAAACGCTGAAAAATCAGAATGTCATGCTGATTCTTTGTGGCAGTGCGGTGCCTTTTATCGAGAAAGAGTTGTTGGCAGAAAAGAACCCTTTATATGGTCGTGCTACGGGGATTTTGAAAATGAACGAGCTGAGTTTTTACGAGGTTACACAGTTTTTTCCTGCATATAGCGTGGAAGAAAAAATTGTCGCGTATGGCATTTTGGGCGGGATTCCGCATTATCTCAAACAGTTTAACCCATCGGTGCCACTGGCTGAAAACATTAAAAGAAACATCTTAATGCGTGGCAGCATTTTATACAGTGAAGTAGAGTTTTTGATGCGGCAAGAGCTGCGCGAAACCAGCGTTTACAATGCGATTGTTGAGGCGGTTGCGCTTGGCAATACCAAGCTGAATGACATCTATCAGAAAACACAAATTGAGAAAAGCAAGTTGAGCGTCTACCTTAAAAATTTGGTTGACCTTGGCATCTTGTGCCGTGAATTTTCGATGGAAGATGGCGTAAAAGAAAAGGCAAATGTGCAGCGTGGGCTTTATCAGATTACCGACAATTTCTTCCGCTTTTGGTATGCGTTTGTGTTCCCCAATTTGTCAGAGCTGGAAAGCGACGATGCCGAGGGCGTGTGGCAGTATGTGGTGCAACCAGAGCTGGAAAAGTACACTTCTTATATTTTTGAGGACGTCTGCCGCCAATACTTGCGTGGGCAAAATAGAACCAACAGCTTGCCGTTCCGTTTTACCAAAATGGGGCGGTGGTGGAATAAGTCGGATGAGCTTGACATTATGGCCGTGAACCGCGACAAAAGCGCGTTTTTGCTGGGCGAATGTAAATACAAGAACACCGCCTTTACCAGTGCAGAATACAAGAAAACCAAGGCGAAGTTTACGCCCAGTCGCAGTGATGCAAATTGCTATTATTATCTGTTTTCTAAAAACGGCTTTGCCCCAGAGGTGCTGCAAGCCGCCAAAGCAGGGGATTGCGCCTGTGTGACATTAGAGGATTTGATGTAGTAGGAATCGCATTGCAATATTTTAAGGTATAAGACGAAAACAAAGGGGTTGCCAAAATGGCAACCCCTTTGTTGCGGAAGCAATTTTCTTTTACAGTCGATGATTTTTTGAGCTCTCGAAAAGGGCGCCCTAAGTTAGGGCGCCCTTACGCGTTTATGTTACGTCATGTTTTCTTTGATTATAGCGGGGCAGTACGTGACTGTTTTGTAGTCAAGCAAAGGGGGATGACCGAATCGGTCACCCCCCTTTTGCATTTTATCTTATAATCAGGTTTCTGTTTTTTTCTATTGTTATTTTACCGTTATGGCATGGGGTAGAAGCTGGCTTTTATTCTGCCTTTGCGTTTACCTTTGCTTTTGTTGTCGCTGTTTTTAGTAGCCCTAAACCTGCAACCAGCACAATGCCGCCTACAACAACAAATACCATTCTGCTTAGTAGCTCGTTTCCAGGGATAAAGAACATTAACATAATCATCCCACCTGCTGCTGCAAGAAGGCCGCCCAAGGTTTTTCTTTGTTTGCTATCAGATTCTAAAACCCCTGCATCTTCTTCATCTGCGATAACGGGGGTGTTGATATTCTCAAAGAATACATCCAATTCTTTCTTGCGTTCTGGGGTAGGTTCTTTATAGAATAACTTCGAAAGAAAGAAGAATGGTGTGGTAATACAGCCGTGTAACGCAATGGGAATGGTCATGGATTTCATATCGCTGAACTCGTCTGCTGTAAGTGGGAACCCAAGCACAGCGGATACCATATCGGATGTCAGGATAAATGCGATGAAGTAAGATACCACAATACCAACGAGCAAAGTGCCCCATGCTGCCCAGTCTGGGGTTTTCTTAACATAATAACCCAGTGCGGTAGGAATCATCATAGGCATTGCCAAAAGCGAGCTTACCATGATGGTTGCGTTGAACAAACTAATGTTTTCTAAGCTGTTGATAAAGATGCCTACGGCAATAATAATCACACCAAACACGAAGGTCATCTGTTTGCCAAGCTTTAGCATCTCTTCATCAGAAGCATTTTTATTGATAAATACTTTGTATACACTGCGCACATAAACAGCGGCGTTTTTGTTCAGCGCAGAATCCATCGAGGACATGGTTGCCGCGAACATTGCCGACATCATAAGACCAACCATGCCGATGGGCATGTAGTCGCGCACGAACACATAATAGGTCGCGTCTGTAATGCTGCTGCCTAGCACATCTAAGCCCCATGTGGTGGTGTCTGCGTTAAATGCTGCCATAAACCAAGATGGTACGAACCATAATAGTGGGCCAACAAACATTAAGCCACAAGCCAATAAAGCCGCTTTTCTTGCGTTCTTGGTATCTTTTGCGCAAATGTAACGGTAGGCACCTACCATGTTATTTGTTGAAATGTATTGTTTCGCAAACGAGCACAATACCCATGCCCAGAACAACCACATGTAGTTATAGTCTGAACCTGTCACAATCTTTTCAGGAAGCCCCTGTGCAAAGATAACATCAAGCCCGCCTGCTTTTACAATCGCTACGATGGTAGCGACAATGGAAACAGCCATGATAATAACCATCTGCAAAAAGTCGGAAGCGACAACTGCCCAAGCACCACCACTGACAGACATTAATAGCACGATCACGCCAGTCACAATAATCGTTGTGTTCATATCTACGTTAAATACTGCGGTTGCAAATACTGCCAAACCGTTCAACCAGATACCTGCTTGAATGATATTGATGGGTACCGATGCCAAGGTAAATACTTGCTCGTTCGCCTTGCCAAATCTTTTGCGTACGCCATCAATGGGGGTGGTAACGCGCATTTGTCTTGATTTTGCAGCAAAACATAAATAGTTGCCGAAATAACCGATTGCATTGCCAAAGAAAATTGCGGTTACCGCAAAGCCGTCTGTAAAGCCTTTTCCGGCTGCGCCTGTGAAGGTCCATGCGCTGAACTGTGTCATAAATGCTGTTGCGCCTACCATCCACCACAACATCTTACCGCCACCTTTGAAATAATCACTTGTGGAGCTTGAAAATGTTCTGAAAATCCACCCAATTGCTATTAGGAACAAAAAATACACTAAAATTACCGCTATATCTATCATCGTTATTTCCCCTTATCTTACATCGAACTGCACATAATTCACAATATTTCAAGTCTATATATGTGAACCGCATTTTTTATTGCGAATTTTATTGTATGGTTTTTGTGCGATATTGTCAATAAAATATCATTATCTTTGTGATGCAAATTTAGTTTTCTATGTATTCGATAGTATTTGCACTGTTATTTTGTGCGTTTCGTGCATTGCATTTTTGCTTTGTTCACAAAGCAAAAATCGCGCATGCAGCATAGGTAACGCGATGAAAAATCAAGTAAAATAGGAACAAATGAAACTATTGCTAGAAAAGGCGTAAGTTTTTTATACGACGCACAAATAGAAGGCAATGTTACCAAGTAAAAACCTGTGGCGACACAAGGAGCAGTTACTCTAAAACGGATACAGTCGCGCAAAAGAGACTGTCACAGATTTCTATCTGCAACAGCCTCTTTTTGTATCTATGCTAATGAGGCTTATTAACTACTGCTGACAAGGCGTTTCCTGATGTAGTGTAATTTTATAGCTATTTGTATGTTATTGTGTTATAATTTTAGAAAAAAGATTTAACTGAGTGTTATTTAAAACGAGGTGAAAGTATGCCCACCAAACTCTATAATAAACTAGTCCGTGATTGCATCCCAACCATCATCGAAGCTGACGGTAAGCAGTGCGTTGTCGAGCAACTTTCTCCAGGGGATGCACTCCCTTACCTAGACGCAAAGCTAAATGAAGAACTAGCCGAATACCAAGAAAGTAAATCGCTCGAAGAACTCGCAGATTTACTCGAAGTCATGCATGCAGTTGTCGCTGCACGCGGATGGACACTCGAAGAACTCGAAGCAATTCGTGCACAAAAGGCAGAAGAGCGTGGCTGCTTTGCAGAGCGTCTGCTGCTCAAGGAAGTCATTTCAGACTAAGTGTTTTCGCAGCTGTTTTATAGGATATGTGCGCTTAAATCCATTCAAAAAAACTCTGAAATCTCCCGAAATCATAAAATTACAACTATTTTTAATATCGAACCTAACATAAAGATACCCGCTTTTTATTGGAGGTCACCATGGCAAAATCGTTTGCGTCCGTCGGCAGTGCTGCCGAAGATTTGTTTATCGAATTGTTTTCCGATGCCTTTGGTGCCGAAAAAGCAGGGTATCTTTATTCGCAATATCCTTTTTTCGACATCTACCAGAACAGCCGTTTTGCTGATTTTGTTCTAGAAAATGGTGCAACTCGTGTTGCCATCGAAATCGACGACCAAGTCAGCCACGACAAGAGCATTATCGGTGCGGACAAGTTCACCGACCACCTGTTGCGCCAAAACAGCATGGTGCATCTGGGGTGGGATGTCTATCGTTTTGCCGTGCGCCAAATGCAGCAACAACCCGAAACAGTCAAGGACGAGCTGCGCGTTTTCTTGGGGTCCTATCCCAACTTCAAAGAGATTCAAGACTACCTGCCCACGCAAAAGGGTCAGGCGTTTGATGGTTGCAACCTTGAGCTGAAAAAACATCAGAAAGAGGCGTTGCAAAACCTAAACGAAATGCGCATCCACGATGAAAGTATCGCGTTGCTGTACCATGCCACAGGCACGGGCAAGACCACAACAGCGGTGCTAGATGCCAAGGCAATGGGCGGGCGTACCCTCTTTTTAGCGCACACGCACGAGTTGGTGGAGCAGGCGACTACACGCTTCCGTGAACTCTGGAAAAGCGTGACGGTGGGCAAATATGTCGAGGCAATCAAGCAACCCAACGCCCATGTGGTGTGTGGCAGCATCCAGAGCGTCGCGCTTAATTTGGATAAGTTCAAAGCGGAAGATTTCGACTACCTGATTATTGATGAAGCACATCACGCCTCGGCAGACACCTATCAGCGCGTGCTGGCTTATTTTACCCCGAAATTTACGTTGGGGCTGACAGCAACACCCGAGCGCACCGATGACAACACTGTCATCTTGGATATCTTCAAAAACACAGCGCACCGCCTAGACATCCAAACAGCGGTGGAAATTGGCGAGCTTGTGCCAGTGCGCTGCATTCGTATTCACACAAATATCGACCTCACCAAGGTGCGGTTTAACAGTCTACAATATAATATCCGTGAGCTAGAAAGCAAGATTTATGTACCCGAGCGCAACAATCTGATTGTCAAAACATGGCTAGACTATGTGAAAGATAAGCGCACGGTGATTTTCTGCGCCTCGGTCAAGCACGCGGAAGAGATTGCAAGCCTATTCAAAGCCTGCGATGTAAATGCGTTCGCCGTTTCTGGCAGCATGAAATCGAGCGAGCGAAAAGAACACCTTGCCAAGTTTGCGAGTGGCGAAATCAAGGTGCTGTGTGCCTGCGACCTGCTGAACGAAGGCTGGGATTGCCCCGAAACAGAGGTGCTGTTCATGGCGCGCCCCACCATGTCGAAGGTGCTTTATACGCAGCAGCTTGGGCGTGGCATGCGCCTTGCTGACAACAAAAAACACTTGATGGTGTTCGACTTTGTAGACAATGCCAGCCAGTACAATATGGCGCAGTCGCTGCACCGTTTGTTTAAGCTGAAAGAGTATCAGAAGGGCGCACTGGCGCTTGCCCCAACGGCACAAAAGACTGCAGAAGAAGCGCTTTATGCGCGTGGCGAAAAGCCAGATGTAGTCGTTGATTACCCCGTGGATGCCACCGATTACGAGCTGGTCGATATCTTCAACTGGCAGGAAGAAGCGCAGGGGATGCTATCGCAGCTAGAGTTTGTGCGCAGGGTGGATGTGCAGTCCGAAACGATTGAACGCTACATCCGCGAGGGCTTGATGACACCCGATTTACTGGTGCCAATGAGCGAGCATCGGACATTCAAATATTTCAAGGAAGAAACCCTAGAACGCTATGCCGAACAGTTTAACTGGACGCTGATTAGCGATGACAACCGTAAGGATTTATTCATGGAGATGGTGCGTACTATGACCATGAGCTACTCGTATAAGCCCGTGCTGCTCAAGGCGATTTTGCTGTATGCAGACGAAAAAGGGCGAGTGCGACTATCGGATATTGTGGCGTATTTTAAGGAGTTTTACGAAACGCGCAAACAAAAAGGGCTGCCTGCCGAAAAAGCAAACAGCCTATATGCGCGTGATGATTATACCGAAAAAGAGTCGGAGCGGAACATTTTATCCAACCCATTCAAGCGGTTTGAGGACATGAACATGATGAGCCACACTAAGACGCTGGGCGTGGTAGAGGTTGACCGCTCGATTTGGAAGCACCTGAGCAAAGAGGAAAAGGCAGAGGTAGAACAGGTGTGCGAGGCGAAGTTGGAGAAGTATTTTGCGAGGGTGAAGTGAAAAGGAGTAGAAGATGAAATTAGTGGAACAGTTAGAACGATCGTTTAAAAAATTGAAAAGTAGCGTTTATTTTGATAAAACGCAGCTGCCACAGAGAACAAAGCTGGTAGAGTATGAATCAGAACATGGATTTGCTGATCGCTTTCGAGAACTTGCGGATATATTATCGGGTAGTGATGCAGCGTGGCAAGAATATACAGTACAGTTGTTGGAATCAATTGAGGTTTTAACTTTTCCTAAATCACTGCAAGGTGATGTTTCGGAAAATCCGATTGTATTTAATGATGCTAATAATAAAATAAAAGTAAGCAAAGTGCAAAATATGATGGAAGCGGATGTAGAAGTTCAGCTTTTAGGAGTGCTTTGGATATTAACCATCGGTCGACTACTAGATGAAACTGGTTATGAACATTCATATGGAAATCGCTTGAAAAAGAATTTGCTCAACAAGGAGAGTGAGGAGGTTACTTTTTCTCCGCATTTATTTAGACCTTACTTTCAAGAATATGAAAGTTGGCGAGATAAAGGCTTAAAAATAGCGGAAGATTGTATGGAGGACGGGAAAGATGTTATTGTTTTGACTTTGGACTTAACATCTTTTTATTATTCGATTGACTTTCGGGAAGACTATTTTTTAGAGTTTTATGAGCAATATAAAAATCAATGTGGCAATCAAAAAAGTGATATAGACAATATTGTTGTTGAGCGATTAAATGATTTAGTATATAAAGTTTTGTGGAAGTATAGTGAAAAATTGAGAAATGTTAATAGTGCTGTTATTGGGAAGAATGTTGCGTTGCCAATAGGGTATCTACCGTCTAATATTTTATCAAACTGGTATTTAGAGCAATTCGACTCAGCAGTAACAAGCCAAGTAAATGCGAGATATTACGGCCGATATGTAGACGATATCATTATTGTAGAAACGGTAGAAAAAAACAGTGAGCTTTTTAAACGCGCGAAAGAACATGAACTTACGCAAGTAGAAGTAATAGATTATTTGCTTTGTAATTGTAGTGCGTCTAATCAGGTGCCTTGTGATCACAAAAAGAGATTGTTTGTTAGGGAAGAAATAGCGAGCGAGGAAGAAAACAAAGGGGAAAATGGCAAAGCATGCAAAGGCTGTGAGTGGAAAAAGAAACCACCAATAGTATATGCAATTAATACTACTTTGCTACACAATAATGAGAAGAGTAAAGTAAAAGTACAAAATCAAAAGGTAAAGGTCTTTTATTTTAAAGCTGGTAGTTCAAAGGCTTTGCTTTCAACTTTTCGTAACGCAATTAATCAAAACAAGAGCGAGTTCCGTTTTTTGCCTGAAGATGAAGCTGTATTATTGCATTCGAATTATAGTGAAATATTTGATATTCAACGAGAAAGTGGTGCAAGTGTAAATAAGTTTAGAGAATTAAACAACGTTTCTTTAAATAAGTTTAATCTTTCTAAATTTTTAGGGAAATCGGCAAGGATAACGCAGTTAATTGCAGATGCAAAAGAAGGTGCGTTTGAAAAAGATTTATTAGTTCTGTTTGATGAAGAAATTCTAATTGATTTCTATATCTTCTGGGAACGAATTTTACAAACCTTTATTTTAAATGAACATTTCGAGCAGGCTGAGTTATTGATAAGAAAGATTGTATCGGCGTGTGAAAAGGTGGAATATATAGAGGATAGCAAACAAGAAAATCAGTGTGATCAGTTCTTGAAAGATGCGTTGTATAAGCATCTTTACGCATCAGTGGTGAGAAGTCTTGCTCTTGTTTGGGGCGATGAGGTTAATCGTTTTGTAGAAAAAATTTGTGAAATTATTCCTCGAAATAGGAAATTGGTTAACTTTAATAGTGCAACTATTACACGAGACAGGTATAGATACTGTCAAACTTACATGGTGAATAAATATGCAATGCCAGGATTGTTGCAGGGCGTGTCATTTGGTGCTGCGATTTTTTCTGGTGTGAAATCTTGTAATTTGTCTACATACAAAGACTATACAGCTCAATTAAAAGGAACGAAATTAGAGAAGGTGAATTATAAATATTTCCCATACATGATTTCATTGCCGGATATTGAGATGCTTCTGTATTTGCAAAATATTTATCAATGCCAATGCGCTTGTGATTATAGCTTTTCACATCAGTTGGAACAATGTCAAAAATTTTATGTGAAGTGGAATTATCCTAATGTTACAAAGTCACACCCATATTTTTTTGAAAATATTCAAGAAAGCACGATGATGTCATTAGAGATGTTGCCTGAAACATTGTCTTTCGAAAACACACATTATTTTACAAAGGCGACAACGGTAGAAAAATCTAGTTTTAAAATTGCGATAGCGAATGTTAAAATGAGTGAACAAACAATTGAAAATGCCTTGAAAGGGGAGTTGGATCGCTCTTTTAATCGGTATCGCCATTTGTGTAAAGTGATCAATCAGGCGATTTCTGAACATGCAGATGTTTTGATTATGCCAGAAGCCTATATTCCGTTTGAGTGGTTATGGTTATTGTCTCAGAGGGCTGCTAGCAATAATATGGCGATTATTACAGGTGTTGAACATATTGTGACAGAGGAAAGAGTGCTCAATTTAACGGCAACCATTTTACCGTACGCAGTAGATGACCACATCAAATCAGCACATATTAATTTGCGGAATAAAGTGCATTATTCCCCAGAAGAAACTAGGTTGATCTATGGGTATGGACAAAAGATTGAGAAAGGCGAGGGCTATGATTTGTTCTGTTGGAATGATTTGTGGTTTTCAGTGTATTGCTGCTTTGAACTTGCGTCAATTCAAGATCGTGCCTTGTTTGCAACATATGTAGACGCTATATTTGCAGTGGAATGGAATAAAGATACAAACTATTACAGTAGTATCATAGAGTCTTTAAGCAGGGATTTGCATTGCTATTGTGCACAGGTGAACACTTCTAATTACGGAGATAGCCGCATTGTTATTCCGACTAATACAATCTTAAAAGATTTAATTCGGACAAAAGGTGGTGAAAATGACACGGTTTTAATTGCAGAGATAAATCCGGTTGCCTTAAGAGAATTTCAACGCAAAGAATATGAGTTGCAGAAAGAAGATAAATCATTCAAACCGACGCCGCCTAATTTTAATAGAGATATTGTTAAAGGAAAGATAAATAAAACATTGTTGTAGTCGTGAGACGAAAAAGAAGATGCGAGTTTGAGCAGTATTTAGTGGCAGAACTATCGAAATCGTAGCAGAGTAATATTGCGAAAGGAGCCTCGCCATGCAACGCTGCAACTGGCCAAACCTCGAAACCTCCGACCTCTATATCGCCTACCATGACCACGAGTGGGGCGTGCCGTCCTACGACGACCGCTACTTGTTCGAGATGTTCATCCTTGAAAGTTTCCACTGTGGTTTGTCATGGTTGCTGATGCTGAGAAAGCGTGATGCGTTCAAGGCTGCATTTGATGACTTTGACCCGAACCTTGTCGCGCAGTATGATGCAGCTAAGGTCGAGAAACTCATGAACAACGCAGGTATCGTGCGCCACAAAGGTAAAATCTTGGCTGCGATACAAAATGCAAAGAGCTTTCTGCAAGTGCAGCAAGAGTTCGGCGGCTTTAGCGATTACATCTGGTCGTTCACTGACCACAAGGTGGTGCGCTACCCATTTGATGGCGAAATGACGCGCAATGAGCTATCTGACCGCGTTGCAAAAGACCTCAAAAAGCGTGGTTTTAAATTCATGGGCACGGTGACGGCATTCTCTTATTTAGAGGCCATCGGTGTGATGAATAACCATGCGGAATACTGCTTTAAGCACGACAAACAATAGGAGAATGTTATGCCTGCTTTCCACAAAATCGACCTAGAAAACTGGAACCGCAAAGCCAGCTATGAGCATTACTCGGCAGCCGTGCCCTGCACCTACAGCATGACGGTAAACCTTGATATTACCTCGTTTTTGCAGCAAGTGAAACAGAACAAGCTGCCCTTTTTCGCAAGCGTCTTGTACGGCATTTCGCACGCTGTCAATCAGCATAGTGAGTTCCGCATGGACGTAGATGCCGACGGCAACCTTGGCTATTACGATGGGTGCAACCCTTGCTATACCGTGTTCCACCCAGAGTGTGAAACGTTCACCAATGTCTGGACGCAGTACGATGCAGACTTTGCCCAGTTCTTGCAAAATTATAAGGCAGATATGGCGCAGTACCAAGCGGATGCCACCCAAAGCAAACCGCTGCCAGATTCAAATGTCTTTAACGTTTCCTGCATTCCGTGGACGAGCTTTACTGGCTTTAACCTAAATCTGCAAAAGGGCTATGATTATTACCTGCCGATTTTCACGATTGGAAAGTATTTCACTGAGGGTGATAAGGTGCTGCTACCGCTTGCGATACAGGTGCACCATGCGGTCTGTGATGGCTATCATCTGGCACGTTGGATTGATGAGCTGCAGAGGTGGATGAGTTCTTTTAGCAAGGGGTAAGCTCACGGTAATTTATATATCTTACAAATTATGGGTGAGGAGATGAAGGCGGATGATTCGCGCTTACGATAAGCTTTATTTAGACTGTGCGCGTACAGTGCTGGCACGGATGTTCGATTTTGCAGTCTATGATTTAAAAATTCCTTTGGATGACTTCTTTGATTTGTTTTTGCAGTCGGGCATTGCTGTGGCTTTTGCGCGCGGAGATAGCAGGTGTCTGGCTGGCACCTCTGGGGTAGAGCTAGCGTACCAAGTTTTAGAAAAAACCCGACCCGATGCAATTCATGTAACGCCAAACTATGCGCAAAATCGAAGTCCAGAATATTGGGCTGGCTGGTCACTTGCGTATTATCAATGGTACACAGGGTTAAGCTTTGCAGAGATAAAATCGTTTATCACCTTGCATGAAATAGTGCAGATGTATTCGCCCTACCATGAAATGGATGTGCAGCATTTTGTGGATGCGCTCAATGCACGTTACCGTCTTATGTATCCAGATATTAAGCTTAAGGCGTTACGCGAGCGTGTGGGCATTACACAGCAGCAATTAGCAGACTTTTCCGAGGTGCCAAAGCGCACGATTCAGCAATATGAGCAACGTCAAAAGCAGATAAATAAAGCGCAAGGGGAAACGTTGTTCCGTCTTGCGCAGGTGCTATGTTGTAAGGTTGAGGATTTGCTAGAGCGAGTTGCTTGATGTTAATTAAAATAGCAATTCGAGTCAAATGTAGCAGTGCGGTAAGAAAATGTTTTGATGGTAAAGCATGCTTTCCCTGTAAAAAATGTAATGTAGCGCATTTTTTCGTTGTAAAAAGTGTAACGTGTAACATTTTTTCGTTGTAAAAAATGCAATCAGTTGCAATTATTCGTTGTAATTTTTGTGATTGTTACGATTTGACGTTGAAAATATATTTGGCGGAGAATGGTTCTTTGAGAGGGCACTTGCTGCACGATAAAGTGTGATTCATATTGCTTCAGATAAAGTGATTTTTATGCCCAAAAGAGCCGTATGAAGATTTTATTTCACGCAGCTACTTGCATTTTTAATAAAAATATCTTATAATTAACTTGAAAGTAAATTACTTTCAAGTTAATTTATTTTGTGGGAGGGCGTAACTGTGTTTTTAGGAAGAGAAAAAGAGTTGTCGGCGCTGGATGCCTTATATCATCAGAATCGATTCCAGCTGTTTGTTTTGTATGGTCGCCGTCGTGTAGGGAAAACCACCCTGCTAAAAGAGTTCTGCAAAAACAAGCCAGCGGTATTCTATTCAGCGGAGCAAAGTAATGAAAAGCTCAATTTGGAAAAGTTTTCGGCGCTGATTTTTGAACATTATCAAGAAGATACGCTGGAGCCATTTTCCTCTTGGAGCAATGCGCTACTCTATTTGAATAAGCAGCAATGCGACCAACCCTTGGTTTTGGTGCTGGATGAATTCCCTTATTTAGCGAATACAAATCGTTCTTTGCTATCGGAATTACAGCATTTGATTGACCACACGCTGCAGAATGGGAACCTCTTTATTGTATTGTGCGGCAGTTATATGGGCTTCATGGAAAAGGAAGTGCTCGGTGCAAAAAGTCCACTCTTCGGGCGGCGTACAGGGCAGTTGCAGATGAAACCGTTCGATTATCATACAAGTGCGGCGTTCTTACAAGGCTTTTCGAATGAAGAAAAGCTCATGCTTTACGGTGCCTTTGGCGGTACAGCGATGTATCTTTCGCAGATACAGTCAAATAAGAGCTTAAAAGACAACATTGTCGATATTATGCTGAAGCCAACGGGTTATCTTTATGAAGAGCCTCTGTTGCTGATGCGGCAAGAGGTACAAGAGCCTGGTGTATATTATGCGCTGATTGAGGCGATTGCGAATGGTGCAGTGCGTTCCAACGAGATTGCATTGAAAATTGGCGAGGAGCCAGCAAAGTGCTTGAAGTATATTGGTGTACTCCGCGCGCTTGGGATTGTTTACAAAGAAACACCGTTTGGCGAAAAGGAATCGACCCGTAAAACACAGTATGGTGTATCGGATTTCATGTTCCGTTTTTGGTATCGCTATGTCTCGAAGAACAAGACTTTATTAGAGACCGATGCGCAAGAAATTGTCTGGAGCCGCCGCATAGAGCCAACTTATAGCCAGTACATGGGTAGCGTGTTTGAAACGATTTGCCGTGATTATCTGTTGCAGCAAAATAGTAAAGGTGCGTTGCCTATCTTGGCAACGGCAGTTGGTCGCTGGTGGGGAACGGATGCGAAAAAGCGTGAGCAGGTGGAGATTGACCTCATCGCGCAGGATGGTGACGATTACTTGATTTGTGAGTGCAAGTGGAAAAACGAATTGCTTGATCTGGCGGTACTCAACGCCCTGCGCGAGAAGGCGGATGCATTCAATCCAAAGCGAGGCAAGACATGGTTTGTGCTTTTCTCAAAAAGTGGCTTTACCGAGGCTGTCTTGCAAGAGGCACAGCGAAAAGACGATGTGCTGCTGGTTGGGTTAGATGAATTGATGGATTGCAAGGAAAAGACTAAACCCTAAAACATAAATTGTGAAGCGATGTTACTGGTTTTTTTGTGGCACTATATTTATAGAAATAGTAAAAATAGTTGAAAAATCTGGATTAAGTGAAAATGTAAACGCAAGGTAAGGTATACCCAATTTATAAAAGTTCGTAAATGAGGCAGATATGAAGCTTAAAAAGTGGTATAATAACAGCAAAACTGTTGGATATACTCT
>JAWXUQ010000041.1:0-20424 GCA_044426225.1 Faecalibacterium sp. | reverse complement strand
CGCGGCGGCGGTGGGGGCGGTGGTCACCACGGTGGTGGCATGCGCGGCGGTATGCACGGTGGCATGGGCGGTATGCATGGCGGTATGCACGGCGGTCGCCCTCCACACAGACGTGGTTGCAGCGGTTGCGGCTGCTTCCCCTTTGGCATGATGAGCATCTTTGCCATTTCTGCCGTTGTATTTGGGCTATTCCAACTATTCGTTTAGTTTCATTGCAACACTATTACACGCTAAGCCAATTACTTCATACGCGCCAGAAACATGATTGCGTTCCATAAAAAACTATCATGGCGCGACATAACTTGACAAAACTAGCGTTTCTACTTTACAAAACATAACAAAAAAACCGTGTCGATGTTTATCGGCGCGGTTTTTTTGTTATGTTTATATATTAAGTAAACGCTATCTCAAGCAAGTGATATCACACTTACCTTATGCCTAGCTTATTCCCCAAACATTTCAGTAAAGCAAGGGAAACAATCTAGCGTTGCAAAGTAATCTTTTGGGGTCTGCTTACGGCGAATGATACGGTGGCTGCCATCTTCACAGAATAAAACCTCTGCGCTATGCAACTTTCCATTATAATTATAGCCCATCGCAGAACCATGCGCACCGGTATCGTGGATATAGACAATATCTCCGATATCAATGGCAGGCACCATGCGGTCAACAGCAAATTTATCATTGTTTTCACATAGACCGCCTGTGATGTCACATTTGAAGTCACAGGGTGCATCTTCTTTACCAAGCACGGTAATGTGATGATATGCATCATAAATCGCAGGACGCATCAGATTTGCAGCGCATGCATCTAAGCCGACATATTCTTTGTAGATATGCTTTTTATGAATCGCCGTTGTAACGAGTGCACCATAAGGGCCTGTGGTAAAGCGCCCAAGTTCGGTAAAAATTTTGACATCGCCCATGCCTGCAGGCACCAGGATTTCATCAAATTTCTTATGTACCCCTTCGCCAATGACGGCAATATCATTTTTCATCTGCTCCGGACGGTAAGGAATGCCCACACCACCCGAAAGGTTGATATAAGCCACATGCAAACCAGTTTCTTTTTGCACACGCACTGCAAGCTCAAATAAAATACCTGCAAGCTCTGGATAATACTCATTTGAAATGGTATTGGATGCCAAGAACGCGTGAATGCCAAAATCTTTTGCACCTTTTGCCGCAAGTTTTTGGAAACTTTCAATCATCTGCGCCTCAGTCATGCCATACTTTGCATCACCCGGTTTATCCATAACCTGGAAGCCTTCTTTGCTCTCACCCATGGTAAAGGTGCCGCCTGGGTTATAGCGACAGAACATCTGCTCTGGCACTGCTGCAACGCGCTCTAAAAACTCTACCATTGTAGCATCATCTAGGTTAATATAAGCACCTAGCTCGTATGCTTTTTGCATATCTTCTACTGGTGTAACATTGCTGCTAAACATGATATCATCGCCAGTAAAACCAAGTGCCTCGCTGAGCATGAGCTCTGTGAACGAAGAGCAATCCACACCACAACCTTCTTCTTTTAAAATTTGTAAAATGGTAGGGTTTGGCAATGCTTTTACCGCAAAGTATTCTTTAAAGCCCTTATTCCAACGAAATGCGTCATGCAGGGCACGAATGTTTTCACGAATGCCTTTTTCATCATATACATGAAATGGTGTTGGCACATCTTGGATGATTTCTTGTGCCTGCGCTAAGGTTAAAAATGGTTTCTTTTCTAACATGATTACCCCTCTTCTTGTTGTTCTGGCTTTTTATTGCACATCATCGCACGGTTTGGTTGGAAGGTTGGCACAATTTTTTGCAATTGACAAACCACTGCCTCACCGCTCTGCTCTGCTGCATCAAATAAACATTGCAGCTGCTCATAAAAGACTGCAAGGTCAATATCGCGCGGCGGTGCAATATAAATTTTATTATGCTCCGTGCGCTTCATCTTACTTTGTTCTTCGTCCATCATAAGCTCTTCAAACAGCTTTTCGCCCGGACGCAAACCAGTTACTCGAATAGGCATATTGACATCTGGTTCATATCCGTAAAAACGAATGAGCTGACGCGCCAAATCCATTATTTTGACCGGCTCACCCATATCAAGCACATAAATACTACCGCTATGCGCAAGTGCACCTGCTTGTAACACAAGCTGCGCAGCTTCGGGGATGGTCATGAAATAGCGTTCTATCCCTTCGTCCGTAACCGTAACAGGCCCGCCTTTTTTGATTTGGCTTTCAAACAAAGGAATTACACTACCGTGGCTGCCAAGCACGTTACCAAAACGCACCGCTACGCAGCGCATAGTTGTCTTTTCAGCGAAGCATTGAATAAGCATTTCACAGATACGCTTTGTTGAACCCATCACACTGGTGGGATTAACCGCCTTATCCGTCGAAAGCTGCACCAAACGTTTTACACCATATTCACTTGCCACAGAGAGCAAATTCTTTGTACCAAACACATTGTTTTTAATCGCCTCAGCTGGGCTAATTTCCATCAATGGCACATGTTTATGCGCCGCCGCATGGAATACAACCGATGGCTGATATTCCGCAAAGACATTATTAAGGCGCTGTTTATCCCGAATGGAACCGACAAGCACCACCACTGGCACCTCCGCACCATACTTTTGGCGCAGTTCCATCTCAAGCTCATAGGCGCAGTTTTCGTAAATATCAAAAACAAGCAACTGACGTGGCTGAAACCGCATGATTTGGCGGCAAAGTTCACTGCCGATACTGCCGCCGCCGCCCGTCACCAAGACAACCTCATCTTTTAAATAGGCATTGATTTTTTCTGTATCAAGGGTTACTTCATCACGAGATAAAAAGTCTGCTGTATTGAGCTCACGGAATGCGCCTTGCGGAGAGATTTCATTCTGGCAAACAGCCTGTGGATCACTCAACACCTTGACGCGGCAATGGGTCGCATTGCAAATATCAACCACTTGACTTAAACGGCTACCGCGCAAAGTAGGAATAGCAATTAAAATTTCACGAATATTAAATTCATCACAGAGTGCAGGAATATTATCAATGGTACCAAGCACTGGCACCCCTTGAATGGTTTGGTTTTGTTTGGCAGGGTCATCATCAACAGCAACGATTGGGTTGCCATAACTCGCTTTGCCTTTGCACAGATTGATGACCCACGCACCCGCCTGCCCTGCACCAACAATCAAAATTGGCAACTGTGCGTTGGTGCCATCTGAACCTTTTGTATTACCTGTAAAACTACCATTCAAATAAACGCGCCACAACAAGCGAATACCACCCACCAAAAGGGCGATAAACATTGCACCTATCGCAATTGCAGATTGATACAAAACGCCATGCACCATCTGGTTACCAATCAACACAAGCACCGTAGACAGCGCAACCATGCTGCCGAGGCGGAATAAATCACGCACACCTGCATATTTCCACAAAATGGTATAAAGCCCACCTACCACAAAGATAATGGCATAAATGGACAATATCCAAGGCAAATTTTCATACAATACCGTAAGCTCATGTGGCAACCACTCTACACTTTCACCGTCAGATCGAATAAACCAACCGATATAAAAGCCACATGTTACAAGCACCATATCCAAAACGGCCAACAACACCCGTCGAAGCACAATTTTAGTTGGCATACTAGAACGATTATTCACTATTGACCTCTTTATCCGCAAACCACAACAAGGGTTTAAAGGCTTGCCATTTCAACGTAACTTTCAGTGCACACTGCACCTTACACAATGGTTTATTATACCGCAAAAGTCTAATTTTGTCTATCTTTTGCGCCATTCTCCTCTGTTTTTTCTTGCCCTGACATATTTTGCGTGCCACCTTCGCGCACACCATCTTCGCGCAGGACAGAAAAAATCGTCCCGAAAAAGCATCGGACATCAAAAATAAAATCCATGCGCTGCACATACGCGCCATCGTATGCCGCCTTCACCTCTATGGTAAGCTCATCTCGTCCGTTGATTTGTGCCCACCCTGTCAGTCCAGGGCGCAAATCATTTGCCGCATATTTATCACGTTCTGCAATTAAATCGAACTGATTCCACAGCGCAGGGCGCGGACCAATCACGCTCATTTGCCCTACAAAAATATTCCAAATTTGCGGCAGTTCATCTAGGCTTGTCTTGCGCAAAAAAACGCCAACCTTGGTGATCCATTGCTCTGGATTTTCAAGCAAATGGGTCGGCTTATCTTTTGGGGTATCAATACGCATGGTACGAAATTTTAAAATTTCAAAATGACTTTTTGCAAGTCCCACTCGTTTTTGTCGAAAGAAAACAGGCCCTGGAGAATCCAGTTTAATTGCTGCTGCAAGCACAAGCAGAATTGGCGCTAACACCACAAGTCCTCCCGCGGAAAGAAGGATATCCCATACACGCTTTGCGTATTTTACATAAAACGTTTGTTTCACCGTTATATTTTCTTGCATTATAACTTCCTCTTTCCTTCTCTACACATTTATAATAGTATGGCTGAAAAGACACTGCCTAGTTCATCCCACTCTTTATTTTACACATAATTTGCAAAATAGCAAAGTTTCCCGCAGGCTTTCGACATTTTGCATATATTTTCTTTGCTTTTTTATTCAAATTGTAAATTGCACCTTTCTTTATTTTGTCGCATAAGATAAAGGAAGCACCCCACAAATTCACAACACAGGAAATGGAGTAAAGCCATGATCGATATAGTAGACACGGGGCAAGCGTCTCTTGACGCGCCCCTTCCACAAGCAGCAGAAAAAATCAAAGAAACCCAAGCACTACCCAAAGAAGAAACACCAATAGCAGAAAAAGAAGAAAGCACCCAAACAGCGGCAGCACCCCAAGAGAGCGCTGTGGCATTGGAAAACGAAAATACAACCGTGGTGCAGGAGATCGCCGAAACAGAAAAAACACCCGAAGCGAAAACAGCAACCGAAGCGCAAGAGACAATAGATGCGCAAGACAGCAATTCCTTCATCGAAGCAGTTGTCGATACCACAGCCACCATCATCGATACCGTTGCCGATGCGAGCACGATCATTGCTACCAACCCTGAAAAGGTGGACGAAATTGTCAGTGATGCCACCGAAGCACTCGCGACAACCGCCGTCATCGCAAGCGGCGCCCCACCCGCACCACACGTTGGACGATTGATTGGGCTGCTTAGCAACCTTTTGCGAAACATTTTTCATCTATTCCGCAAAGGCGATGATGAAACCTAGGCGCATTCCTCACCCATCACCAAAATGTTGCACTGCGAAAAAAGTTCAAATTTCTTTTTAAAATATGCATAGACGAAAGAATTCTTCTGCGCTATACTAGAAAAAACTGGTATATTTTGTTCCCTAATCGCCCAATCAAATAAAAGGAGAATTCTTATGTCTATTACGCCAATCGTGACAAGAGTTGACGAAAACATTCTAAAAGTAAGTTACCTCCCCCTGCACGCAGAGCCTCCAAAAGGCAGCCTTATTCAAATAGTCGAGCAAGACTTGCCGTTACAAGACCTTTGCAGCGTAACGGACGGGGTGCATTTTTACAAAAACGAGCAAAAATATCTTTCACAAGGCATGGTGCAATTCACAGAGCAGGAAATCTTTTTGACAAAACCCGATGCCGATGCCCCCATGAAAAAGAAACTGACCGCCAATGGTTGGGTGCACTACAATGATCAAGTGACTGAAATTTCAGCAGGGACATCCTATGCCATCAACGTATCGTTTCAGACTTATGGCAAGCAGATTTTAACCGGACTCGGGCAATACGAGGACGGCATTTATGATTACAGCGGCAAGCAAGAATATCTGTATCAATCCAACATGCGCAATGCCTTCCCTGTTATGATATCTAGCGAGGGCTATGCCATTTTTATCGATACCGAAAGCAGCATGATATTCAGCGCTGAAGGCGATACCATCACCTTTGCAATTGAGGCAGGGCAAGCGCTAACCTATTATGTCCTCTTTGCCGATAGCACCGATGGCTTAGTGGCAAAGCTACGTGACTTAACAGGCAGAGCAACCATGCTGCCACGCTTCGCTTTTGGTTATGTGCAGTCCAAAGAGCGCTATCATAGTGCCGATGAACTAATTGCCATCAAAGACACCTTTAAAGCAAAGAACATCCCGCTTGATTGCCTTGTGCAAGATTGGTACACATGGGAAGAAGGCAAATGGGGACAGAAAACCACCGATAAATCGCGTTATCCAAACCTTGCCGCCACCCTAGAAAATCTACACGCAGATAACGTGAGTCTCATCTGGTCTATCTGGCCAAACATGAGCGAAACTGCCGAGAACTATGCCGAATTTAAAGAAGCAGATTTGCTGATGGGTGCATCGCCTACCTATGATAGCTTTAGCGAGGCAGGACGCGCGCTGTACGGTGAACAGTGCACGCGTGAGCTGCTATCCGCCGGGTTAGACGGTTGGTGGTGCGACAATGCCGAGCCATACTCCGATGCAGACTGGAACGGCGAAGTAAGGCGCCCAGAGCGCACACGCTATGATTTGATCGTCACCGAGGCATCCAAACACATCCACAAAGAGCGCATCAACGCTTATTGTCTCTACCATGCCAAGGGCATTTATGACACCTGGCGCAAATCTGGCAGCAAAAAACGCGTGATGAACCTGACCCGCGCGGTCTACCCTGGCGCGCAGCAATACGGCACCATTTTATGGTCAGGCGATATCTGTGCACGGTGGGATGTTATGAAAAACCAGATTGCAGAGGGGCTAAAAACCTCATTGTGTGGCTTTCCCTACTGGACACTGGATATCGGTGCGTTCTTTACGGTAAAAGACAAATACGAAAACCGTGGCTGTAACTCTAATGGCAAAAATAGCCGTGTGCTCTGGTTCTGGAGCGGCGATTTTAATGACGGTGTGCAAGACCTTGGCTATTGCGAATTGTACACCAGATGGCTACAATATGGCGCGTTCCTGCCCATATTCCGCAGCCACGGTACCGATACCCCACGCGAGCCATGGCAATTTGGCGGCAAGGCGCTGCCCTTTGAAGAAGTCATCACCAAATACATTCGCCTACGCTATACCCTCATGCCTTACATCTATTCTCTTGCAGGACAAGTGCACCGTGACCACGCAACCATGATGCGCAGCTTGATGTATGATTTCAGCCACGATGCAAAAGCAATTGCCAAGAGCGATGTCTTTATGATGGGCAAAGAGTTCCTTGTCTGCCCTATTACAAAGCCCATGTACTATGGTCCGAACAGCGAAAAACTACCCGAAAGTGATTACAACGTTTCGGTGTATCTGCCACAGGGCGCCACATGGTACGATTACTGGAGTAATCGTCTATACCAAGGCGGGCAAGGCTATGACTATGCCGCTCCACTAGAAACCATGCCGCTGTTCGTCAAAGCGGGTGCCATCATCCCCACCGCGCAGGGGCTAAGTTATGCCGGCGAAAAGGGCGGCACCATAGATTGTATCGATATTTATACTGGTGCTGACGGCAGCTTTGCAGTATATAACGATGCAGGCGATGGCTATGGCTTTGAAGCAGGCGAATACTGCAAATTCACCATTACTTATCAGGATGCAACTGGCGCGGTTACTTTCTCCGCCGTAGAAGGCAGCTATCCTGTGCAACAGCAGCCAATCGCCTTACGCTTTATCACAGACGGCGCAACAAGCGCACCGATAACCGTGCAATATGACGGCACTGAAATGCAGGTTACCCACTGATATCCCCGGCGGTACAACTATCACGCGCACAACCTTTATCTTTCCAACAAAAAAGCCAAGGGCAATCAATTTGATTGCCCTTGGTCATTTTTTTGCTCTCGATAATCAAAGGGGCTAATCCCCACCTGTTTTTTGAAGATACGGCTAAAATAGCCAGGGTCAGGATAACCGATATACTCCCCTATTTGCCCAATGGTTAGGTGCGGGCTGTGGACAAGCAGGCTCTGCGCCTCTTGTATTCTGAGGGAAATGATAAATTTATTGGGGGTTGTGTGATACACATCGTGGAAGATTTTGGTCAGATGGTTTGCGTTATAGCCCAGTTCATTTGATATCATGGTCAGGTTGATTTTTTCTTTATAATGCGCCACGATATATTCATATAAAATATGTGCTAGCTGCGCCGGTGATTTCGCTGCTTGGAATACATCGAGTGAGGCATCACTTGTATTACGCTTGGCCGTTAGCGCCACGGCTAACTCTTGCAACGTTTGTGCCAGCTCCTCTGTATCAATCGGTTTGAGCAAATAGTTGCTCACCCCATATTGGATAGCACTTCTTGCATAGGAAAAATCCGAAAAGCCACTAATAATAACCGTTTTTACAAAGGGGTATTGTTGATGCACATGCCCTAACAATTCAATGCCTGTCATGACGGGCATTCGAATATCCGTGATTAGCACCTCGGGTGATAGTTCTTGTAACAAAGCAAATGCGTCCGCACCAGTTTGCGCTGTGCCGATTACTTTAAAATTCAAGTTAACGCTATGTATTTTTTGCACAAGGTTGTTTAAAATCAGTTCTTCGTCTTCTGCAACCACAACGGTAAAAGGATTAAACGATTCCATCTAGTTCACCTCCTATGCTAACACGTGCACCACCCTGCGGTGTATTCTCAAAAACAAAGACATTGTCTGGGGCGAACAAGCTCCATCGCAAATAAACATTTAGCAAGCCCATCCCATTGATATGCATTTCTGGCAAACCGATTGTCTTTATGCTTTCTTCCATTCTTTTATGGAGTTTTTCTAAGACCTCAGGCAAAAATCCACTTCCTGTATCCTCCACATGGATAAACCATTTATCCTCAAGTATTTCACTATAAATGCGAATATGCCAAGGCGGCGCACAGTTCATTCCATATTTGATTGCGTTTTCAATCAACGGCTGTATAATCAGCTTTGGCACAGTACGCTCTAACAAGGATGGATCAATATCCACACTGTAATGCAATGTAGATTGATAACGAATTTTCATACAATACAGATATTTCTCTAGGTACGAAATTTCATCGCGCAATGGGACAACCTGCATGCTACCTGCCGTAACATAGCGCATCATAGAGGTAAGACTTTTTACAAAATGGATTAAATCTGTATTTTGCTGATTTTCAGCTAGGATTATAATACTGGTCAGCGAATTATAATAAAAATGCGGATTGATTTGAGACTGCAATGCAAGACTGCGGGATTTCAACTCTTGCTGTTGCATTTCAAGGTGGATATCCATCGAATTTTTGAGGTTAACACTCATATCATAAAAAGCATCATTCAGTTGCACTAGCTCATTGCAAGAAGGCTCTAACGGCATCTGCTGCGATTCGCCCAAAGTATTCAGTTGCGTATCGTGAATGACCGATAAAAGCTGGCGAATCGGTCTTGTCAGATTGCGCGACATCACATAAGATGCACCAAACACAAAACATAAAATACCAAAGGTTAACACAGACAGTAACTGAATAAATGCCTTGATTGGGGCAAGAATGGTTTCTTCTGCCTGTACACAAATCAAGGTGAACCCAGAATAGGTAGATTGCGCATAGGTTGTCAATTCTTTTTCTTGGGTCATCGGGTTTACAACATTCGCAAAACTTTCCGTTTCACTCTGACTTTGATAATAAAATTCACTTAATGATAGTGTTTCCTCTGATACATCCTGATAGGGATACATCAACGCACCATCGCTATTGAGCACATACACTTGAATATCACTACTTGAATTCACCTGAGAAATCACGCTTTGAAATATTTTTTTGCTAGTTTGCACCGATTCCACATATCCAATATGCCGGCCAAAAGAGTCGTATAAAACATGATACATTGAAATATAACTAAGTAGCGCTGTTGAGGAAGATGAAACCTCAGAACTTTCGTAAGGAGTACTAATATATTTTGTGCCGCTATTTACCATAGTAGGCGCAACCCAATCTAACGAGGATAATGCCACACTAGAATAGACATAATAGGAGCCAACTGAAAGTTTATTGCCCGCCAAATCATAAGTATTTAATTGCAGCACCTTGTAATCAATGCCGTTAATCGCAATATACGCATCTTTTAAATCTAACAACGCATCGTTGACAGAAGCAATTTCATCAAATGACACGTATGGCACGCAAGAAGGATTAATTTGCTGCGTATAAGAAAAATTCAAAGAAACATCTTCTAGTGTAGAAAGCGCACTATCTGTGTTGGTCAATAAATTATCTGTCAGCGAAAGCAGCACGCTTGTTTCTCGCTCCATTAAAATATCGCCCACGTAGTTGTATACAAAACAGGAAAGCGTGACGATACAAGCCAACGCAATCACCGCATGCGAAAAGAAAAATTGTGTCTGTACCGAACGTTTTTTCATCATAGCTAGCCTCTTTCGATCACGCGCGAAACGGCATACGAATTGCTCCATCAGCGAGCAAAGAACACTTAATTGCATTTATTATAACAAAAAGTGTGTTCACTGTATAGTAACAAAATCTCGAAAAAACGGCAAGTCGTTCCTTTTCATAAAAAAGTTCCGAAATTGTGGACAAAATGCACAAAATACAAAAACATAAGCAAAAAAAACAATGAAAAAAGTGCAATTAGACACAGAGAAAATCCATAGACCTATCGTCTAAAAACAGCTATACTATAAACAAGCTAAGCCTCATCCTTACATGAGGGAAACCACCGAACTGTAACAAAAAGAAGGAGACGACACCATGAAAAGAAGAACATTTATTAAAATGAGTGCGGCAACCCTCGCAACCTTACTCGCTGGCTGCTCTAGCAGCGATAGCAGCACCACTAGCACCACTAGCACTTCTACTTCAAGTGCTGCTGATAGCTCTGGCAGCGATTTTAGTGGGCAGGAACTTAGCATTTTAGTATCTGCTGGTTGGATGGATAACCGTTACGATCCCACCATTGCACGTTTTGAAGAAACCTATGGCGTAACCGTTGATTTGCAGTCCATCTCGGGCGATCAGTATGATGACGTATTGCAGTCTAAACTGACCAGTGGCACCTGCGCTGACATCTTCTGGATTCAGTCCAACCCATTCGCAATTGAATCGGTTATCGTTTACCCTGAAGAATACTGTGTTGATTTCACCGGCGAAGCATGGGAATCCGTTATCCCCGAAGCACGTCTTGACTCCTGTAAAGTAAATGACAAATTGTATGGCTTACAGCTATGGCACAACTCTCCTGAATATGTATTTGTTTATAACAAAACCCTATTCGCTGAGCTAGGCATCAACGAAGCACCTTCTACTTATGATGAATTCATGGACGCTTGCAACACCATCGCTGCTGCGGGCATCACCCCTTGGTATGTACCTGGTGCAGATGGTTGGCAGCATCAGCTGTTCTTCTTCCAAATCGGCCCCGTTTACGAAGCACACACACCTGGTTTATACGATGCACTGAATGACAATACCGCCGTGTTTGCAGACAACGAAAAAATGCTAGAAACCCTAGGCCAATACAAAGAGCTTTCGGACGCTGGCTACCTAGGCGAAGACTGGATTGGTACTGACTCCACCAACATGACCAACGAAATGAGCGATCGCACCACCGCTATGGTTTGCGCAAACTCTAGCTATATCCTAGAGCTTCAGACCACTGGCGGCATGACCGATGAACTCGGCCTATTCTTACTCCCCTTCGGTGACAATGATTACTTCCCAACTAACCCTGCTGGCCCTACCATGTTCGGTTATTCTGGCACTCAGAACGAAGACTTGGTACGTGAGTTCTTTAGCTTTGTTTGCACCACCGAAAGCCTACAAGAAATCCTAGATAACTCTGAGGATTACACCAACATCGCCGCAAACGATGATGCTGTTGCACAAAACTGGCTGCCTGAAGAAGAAGCATTCATGGCTACTATTTCTGAAGACAAAATGCTCACCGCTGTGTTGCAGACTGGTACCAAATACACCAATGATTACTGGATGGATTTTGGTTCTGACCTTGTTGCATATTGCCAAGGCACCATGGAAGCAAACGATGTGCTCAAGAGCATGGATAGCAACCGCGCAATTTCGGCTGATGTAATGGGCGATGAAAACTGGGCATAATCGTACCACAGCGCAATGATTTAATATTTGCAAAACGAGAGGTTGTTATAACTTACAACAGTTTATAACAACCTCTTTGCATGTGGCATGGCCTTGGTGGCTATGCCTGCAAAAAAGAATTGGAGTCATTTATGAACAAGAAAAAAATATACCCGCAGTGGTTTTTAATTATACCACTGGTGTTATACACTGTTTTCTTTTTGTATCCAGCACTGCTAGGCATTTTTTACTCTTTTACAGACTGGAACTCTCGCAGTATGGGGTCGGTTTCTTTTGTAGGGCTCGAGAACTACATTGAGATCTTCACCTCAGATCAAAACTATACGGATGGTATTTTAAACACCTTCCGCTTTACCATTGTTTCTAATATCGTCAAGCTAACCGCTGCCCTATTCTTGGCAATCATGCTAAAAGAAGGGCTCAAAGCAAAAGGTTTTTACCGCGCAGTCTTTTATCTACCCGCGATTTTACCCTATCTTGTAGTTGGTCTTATTTTTACCTCTATTTTCAATTACAGCAATGGCTTGCTCAACACTTCGCTTGAATTTTTACATTTAGATTTCTTCAAGCAAAAATGGCTTTCCGATATTAATGTCGTTTGGAATTCTATCTATGGGGTTGACGCATGGAAGGGTGTCGGCTATGTAATGACCATCTTCCTCGCAGGGCTGAGCAGCATTCCCGAAACTTATTATGAAGCCGCTGCGATTGACGGTGCGAACTTCTGGCAAAAACTCATCCATATCACCATCCCTAACCTAAGTGGTGCAATCACCATCAACCTTGTGTTCGGTCTTGCGTATGGCTTAAAAGTGTTCGATATCGTTTATGTGCTAACAAATGGCGGACCTGGGCATGTTACCGAGGTAATCACCACCTATGCATATCAGCTTTATGCGTACGGTCAGTATGGCATGTCGGCTGCGCTGAACACCATCTTGTTCCTTGTTACCGCAGTGGTTGGTATTAGCGTTGTGCTTTACATGGACAAAAAGGGAGGGTAAGCAATGAAAATTTCATCTAAAACGAAAAAAACACTTATTTCCCTTTTGAAAAACTTTGTATGCATTCTACTAAGTCTTGTGGTGCTGCTGCCGTTTTATATGGTAGTGATCAACTCGTTCAAAAGCAAAAACGAATCAGCACGTATGTCGATTGCATGGCCTACCGAATGGCATTTTGAGAACTATGCCTACGTCATCGAGCAAGGCAAATTATTGCAGGGCTTTGGCAACAGCTTGCTATATGCAGGCGTTGCCACCACCATAGGTGTGCTTGGCTGTGCAATGGTGGCGCTCGTGCTCAACCGTAAGGCAACCAAATTCAACCGCGGTGTTTACTTTTTCTTCCTCTGCGGGTTGTTTGTGCCCATCAACTATGTTACCTTGATTTCAGTGCTGAGCACCCTAGGGCTATCTGATACGCGCCTTGGGCTTATCCTCACCTTTACTGGTAGCATGGTGCCGTTCTGTGTCTTTGTTATCTCTAACTTTATGTCATCCGTCCCCGTTGAGATTGACGAGGCGGCTGTACTAGACGGTGCTAGCGCATTGTCGCTCTTCTTCCGCATCATTGTACCAATGCTGACCCCTGTATTGATTACAGCTTATCTGCTGCAATTCATGGGTGTTTGGAACGATTTTATGACCCCGCTATACCTATCTAGTTCTAGCAAGCTATGGCCAATGAACCTGAGTGTATATAACTTCTTTAGCAAAAACAGCGCTTATTGGAACTATGTATTTGCCGATATCGTGCTGACTTGCTTGCCTGTTATCCTGCTCTATCTCGTGGGGCAGAAATACATCATCAGCGGCCTAACAAGCGGCGCAGTGAAAGAATAAATAGCCTGACATAGCCCCGCGCTGTGCGGCACAAAAGTGCACCTTTTCAAACAGAAAAGCTGAAACAACTGATCTCAACTGAGGGCGCGTTGTTTCAGCTTTTGTTTTTATAAACTGATTTGTGCAAATCCGTTTTAGTAGCTGCAAGGTTACAAATTGCAACAAAGGAGAACCCCATGAAACAACCCAATATTTTATACATGATGTCCGATGATTTAGCGGCCAATGCGGTGAGCTGCTATGGCTCAATTTTATCCGAGGTATTCCAAACCCCCAACCTTGACCGCATTGCCCAAGAAGGGGTGCGAATGGAGCGTTTTTATGCGACCAACTCTATCTGCACCCCCGCACGTGCCACCATCATGACGGGGCAATATGGGCAGTTAAACGGTGTGCGTACCCTGCTTGACCACTGGCACCCAGAGGCGGAAGGCTGCTTAAATCTTGCGCAAATTTTGCAAGATGGCGGCTATTACACCAGTATGTTTGGTAAATGGCACCTGCACTGTGACCCTGTTGGCTTTGACGATTACAAATACCTCAACGGTGTTGGGATTGAGCCACAGCAAGGTGTGTACCAAGACCCTACCTTTCGCGAAAAAGGCGTAGAAGGCTACGTTTGCCACAAGGGCTATGTCACCGACATCATTACCGATATGGCGCTAGCTGACCTGCAATGCCGCCCCAAGGACAAACCTTTTTTCATGATGTGCCACCACAAAGCGCCGCATGATTTCTGGGAATTCGCAGAGCGACATGAACACTTATTCGATGGCATTGATATCCCCGTGGTAGATACCCTGTTTGAGGACCGCAGCCATCGCAGCGAGGCATCACGTGAATATGGTAGCTCTGTTACCCCGCGCAGTAAAATCCGCAATTTGTATAATGATTTCCGTGACCCTGATTATGTCACAGGCCCCTTAACCGGCACCGAGGATATGAACTTTGAGGGCAAAGGGGTTGCTGCCTATCAGAAATACCTCAAGGATTATCTGCGCACTGTCGCCGCAGTTGACGAAAGCGTTGGTGCTATTTTAGCAGAGTTAGAAGCACAGGGTGAATTAGATAACACCATCGTCATCTATACCTCTGACCAAGGGATGTTTTTGGGAGAGCACGATTACCAGGACAAACGATGGAGCTATGAAGAAAGCCTACGCGCGCCACTTGTCATCCGCTATCCCAAAGAAATTCCCGCGCAGCATGTTGAATATGCCATGATGGCAAATATCGACCTTGCCCCCACCCTGCTTGATTATGCGGGTATTCCCGTACCTGCAGCTATGCAGGGCGAAAGCTGTCGCAACGTAATCCGTGGTGAGCACGATGGTTTCGTGCGCGAAAGTGTATATTTCCGCTATTGGATGCACCGTGCGCATCGCCATGATAACCCCTCGCACTATGGCATTCGCACTGACAAATACAAGCTACTCTTTTACTATGGCTTGCACCTAGATGCAACGATAGACCCAGTAGGGCTTGCGTCCGAAGCCACCCCCGCCGGATGGGAACTATATGACATGGTAAACGATATCGGCGAGCGCAAAAACCTGTATGGTGACCCCGCCTATGCCGATGTTGTAGCCGAAATGAAGGTGCTGCTTGACCAAGCAAAGGTGCAGTACCAAGACGAGGACAGTGCCTATCCTGAACTGATGGCAGTGCGCGCAGCAAATCCATAACCCTACTTGCGCCGCAATGCGAACACCTGCTTTGCACAAGCATTCGCAGATAAACCGACAACTAAAACCGTTGCCAAAACTGCTGCCCTACCCCAACACGAAAAAGCCTCGTTTCCATCGAAAAACGAGGCTTTTTCGTGTTTTTTAAAGAACAGCTTGCAAAAAAATCACATTTTCACACAGTGAAAATCCGCTAATCCCGCGCGCAATTATACGTCATCTTTTTTAATAATGTGTGATAATATCCATGACAATTTCTTCCCATTCTGTCACGACATTGGGGTTATGCCCTACCGTGCTAATGTCTTTGAGTGCAAAATCAAAGGCGCAACCGTTTTTATAGCAAGCATCTACAATGCCCATCACTTCTTTGCGTAATTCTGCTTTATCCAAGACACCCATTGCAACCGAAGCAGGGTTTGGCTTTGCTGCCATAACGTATTTTTTGCCGATTGCTTGTGCTGCCACATTGACATCCGCCCATGGGGTAATCGATATTTTTCGCAAGTTGGGGATTTGTTCTACAATACGGTATTCCGCAATGTTATCCCATGTCACCGCGGAAAGATAGTTCTGCCCTGTTTTTTTGACAGGGATAATATCCCCGATTGCATTTGCGATTTTATAATAAATCTGGTTTGTGGCTTCTTCATCATAAGTTATCACGCATTTATGCAGCTTTTCCAATCCCTCACAATCCGCAAACTGGTCTTGGTACTCATGCGATACAATGTGGGTATCGCCGTTGTGCTGAATGGTCTCTTCTTGAATTTCAATGCCATAGCCTGTGGAGTGGATGATTTTTTCCACTGGGATATATGGTCTTACAATCATATCTGCCCGAAAATGATAAAACCGATAGAGCGTTTGGCGCATATAGGTTTCTGCGGTGCGGAAATCTTTATCTTGGCATTGCAAGGTTAGCTCACCATTAATATTTAACTCACCCCATGGCAAATCGTCAATCAGCACAACGGGGCGAATCATCTGTAAATCGTTCACCGCACGGTGCAAAATGCGTAGCTTGCCATTGCTATCATCTTGCGCAATTTCGGCATATTTGCGTGCTAAGCACCGCAATATCGCAACATCTTTTTTATAGTCCATATTACCCTGCTCTTTCTTGTCATTCGCATTGTTTACAGATTGGTATTTGCCACCACACTGCTACTGCATGTCACGCGATTGTGCTTTGCTTTTTATTCCGAAAGTGGAAGATTTGCTTTGACGTTGCTCCAATTTTTCTCTGCATACTCTAATAGAGCAAGCGCCTGAGGTTTTGGCATTTCGGGGAACACGAGGAATAAACGGTCAGAGCCATAGCGCGCTACAATTTTATCCACGCGGTCAAGCCAATCTTGATACTCGCCCGAATACACCTTAACCCAGAGCGATTTACCGGCGCGATATGCCTTATCATAAATGCCATACCACTGCTCAAAGGTGCCATCAGGACCATGGTCGCCACTTGTCCACTGTAATGCATCAATTTCTTCAATCTCTAGTACCGCGTCTAGGTGCTTGATGGCATCGGGACCATCCAGATGATAAATAACGGTATCAAGCTGCTTTGCCTGTGCACGCAGTGGTTCTAAAATAAAATCGCGGAAATTCTGAGGCGACATCAGTGCCGAAAAATCGCATTGCAGTTTTGCACATTTGCCATCGCCCCAAATCTGGAACACAGTATAAACAGAGGAGTTATCTTCCCGTTTTACAATGTCATAAAAACGGTCATAGTACTCAAAATAAATATCCGAAACTTGTCCAATACGTGCTTCTAGCTCTTCGGGGATATCCATCATATCAAAAATGGTATTTTCTGCCCCGCGCAGCGACGCAATGACGTCAATATTTTCCATCAAATCAGGAATACAAACGGGAAAATCATCTCCTGCAAGTTCTTGGCAGCGCGCCACAAGGATAAGGTGCTTTTTGAACCATGCGTTTTCTGGGTCAAACACGAAAGGCTCTGCTTCTTCTAAATCGTCAAGCACTTCGGTAAACCAAACGGTATCTTCGTTAAATACAATGTCCGAGCCGATATAAGAAGCGACTGAACCAGGCCCAAAATCTACGCTTAAATTGGGGAAGCTCTCTGCCAAAAACTCATGGTTTTCGCAGAAATGGCGATAGCGTCCCACTAATTTTTCTGCATTGGTATATTTATCGGTGGGGTTATCTGCCACAAATTCTGCGGGCAGCGGGGTCATGTTCTCCTTTTGTGCGACAACGCGCATGATGGGTCTACCTTCATTCGCACGGCGCCAATAGCTTCTCCATTTTTCTTGGGTGGCTTCCCAATTTTCTTTGTTAATCATGCTTCGTTCCTCCTTATACCATTACTCCGCCAACCTTTTAGTCAAACGCAGGTTTTATTGTTCATTGTAACCTAAAATTACGTCTCTTTGTTTAAAAATATATCACACTTCGCAAGAGCAGACTATGGACAAAACCCATGCGTATTGGGACAAAAACTCATGCAGATTTATAACAAAGCAAAGCCCTCTTTTATTTCCTTTTAAACGCACCCTTGACACACAGCCCCATGACACAAAAAAGCCCCAAAGTAAAGCGACTGCCTAACTTTGGGGTTCGTTTTATGGGTATTTAAAAAGAATTAAAACTCAATACCTTTTCGTGCTTTGATGGCTTTATCAAAAGGGTGCTTTATCTTTTGAATGTCTGATACATAGTCTGCAAGCTCCACAAGTTCTCGCGCGGGGTTACGACCTGTTAAGACGATTTCAAATTCGATGTTACCACTGCCCTGTTGCAAAAACTGACAGAGTGCTTCTTTTTCTAAAAAATTATGATTGTAACAGGAAATCGCCTCGTCTAGCACAACCATATCAAATGCATCTGCCTGCGCGATTGCACCTAGCAGCAATGCATGGTAGCCATCATTTGCCGCAATTTTCTCTGCATCGCTCATCAATGCAAAGCGGCGGTAAGGTTGCTCTGTTTTCAAATAGGACAAATTCGGATGTGCTTTTAACACAGAGATTTCTGCACTATCTCCATTTTTAAAAAACTGAACAAACAAGACTTTTTTACCACTGCCAAGTGCCCGCACTGCAAGCCCGGTTGCCGCCGTGGTTTTACCCTTGCCATCGCCACAATAAATATGTACCATCTGATTGCTCCTTTTTCTCTAAGGTGTATTTTATGATAGGCAGAACGGTGCACCTAACTGCCGCAACAAGTTCTACTTACAATTTAATAAAATCGCTTCAAAATCTATCCATTCAATGCAATATCTCTTCTAAAAAGTGTACTATGCTATGCTGCGATTGTCAATCCCACACAGCAAGCATCACAACATATCACAAATTCTTCAATCTTACATATTTAAAGTTGTTTTCTTGCTTGACAGTGCCTTCGCCGCGTACTATAATCACAGATAAGATATCAATTGATGGTGCTTGCAATCCCCCTTTTGCAAGAGAATAGGGAAACAGGTGAAAGACCTGTGCGGTTCCGCCGCTGTAAGAGAGAAGTTTTTTGTGTAAATACCACTGCATTCGCGGGAAGGTCACAAAAAGCGTTGACGCTCAAGCCAGAATACCTGCCATCGATTGCATACTGCACAGCTTTAACAAAGCCGTGGCGGAAACTGCGCCTTTGAACGGATTTTTTCAAAGGAGTACGAAAAACATTCTGTGCGAGTGTTTTGTTTGGCTTGCTGTTTTCCATTGTGTTCAAGGTGGAAGGCAGCTTATTTTTTTAGGAGGAAAACCCATGTACAGCTTATCCCGGAACGAAAAACGATTTGTAAGCATTTGCGCTGTTTTATCGGTCATCATGCTTACCACGCAAGATGCCTTTGCCATGCATATCATGGAAGGGTATCTGCCCGCAGCCCACTGCATCATCTGGGGTGTCATCGCCCTACCTTTTCTGGGCGCTGGCTTTTTCAGCATGAAACGCACCGTTGCAAACAGCCGCAAATCGCTCATTCTACTGGCAATGTCGGGTGCATTCATCTTTGTTATCTCTTCACTAAAAATCCCATCCGTCACTGGTAGTTGCAGCCACATGACCGGCACCGGGCTTGCCGCCATCTTGTTTGGCGCTGCGCAGACAAGTGTACTTGGTATCATCGTCTTGCTGTTCCAAGCAATTTTACTGGCACATGGCGGGCTAACCACCCTTGGCGCAAACACCGTCAGCATGGCGATTGCAGGTCCACTTGTAACATGGGCTCTTTATAAATGCGGCAAAAAAGCCAAGCTAAACCAAAAGGTCAATATCTTTGTGGCGGCAGCGGTAGGCGATTTGTTCACCTATTGCGTAACTGCAGTGCAGCTTGGCCTTGCCTACCCTTCCGCAGAGGGCGGTGTAATGGTGAGCATCGTGAAATTCTTGGGTGTATTTGCCCCCACACAGGTACCCCTTGCCATCATCGAAGGGCTACTGACCGTTATGATTCTTATCGGCATGGAGAGCTTTGCAAAGCCAGAGCTTGATGCCATCGGCTATTGATAGAGGTGCTGATTATGTCAAACTTATCGAAAAACGCAAAATTAGTCATTGCAATGTGCATTGCCATCGTCCTAATCGCCATGGTGCCCTTATTCGTGCTAAAAGGTGCGGAATTTGGTGGCAGCGATAACGCAGGCAGCGAAATGGTCGCCGAAGTGATTGGAGAAGAATACGAGCCATGGTTCACCCCTGTGCTAGAAACAGCATTGCAAGGTGAGCTGCCCGGTGAGGTAGAAAGCCTGATTTTCTGCGTACAGACGGGCATTGGGGTTGGTGTGATTGCCTTTAGCTTTGGTTATCTTGTTGCACGGAAAAAATACAAGGACGAAGCCTAAGCCCTAACCTAACCTAACCTAAC
>JAWXUQ010000132.1:0-3159 GCA_044426225.1 Faecalibacterium sp. | reverse complement strand
CTTTTCACGCATGGTGCGTTCAATCGCGATGGGACTGGTGGGCAGGCTTGCCAAAATGCCAATCTTTTTGCCTGCGGCAACGGCTTGCTCGGCAACGGGTTCTTCAATGTTGACAATGGGGATACTCAGCAGGGGGCGGATAAACTTGGTTGCTTGATTGACAGATGTACAGGTCACGATAATGCCATCTGCACCGCTTTCCTCGGCGGCTTTTGCATAGTGCAGCATGCGCGATGCAGTGATGGGGGTCATCCCGCCATCGGCAACGGTAGAAGAAAGCAGGCTGTCATCCATGATGTTATTCACGCTCACACCGCCAATTTCATCAAGATAAGGCTTTACATGTGGGTTGAAGATGATGTCCATAAAGTTGTTGATGGTGTTAATGGTATACAGTTTCTTTGCCATGATGTTGCTCCTTTTTTATTTTGTGTAGGTCAGTTCTTGAAGGTGTTGTTTATCAATGCGTCGTTTTGACGATTTCGTTGCGCAGCATGTGTCGCTTTGCGTTTGAATGGTAAGTCAAAACAGGTGCTTAGTCCTTTTCAATGTTGGCGCGCCAGCTGGATAGGCTGCGGGCAACCACCTGCGGAATGGCAGTGGCATCTTTCTCTTTGAGGCACTGTACAATCTCTTGGTGGTGTCGGTCTGCCAGTGCAAATAGCGTCTCGGTGCGAATATTGCGCTCAATCGAAGGTTCAAACAGGGCATACACCCCCACCACGATATGCTCTAAAAAGCGATTGCGGGCACAGTGCGCCAAATAAATGTGGAAATCATAGTCAGCTTTGGCGGCGCTAGGAATATCACCATTTGCAAAGGCGGTGTGCATGGTGCCAATGTAGCTTTCAAGCTGTGTAATATCCTCACTTGTGCAGTGCTGCATCGCAAGGTCGAGCACATCCTCATCTAGCGTTTGGCGCAGCTGCACAATTTCGCTTGCGTTGCTTTCTTCAAGTAGCATGGAATACACCACAAAATCCATAATGCTAGGTTTTATTTCGGTACAAAAATAAGTGCCATCGCCACGGCGCACTTCAATAACCCCCATGGTGCCTAGCACGCGCATGGCTTCACGCAGCGAGTTGCGGCTCACCTGCAATTCTTCCATTAGCTCAAATTCGCTGGGTAATTTATCGCCGCGTTTAAACCGTCCACTGGTTAGCGCCTGGCGGATTTGCTCGATAATCTGGTCAACAACAGAACCACTGGGTATGGCGCGCATTTGTAACGGCTTTAAAAATTCATTTGGCATAGTATCCTCCTAGACGGTACTGTATGTGGTTGTTTGTTAAACATCATACGTCCTACCTTTAATATAGCAAAAAATAAAACGATTGTAAATAGAAAGACGGAGTTTTATCATGAAAGAAAATAATTTCATTAACGAAATGCAAGAAAATATTGAAGTAGTCATCCTAGTTAATGAGGCATGTGTGGCGGCAGATATTGATAGCAGTTTAAAAAATCTAAAAACAGACCTAACTAAGTAGTTTTGTTAGATGGGTTATGAACACCGCAACCATAAAAGGCGCCGTTACAGATAGTTCTATCTGTAACAGCGCCTTTGTACATATTAACCGCAACATGCAACCTTATCTAACACTTCAAACACATCTTCATCCAGATAGGGTTTGAACAGATAGGGAACATCCATTTTTCTGTTTTTGGGGTTGAGATAGCTTAGATTTCCGGTCACAAAAGCGATGGGCAGAGCGGGGAATAGTTCTCTCAGCTTTTCCGCCAGTTCGTATCCATTCATCAGGGGCATATCTACATCCAATAGCGCGATGTCAATTGGATGGTTTTGGACAAATTCAAGCGCGTCAAACGCATCAAGGAAAAATTCCGCTGATTTTACTTTGTCGTATGCATTGACCGTATATTCACAATTTGTAATTGCATTGGGCTCGTCGTCAACGTAGATTAAACGGATTTCTTTGTATTGTACCATATTGGTTACCCCTTTCTTTTAAGATGCGATGGGAACTTCAATTAAAACGACAGTTCCTTCACCTGGGTTACTTTGGAAGCTAACGGTGCCGTTGGCCATCAGTGATATGCGCTTGGTCAAGTTTCTGATGCCAATAGAGCTAGTGGTCTCTAAAATAGAAGGGTCGAAGCCCACGCCATTGTCAATGATGCGGATTTGCGCCATATTGCCTGCTTTTTTTGTGGAAATATGTAATGTCCCGTGGGAGCCTGTTTTACGCAGTCCGTGTAAGACAGCATTCTCTACAAGGGGTTGTAGGCACAGTGGTGGCAATATAAAGTCGGTGTACTCCAAGTCAAAATCATAGCTGAAACTATTTGGGAAACGCATTTTTTCGATGGCAAGGGAGCTTTTTACCAAGGATATCTCTTGATCAAAGGGGATGTTTTTCCCCTCGTTGATGAGGTACATGTATGAGCGCATAAAAGAGGCAAAGGTGATGATGGCTTTGTCAGCCTTAGAAGCATCTTGCTTGCAAAGTGCGCTGATGGTGTTGAGGGTATTGAAGAAGAAATGCGCCTTGATTTGATAGATTAGCTTGGTGTTCTCTTCGCCTGCGTCCTCTACTTCGTTTTGTATGGGTGCCATGGGAGTGTTTTCTTCCACATGAATAAAGTCGCCCATAATTTCTTTTGGCGTGCCATCCTCATTGCGACTTACCACATAGTTCACCGCATATTTGAGAATATTACCAGCAGGGGTGTGGCAACGGAAGGAATCTTCTGGCGGTTCACCTTGATACATTCTATCGACCATACGACGGTAGGAGGACAAATCCTCTTCCAAGATATTTCCACCATCCAGTACAGGCTGTGGGAAGTTTTCCATCACTGGGGGCAATTGGAACTCCTCGCGAATGGGTCCGAAAAACTCCATTCGTTTGGTAGCTACATTCAGATAGAAGGGATAGGAGAACGATGCCGTTGCTCTGGCATCATACCGCTGGTTACGGCGGGATATCTCTTCAATGGTACGGGCGCTGCGCGTGAAAATCAGAAAGACCTTCTTGTGCGTTTCGTCGGTATAAGAGATGCGCACATCGAAATAGACATTTTCATTTTGCCGTGTTTTCACCATGATGTGCTCCGCTATTAGGACACCCTCACGGCGCACCTGCTCCTGCGTCATTGCTCGCATTTCATCGGGGGGGATTTCCTGGATGAGTT
>JAWXUQ010000006.1:0-68895 GCA_044426225.1 Faecalibacterium sp. | reverse complement strand
GACGTACCTTGAAAACTGAATAATAACTGCAAAACATGATTTTAAGAAATCAAAATTTAAATTTAAATCTATAATTTTAAAGGACGGTAACAAAATCCATGTTGGCAAATGAAGAATCAAATGAGAAATACATTTATGAAAATTTTAGCGATTTCATAAATTAGGTCAAGCTAAAAAGGGCGCAGGGTGAATGCCTTGGCACTAGGAGCCGATGAAAGACGTGGTAAGCTGCGATAAGCTTCGGGAAGATGCAAACAATCGTTGATCCGAAGATTTCTGAATGAGGAAACTCACTTGGGGTAAACCTCAAGTACCGTATACTGAACGTAATAATAGGTATACGGGGGGAACCACCTGAACTGAAACATCTAAGTAGGGTGAGGAAAAGACATCAAAAGAGATTCCGTTAGTAGTGGCGAGCGAACGCGGAAGAGGGCAAACCGAGAGTAGTAATACTTTCGGGGTAAGGACTTCTATAAGGACTTAAGTGGTTAGCTGAATGGCATGGGAAGGCCAATCGAAGAGTGTGAGAATCACGTAAGCGAAAACTGCAAGAGCTGAGAAGTATCCAGAGTACGGCCGGACACGTGAAACCCGGTCGGAACATGGGGGGACCACCCTCCAACCCTAAATACTACCTAGTGACCGATAGCGTATAGTACTGTGAAGGAAAGGTGAAAAGCACCCCGGGAGGGGAGTGAAAAAGAACCTGAAACCTTGTGCCTACAAGCACTTAGAGCCCGTCAATGGGTGATAAGGTACTTTTTGTAGAACGGTCCGGCGAGCGATAGTATGCAGCGAGGTTAAGGTCTTAAGGACTGGAGCCGTAGTGAAAACGAGTGTTAATAGCGCGTATAGTTGCATATTATGGGCCCGAAACCGGGTGACCTATCCATGATCAGGTTGAAGTTGAAGTAGAATTCAATGGAGGACCGAACACACGCCTGTTGAAAAAGTCGGTGATGAATTGTGGATAGCGGAGAAATTCCAATCGAACCCGGAGATAGCTGGTTCTCCCCGAAATAGCTTTAGGGCTAGCCTTACGACAGATTTCTGGAGGTAAAGCACTGAATGACGGCGCGGCCGAGAGGTTAGCAATGTCTATCAAACTCTGAATGCCAGAAAATCGATTCGTAGGAGTCAGACAGTGTCAGATAAATGTCATTGTCAAAAGGGAAACAGCCCAGATCTACAGCTAAGGTCCCAAAGTCAGATTAAGTGGAAAACGATGTGGAGATACACAAACAACCAGGATGTTGGCTCAGAAGCAGCCATTCATTTAAAGAGTGCGTAATAGCTCACTGGTCGAGCGTCTCTGCGCGGAAAATTTAACGGGGCTAAATCTGACACCGAAGCTTAGGCATCATACCGTAAGGGTATGTTGGGTAGGGGAGCGTTGTATACGGGGTGAAACAATAGCGTAAGCGGTTGTGGACTGTATACAAGTGAGAATGCCGGAATGAGTAGCGCGAATGCAGTGAGAATCTGCATGGCCGAAAACCTCAGGTTTTTGGAGGAAGGTTCGTCCGCTCCAAGTTAGTCGGGGGCTAAGGTGAGGCCGAAAGGCGTAGCCGATGCACACACGGTTGATATTCCGTGACCACCGAAAGAGTTAAGCACAGGGACACGCGTGAAGGGGTGTTGATGGGAGTTGGTTTTCTATCAAGACTTTGGATCGTGGCGAGAAAAGCTGTGTGTATTTCTAAGGTGCCCGTACCGCAAACCGACACAGGTAGGTAGGAAGAAGATTCTAAGGCCAACGGGAGAAGGGTTGTTAAGGAACTCGGCAAATTGACCTCGTAACTTCGGGATAAGAGGTGCTCATGAAAGTGAGCCGCAGAGAATAGGCCCAAGCAACTGTTTACCAAAAACATAGGTCTGTGCTAAATCGAAAGATGACGTATACGGGCTGACGCCTGCCCGGTGCTGGAAGGTTAAAAGGAGATGTGAGAGCATTGAATTGAAGCCCCAGTGAACGGCGGCCGTAACTATAACGGTCCTAAGGTAGCGAAATTCCTTGTCAGGTAAGTTCTGACCCGCATGAAAGGCGTAATGATTTGGGCACTGTCTCAACAGCCCGCCCGGCGAAATTGTAGTACCGGTGAAGATGCCGGTTTCCCGCGACAAGACGGAAAGACCCCATGGAGCTTTACTATAGCTTAATATTGGGTTTCGGTGTTGCATGCACAGGATAGATGGGACTCTGAGAAGTAGGGGCTTTGGCCTTTATGGAGAGGACGTTGGGATACCATCCTTGCGACATTGGAATTCTAACCTGCACCTCTGAATCGAGGTGGGGGACATTGTTAGGTGGGTAGTTTGACTGGGGCGGTCGCCTCCAAAAGAGTAACGGAGGCGTTCAAAGGTTCGCTCAACTTGAACGGAAATCAAGTCTTTGAGTGCAAACGCATAAGCGAGCCTAACTGCGAGAGTGACAGTTCGAGCAGTAACGAAAGTTGGAGTTAGTGATCCGGTGGTATGTAAGTGGAAATGCCATCGCTCAACGGATAAAAGTTACCCTGGGGATAACAGGCTGATCTCCCCCAAGAGTCCACATCGACGGGGAGGTTTGGCACCTCGATGTCGGCTCATCGCATCCTGGGGCTGTATTCGGTCCCAAGGGTTTGGCTGTTCGCCAATTAAAGCGGTACGCGAGCTGGGTTCAGAACGTCGTGAGACAGTTCGGTCCCTATCTGTCGTGGGCGCAGGATATTTGATGGGAGCTGTTCCTAGTACGAGAGGACCGGGATGGACGAACCTCTGGCGCACCAGTTGTCGTGCCAACGGCATAGCTGGGCAACTACGTTCGGATTGGATAAACGCTGAAAGCATCTAAGCGTGAAGCCAACCCAAAGATAAGATATCCCACTGATTTATCAGGTAAGACCCCTGGAAGACTACCAGGTTGATAGGCAGCAAGTGTAAGTGCGGCGACGCATTCAGCTAGGCTGTACTAATAGGTCGAGGGCTTGACCACATCTTAATGTGCAAAGCTCATGCGCTAGGCTTTTAACGAAGCAAAGTAGTCACAAGTTTTGTATCAATTCACTTGATACTTCATTTGCAATGCAGTTTATTATTCAGTTTTGAAGGTATGTCCTTCTAAGTTATGTGCGAAAGTACATGGCATGGTCGGTGTTGATGACGATGAGGTTCCACCTGTTCCCATTCCGAACACAGAAGTTAAGCTCATTTGTGCCGAAGATAGTTGGCTGGAGACGGCCCGTGAAAATAGGTAGATGCCGACTTAAATTAGAAGTCAGGGTTCTTTGATTAGAATCCTGACTTCTTCTATATGCACCTTTAGCTCAGTTGGCTAGAGCAGCTGACTCTTAATCAGCGGGCCCAGGGTTCGAGTCCCTGAAGGTGCATTTCGCAAAATGCGCCTTCAGAAGGAACACTACAAATGAAGCAATCTTAGGATTATTTCTATTTGTAGATGTGATGTCGGACGAGAACAGCACATCCCGCCGCAGCGGGAAAAACAGCGACTAGCTGTTTAGTGCGCGGGAGAGTCCCTGAAGGTGCAAGTCTACTGCACGCCTTAATGGCGCAGTAGGCAAAGGCACGGAAAAGATAGCCTGCTATCTTATACCGCGCCTACCCCGTAAAACCAATCGAAAGATTGTTTTTATAGATAGCGCCGCGAATACGTGGCGCAGATGTGCCCTTTTAGCTCAGTCGGTTAGAGCATCTGACTGTTAATCAGAGGGTCGCCTGTTCGAGTCAGGCAAAGGGCGCTTAGAAAAAACGATTTCATCTTTAGGTCAGTGGTCACAAGGACACTTTGTGACCATCCCTAAAGATTGGGGCGTTAGGCAGACAGTTTCGGCTGTCTGCCTTTTCTTTTGCCTACATTGCTAATAACATATCGTGCTGCATGATGATTTCATCGGTGTCAATTTTACAGAATTCCTCAATCGGCTCAATATCAAACTCTTTCTTCACATCGCTTAGCATACCGATGTCACGATAATAAATCCAAATATCTTGTGGCGCTGTGCGAGAATACTTTTCTGCCTTTTCGCCAACTACAATCTTCTCAACAAATAGATGCAGTATCTCTGGAGTAAGCTCCGTGAGGTCTGTATATTTTTTTGCCTTTTCGATGAACCTATCCACATTGGTCAGTGAATTTTTCAGCTTTTCAATATCCTCTTTGGCTTTTGGAATGCTTAACCGCAATGATTTTTGTTCTGCTGTGTATTCCTCTGACAGTGTTCTATAATGTTCATCCGGGATACGACCAAGCACATTATCCTCATAAAGTCTTTTGAAAAGTGCAGTCAGCTCAGCATCTCTTTTGGTCATGGTATCAAGTTCTTTTTGTAATTTATTGATGGTAGCTCTTGTTTCCATAGTGTTTTTCTCATTGATATGTTTTATGAACAAGGCTTCATCTTGTCTTGCAAAGTGTGTTACTCGCTTGATATCATCTAAGATAATTTTATCCAGTATAGCCTGTCTCAGATAATGCGAACTACATTCTGCTTTGCCATATCTCTTGTAGGTGGAACACATGAAATTGTTTTTGCTCTCAGCCATTGTATGAGCACGATGCAGATTTAGCATTTTACCACAGTCAGCACAGAAGATAAGACCAGAGTATGGGTTTGGAGTATCCATCTCTTTCACGGAACGCTTTTTGCTTTGTCTTAATTGCTGAGCGATATCCCAGACCTCTTTTTTGATGATAGCTTGATGGGTATTTTCAAATCTAAGCCATTCGTTTTCAGGTCTAATGATCTGCTTTTTATTTTTGTAAGATGCAGTGGTTTTTTTCATGCTCACAGTATTTCCGATGTAAGTTTCGTCGTCTAAGATATTCACGATGCTATTACCACGCCAACGATATGGTCTTGTGGTATCCAATTGATTTGTTTTTGCACCTGTTTTTTGATAATTGTAATTACTTGGATTGAAGATTCTATCTTCAGATAGTTGCCTTGCAATTTGGTTGGGACCTCTACCTTGCACACAGAGATTAAAGATATACTGCACGATTGGTGCTGTTTCTGGATTGAGTATAATCTGCTTTGGATTATTTTCATCTTTCATATACCCATAGGGTGGTTTGCCTAATCGCTCACCTCGTTCAGCCTGAGCCTTTTTGACTGCTCTGATTTTCTTACTACAATCCTTGGCATAAAAATCATTGAACAGATTACGAAATGGAGTGAAATCATTGTCACCATATAGGGTGTCCACCGCATCGTTGATTGCAATAAACCTCACTTTATAGTTTGGAAATGTATGCTCTAAGAGGTATCCTGTCTGCAAATAATCCCTGCCAAGTCGGCTCATATCTTTTACGATTAAAGTTTCTACTTGTCCATTTTCAATCATAGACATGATTTCGTTCCACGAAGGTCGGTTAAAGTTTGTGCCACTGTACCCATCATCAAATAGGAATTTGCAGTTCTCAAAGCCTTTTTCTTCCGCATATTTTTCTAACATCAATCGCTGATTGCCGATGCTGTTGCTCTCGCCATCTCGGTCATCTTCTTGACTTAGTCGTCCGTAAAGTATTGTATATTTTTTGTCGTTTGCCTTCATTAAAATCCTCCTTTTCGTTTGTGGCAAACTGAATACGGTAACACCAACACTACCACATTCAGTCCCAAATATCTATCACCAATACCAACAAGATTTACTTGTTAAAATCAGTTTCGATCATCGTCAGCATTTTCTTTGTTGGTGTAGAGGTTGCAGTAACTGGAAATACAGAATGTACTACAAACCTCTTGCCATCTACATCCATATCACGTTCTATGGTGTGGTGAGTGTCATCGCTGTAAACAAAGCTATCTGCAAAGGTCCTTTTAAGATTGCCCACGCTGTCGCTTTGCCAAATCACTTCCGTTGTTTCATACGCTCCCAATATTTTTGTATCCAAGTAATGTCGTGCGATTTCTTTGTCATTTCTCATAATCAATATCCTCCCATTGTCATAGTAAAATCTTGTTCCTGTTCTTCTTCGAACTCTTGTGTGTTTTCTGGATCTTGTTTCAATTCTTCGATGATAGTATCCATCTCACCGAGCTTTATCTCACCATTTTCAAGGTTATTCATCATCTCAATCAGTGCATATACACCCACAAATGACAGTGCAGTCAATGCTGCAAGGTTTGCGATTTCAGCAAGCTCATTATCGTAGTTTTGTGCCTGTTCGTATTGGTTAAGGGTATATAGTATCTCTTTGCCGACTTCTAGCGTGAGTGCTTTTGTAGGCTTGGTTTGTGGCTTGTAAAGTTCTTCACGCTCATATTCCCAGCCTGTTTTAATATCAGAAGTACAATCGCCCTGCCTGACTTCAAACTCTTGCTCCATATTTTCTTTAAGATATTTCTTGCCATAGAGCTTGTCATCTCGAACCTGCTTGCCATTGAGGCAGGTGTAGGTGATGGCTTGTCTGCCATCTTCCCACTTGATTTCGTAGCCTAGATTTATCATTTCTGTGATAAAATCATCTTTTGTTTTCACCTTTTTCATGGCTGTTTCTATGGTGAGACACAACTGAAACTTCCAACTTGTACCACGCTCTTTGGCACGCCTTTCGGCACGCCCCATCGTTTTACTTCTGCCATAGGTGTAAGTGTCAAGTGTGCTCAGCCCATATTCCTTGCAGATGTTATCAGAAGTCAATCGCAGTTTTCTTAATGTATCGGGTGGTTGGTGTAGCTTTTTACCAGTTTCAAAGCTGACGGAATTGATAATAAAATGACTGTGCAGATGGTCGTTGTCCACGTGGGTTGCAATCAAAACTTCAAAATCGTTGTAGTGTTCTTCGGCAAATTTCATTGCAATTTCATGTGCCATCTTCGGCGAAATATTTTCGCCATCTTTGAAATTTTGAGTGTAGTGGTAGAATTGTAGCCCATCGGTTTTGTGATAACTTGCCTTGGTGGAGATGAATTCGGCATAGGCAGTTTCTGGTGTGCAGTTTAATCCAGAGATGAGTTTCATTTCACATGGTTGGTTATCACTTCGGACTTGATGCTTTGCATCTAAATTTTCACGATTGATACCAGTTTTTTCACGCTGGCATACATAGGCAATCACACCACGCAGGGTGGCTAGTCTTTGGGTTTTGTACTTGATAAAATTGACTGTTGCTATAAAACGCCACCTCCTTACACACCGATTTTCCATCGCTCTGGATCATAAACGAAGTCGGTATGTTCCGCTTCAGAACGCAGTTGCCCATTTTTATCGTCACATAAATCTGCTAACATCTCATGGATTTTACCGAGTTGCTCTTTTGTTTCTTGCAAATCTATGACTGAAAAATGCCCCATGTTAGACCTTGTGGTCAGCTGGTTTAGATTATTGCCGATGCGTTTTAACTCCATTTGCAATGGCTTGAGCCCATCAATCACCACAATTTCTTTGCTGAATATGGCGTGCCTAATAAAATCGGCTTGGCTCATTTTTGCTTTTTTCGCTAAGATAGTCAGTTGCTTTTTCTCTTTTTCGCTTGCTCTAAAGTTGATAAATTTATCTTTCAATCACATCACTCCTTATGGTGTTCAAAAGTGGGTTTGGGCTTCTGCCCAATTAGTAGGATTTTGCGACTACACAGGCGCTCTGCTCGCCCCAACCGAGGTTGGGCATTTCACGTCTACACCTCTGCAGATGTCTATACTTTTATTGGTTTTATTACAGAAAATATGAGATGAGCTACCGATTCGGTAGTTCGTGCAAATGGGCGCTCATTTTCTGTTTAGGTGTAGCGATGCCACCTCTAGCATTAAAGCCGCACACAAGGGCAGCAATCGGCTCACAGGGGCGATAGGGCGATTAGTTTAGGAGCTTAGTTTTATCGCCACTTTCGCCATTAGACTTTGAGATGTCAATAATTCTGTAACCGTTAGATTTACGGATATTGCAGTAAATACCAGTGTTTTCAAGGTTTTTGGCAAGTCTGCGAAGAACTTTAGTAATCATTTTATTGGAATAATAATCGCCACTGTGTTCACTTACAAGGGTCGATAATTCTGTAGGATTGGTAGACCAGAAATCTACTCCAACCATCAGATTTTCAATCGCATCAACAAACTTTTTATCTTTGATATTTAGTTCATACATACTGTCAGAAAGCAAAATCCAGATATTATCTTCGCCACGTTCAAGTTCTAACTCACGACTTTTTACATCTCTGCCCACCAGATGTAATGTCGCAAAATCTTCGCCTCGTTTGGTTTGTTCAATGACCATCATGGTGTCGGCTGCACCTTGCAAACCAGTTGATCCAGTTATTTGATTAAAAATATCACTGTCCTTTTGTTTTCGCAGATGATGAATTACTACCATTGCAATTTTAAATTCGTCAGCGAGATTTTTTAGGATAGTTATATCCTCGTAGTCAGAAATATAATTGCTCTCAAGGTTGCCACGAACTTTTTGTAGCGTGTCGATTATTATTAAATTTGTGTCATTGTGTTCAGCGATAAAATTTCTGATTCTACTTTCCAGTTCGCCACCCATCTTTGAAATTTCAATACATAGATGAGCGTTCGGTGGTGCGTTTTCGATTTCATCGCTGAGCATAAATAATCTGTCTTGAAGTCTTTCTTCATTATCTTCGAATGCCAAGTAGAGAGTAGTGCCTTTGGTGGTTTTGAAATTCCATATCGGATCACCCTTTGCTACCTGCATGGCAAGCCAAAAAGAAAACCAAGACTTGCCGACTTTGCCAAGTCCACCGAGGATTGTGAGTCCTCGTGGTAATAGTTCTTCGACGATGAATGGTGTACGCTCAATGTGTTTTGCGTAGAGTTCTGCTGTGGTTATGGTGTTGAATTTTTTCATTTGTGCCTCCTTAAAACAAGTATCTGATTGACTTATATTTCTATCTCTGATACAATCATAACAGATATAAATTTTGTTACAAGAGTTTGGGCAAAAGGCAGGTATGCTTTCAAAACTCTATCGGATACGGAGGCTCCTATGTTTTTAATGAACCATGATTTTTTCGACAGGTTTGATGTGTCGTTTACAAAAAAAGAAAGCATCCTAAGCGGTAAAATCTACCCTTTAGGATACTTTGCGAATTATGTTTTGGAGATGGACAGAAGTATTTTTCGTGAAATTTCAAGGAAAGTGGACAACTTTAAGTACGAATTCAATATTTTCTTATCTGCCAGAGATGTGACCTCTGCTGCCTTAGCCAACGAAGCATTGCTATCCTTGTGGGAACTGATTGCAAAACTTCCTGTGTATCGTTTGGTGTGTGAGCACGACAATAAAGTCAATCATTTAATCAGCTATATGCGTGAGCATCCAGACGAGGTCGATGATATGATGACCACTGGCACTGCACGAAACCAGATGCTGAATTTATGGCTTTATAACTTAGAAAATCTTGTGCCGAGCATTAAGAATTTTATTCAAAAAACAGATTTTATGCTCGAGAACTATTTTGAAAACTTGCCCTCACGAAAGGCAGAGAGTTATGTGCGAGCTTATGCGAAGTACAAACGTGATATTGTAAATGGATATGATATTGCAGACCAAGAAGACAAGGACACCGCAGAGCTTGATTTACACCAACTGACGTTTCCTTTCTCGTTGTCTTTTGCACCGAAACAGCATCCCAAAACAAAAGAGGTATTTTTAGCCGAAGTGATTACCTTTGGCACGCTTGAAAGTTTTCTGTATACTGATTTAATGAAAGCAATTGCGACAGGCAATGTGCCACGCAAATGTCACAACTGTGGTAAGTATTTTCTTGCTGTGGGTGGCTACGATACTGTCTATTGCGAACGCATTGCACCAGATGAGAAAACTAAAACTTGCCGAAAGGTTGGTGCTCATAAGAAAGAAAAAGAGAAGAATGGTAGCTCTATGATTCAAAAAGAATATGCCAAGGTTTACAATCGATTAAAGACTAGAAAAAATCGTGGTACTATCTCCATTGATGAGTGGAACGAGAAAGTTTCACTGGCACAGGAGCTGAAGGAAAAAGTTAATGGCGGTGAGATTTCTGATGTGAAGTATAAGGCTTTGATGGATAGAATATGACAAAAAGCTCGTGGGTTAATTCTCATGAGCTTTCAGTATTTGTTGGATGTTAGATGACGTCTTTTAAGCAGTTTTTTATATCATCAGAACATAATTCAGTGCCAAACCTTACACCTAATTTAAAACCCATAGTAAAGTGAGATACCGAGCTTTCACCAAGCAAGGTGCCGTACGCGTTTTCGTATTTGATGAACAGGGTTTTCAGTTCTCCATCTAAACTTTTCACTAAGATTTCTTCTATTTCGGCAACAGTTTCCATAGCTGAATGATAATTTTTATTGCCATCGCAGCAGTGTCCGTTGGGAGCAATATTTCCGAAATATAGTTCTTCAATTATGTTCATTTGCTTGCACCTCCATAGCAAAAGGCGGCTGCACTTCAGTTGATTCTGAAGCATAGCCACCTTGGTTTTGATGTTGTAATTCAGTTGTGATACTAAGACCCAAACGTAAGCCACAGATAAAACTTTCTTCAGTTTGTAGTGTGGTAATCATCATTAGGTTATCGATGATTTTCAAAACTTTTCTTCTGTCCGCTTTTGAAAGGGTTTGGATTAACTCCTTGTGATTTTGCTCAATTTCTGTGTTCAAATCCAACTGAGGACTTGGCTTATAAAAATTCTTAAATAATTTATTTAGTGTTTCCATCGTGGCCCTCCAGACATGACAACAGGGATACCAACTCAGATTCGAATTCTGAAATGGTATCCCTGTTTTTGATTAAATTTAAGGTTTGCAAGACTGTGTGCTTGACTGTCAGTATCAAGATGATGTGGTTCTCGTCAACCGGATCGCAGTGCTGATGATTTAGCCAATAATCTTTGAATACTTCACCATGAATGTTGTACTTGTCGCTGTTGTAGAATTGCTCGATTGTATAGTTTGCCATCTGTGTTCCTCCTTTGGTTTTTGTTAAGGAATACAATACCACAGAAAAGATGAAATAGCTATATGGCATAAGCAACAATTAAATTTCAAATTATGTTCTGAAGTGAAAATATTGTACTTTTGTGGTTAGAAACAATTGCAAGCACATGTTTCTTTATTATCTAGAACAAACGTCAACATCTATTCTTTTTGCGAATAGAATGAAAAATAAATATTGGTAATCCCTCTTAAAATCGACAAAAGTATATTTAAAATCAAATATACTGATATATATAATATTCCTATATTGAAAACATCATATTTATCTAATCCTGAAATGAACAGATATAAAAAAATACATAATAACAAAATTATTTCGTTAAACAAAACATGAATAAGCTGAATATGAAGTCGTTGGTACAAACTAATTATTTTGCCTCTTAATTTCACATCTGTTTTGGTATCTTTAAGTTTCGAAACATTATCTCCAGAGCTTGTTAATAAAATTGTGATTAGCATAGCGGTAAAGCCGATTAAAATAGATATTGCGGTTGGCAACAATGTCGACAATTTATCTAAAGCAAGAGCAACCAATCCATTTACACAATAGATAAAAACAGATATTACTCCAACAAAACAGGGAAGTGTAACCTCATAAAATCGCTCATTTTTCTTTAATGTAAGATGGTAATCTATCAAAGGAAAAATCCATTCCATATAGATTGTATTCCCTAGTCCCTTTGTAGGTTTCATCTATTCTGTTACCCCCATGAGCTCTTCTAACTTTGCAAATATAGAATATGAGTTAACAGTGCCATTATCATTTAATTCTACTGTAATTTCATCGACCTTTTTCTTTCCTAATGAATCAATAATAATATCTAATTTATCAATATCTTTAGCATATAGTCGTATTCTTCTCGGTGAAACACCTTCTGTAGCTATTGCAAAAAAAGCATTTTTAAGCGATCTTTTAGGCAAACTTTCGCCTCTCTTTGCTTTTGTGGAAATAATTAATTCATCTTGAACATCAGCATTTACATCCATAAAATTTAAATACCCCGAACCTAAAACTTCTTTTTCGACAAAAATTTCAGCTCTAAGTATTCTTTCGGCATCATTAAGCAAATCCAAGAAATCTTTTGGTGGAATAAGGTATGCAAACAAGGAAAAATGTTCCTCTTGAGCTCTATCACTTAAAAATTTATGTAGCAGAGAATTTAAATATTTGATTACAGCGCCTATTGAAACACCATTTTTTCTTTGTTCAAAAATAGTATATGCCTCATCCGTTTTAATGCTGACGCACATATGGGTTAGTTCTTTTTCACCTTCAACTAATTGTTTGTCTGAGGCTAGTTCGCTTCCATCTACGCTAGACATATAATCAGGTGAATGTTGATATTTACAAGATTTAAAAGCAACTTTAACTAAACTCAGACCTTCTTTTGTCTCGAATCGTATGGCATCAAAATCTGTTGCTTTTTTGTTAATGGTATCATTAAAAATCCTATCAGAACCACTTATAGTGTTTACATATTTTAAAAAATCATAGAAAAGTTGTGCATCAAAGAATTTATCATCACCATTTATAAATGCTATAGAGTAGTATGCGATTTTACGTTTTTGTAAACTCATAAAAATTACCCCTTCCTAAACACAAACAAATACTCATGAGCCAACAACAAAAAGTTATATTTCACACTATTTGTTTTCCAGTACCCAGTGGCTCTGCAATTGTGTTGTTCTTTTATAATTATTTCCTTTAGCTTAAAACCTTCAGCTTCAAAGATTTTCATAACTTCAAAACTCATTGTTTGCACATGACCTTTAATTCTTGTATCACCCATTAAAATACAACAAAATTTATCATCTTTTAACACACGGTAGCTTTCGGAAGCTACCTTTTTCATTTCTTCAAGGAAATCTTTTATTTTAAGATGTGATAAATCTTCTGCGATATCTTCGCTGTACTGAATAATATTTGCGTAAGGTGGGTGAGTGGCAATCAAATCTATACTTGCATCGGGTATAAAGTGTAAATCTCTCGCATCACCTTTTTTGACATAAACCTTACTGTCATTTTCCCACTCAAAATCAGTCTTTTCTCTACATCTATCAAGTGCAACATCATTGATATCAACGCCAATAATGTTGCGATTGAGTAGCTTTGCTTCAACTAAAGTAGTGCCGCCACCTGCAAATTGGTCAAGAACCAAATCTCCCTCTTTAGAATAACGAAGAAGTAAGTTTCTCGGAATATATGGCGACCAATTACCTCTCCACTTTGCATCATGAGTCGCCCAGTCACCACGCTGCGGAAATGTCCAATGAGTTGTCATTTCAAGTTCGAAGTTTTCAGGCTCCCATTTTTTTATTTTTTTAGCCATATACACCTCTATCTAAATACGAATTTTTTTATCTTTAATATGTTTTTCCAAGTCATCAACGCTTAAAACTTTATCGTATTTGTATTGTATTTTCGAAATTTTAATATCGTCATTAATACCCTCGACAAAGCTACAAAAATCGGCATTTTCTTCAACCAATCTGTTAATCATATCCCAATCAAGCTCTGTTTTTTGCTTTGCACTAAACAATATCTCACTTTGCTCAACATTTTCTGCATCTAACTTAATAAACCCTATTCCAAATGAGTTGTTAAGTCTTCTCATTTCATCTAATAGTTCTGACTCATTAACATATTTTAAGGCTACAACATATCCCTCATTCGCCCAACTTGAATTTGAAACAGCTTGAAAATAATATTCTCTAAGTGTAGAAAAGTCGATCTCTTTTTTCATTTCAAAAGAGAATAATTTACATTGCATATCTTTTAATGAGTCCATCAATGCAATGGAATTTTTATCATAGTCATCGAAAGGAAAATATACACCAACTATATCTGAATACATCCACTTTCTTTGTCCTTGTGAATGTTTCTTCGATTTTTCGTGATAAATTGTTTTAGTATTACATTTAAAATGAGGATTTGAATGTACAAAGTTTGTTAATAACTGATGTAAATCTCTTTCATTAAAATCACTTGTGCTTTGTGTAACTATTTTTGTAGCAATATCATTTGAAGCATCTAAAGGCAAATTTCTAAGATAAAATCTAACTGGACTTTTGCTCGGTTTTGTAAATGTACTGTTTTCGCCATTTATTTTCATATCATCATAAAGCCTTGCACCAATAGTCGCATCAGGTGTTTTCCCTGTATTCTTTTTAAGTTTTGTATCAAAACCTAATCGCTTAGCTTCGTTCCAAATTTCCTCTGCTGTAAGTGGTTTCTAGCACCTCAACAGATAAATCAAAGTATGTGTATGCCATAATTTATAGTCCTTTCACAAATATTTCTTCAAGTAATCCTTGTTCAATCATGTTGATATTCATAACATAGTCTGTATGATCGAAAGTTTCTCTTAGAGGGCGCTTAGCTGTCAACCATCCTTCGCCATCGGTCACCCAAACAAACCCTGTTGTATCATTCTTCACGAGGTCAAACAAGCTACTAAATTCACCAGAAACAGATTTTAGCTTAGAGCCACCACCAGCATAATAGTTGACCTCCATAAGATATAACATATCACCAGTATCTACGGCAAAATCAAAATGGCGGTCTGCTTTATCAGTGTTCACTTCTTTGCCAAATTCTTGTTTAATCTTACTTGCAGTTGCTTGTGCTATGTATTGATATCCATGTTTATCGCAGATGGCTTTCACATACACTTCGGTTAAATTTTCCATAGCATCGCCACTGCGATTCTTACGAGCGTTACTATCCAAGCCTACTTCAACGCCGATAGCATAATCAACAAGGTTTTTAATGCTCTTATCAGCTAGCATTTTCAGTAATCCACATTCTTTGACAAAGTAGATGATTTTATCAATTTCTTCACCAGAATACTCCTTACGCTTAGAAAATGAATACTCAATATCGCCACCGATATCGGCAATTTTAATAGTTTTTCTGCGCTCAGCAATCAAAAAAGGAATAACTGGCACTACTTCAGGGTAGTCTTTAATCAACTCTCTAAGCACAGCTTCAGGATCATCTTTTCCGATAAGGGTATTTAAAATATTTAGGTAAACTTCAATTTTGTGTACATTACCAAGCACCTTGCCCCAAGCAACATAGAAATCATATGTACGAATGGTATCTTTTAAATTTGACATGAGATATTCAAAGGCTGCGTTGTCTGAAAGAATACCCATGCTTTTATAAGTTTCAATATATTTCATTTCGTTTTCTCCTTTGTCCATACCTGTTGTATCTTCAATCTCTGTAAAGTTTGAAATCAATAATTCTTTAACATCACCACGACTGTTGGCATTACAGTTAATCATACGCTTCGCACTAACTCTTGCTATCTCATATTCTGAATATAAGTCATCAAAGAAATGGTCATCAGCATCGTGGTTTTTGGGATCTGAATTGCTAATAATTATTTTCGCTCCTTTTTCTGAAGCTCTATCTACAAACTGCCCCAGTGCAATTTGCTCATTATCGTCAAAGTTTGTTTCTGCATAAGATGTGAAACTTGCTGTTTCGCTGATAGGTCTGTAAGGTGGATCTATATATACAAAGGTGTTTTCATCTATAAACGCAAGGGTTTCCTTGTAGTCACCAGTTGTTATTTTAACATTCTGTAGCGTTTTGTTTATCTCTATTAAATTATCTTTATCACAGATAACAGGCATTTTATATGCACCCATAGGCACATTGAACAATCCTTTTTTGTTCACTCGAAACAGGCCGTTGAAACAAGTTTTATTCAGAAAAATAAACAGTGCTGCCTTTTCAAAATTGATTTCATCATCACCATTAACCTTAAGATGGTTGAATCTCTCTCGTTTTTCATAGTAGAATAATTTACGTGCTTCTGTATCCATTGCCCAAAACAGCTCTTGCATTTTTGAAAGCTCGTCCAGCAAATGGACAAGATTATTTTTAATTTGCGAATAGGTATTGGTCAGTTCCTTGTTTATGTCATTGATCAGAATTTCTTCAAGTTCATAATTTGAAAGAATATCAAACAGAACAGCACCACCACCAATAAAAGGTTCGCAGTACTTGTTTATATTTTTTCCAAGTTCTTTTGGATATTTTGCTCGAATATCAGGCAACAACTGTGTTTTTCCACCTGCCCATTTTATAAAAGGTTTCATATTTTTTCTCCCGATTCATCCATGTGGAAAGTCACATCTAATTTACAGCCAAGTGCTTTTGCAATAGCATTCATCTCTTTTTCATTGAAATTATCCCTACTTAATTTATTGCTTAAATTTTGAGGAGTCGTTTCAATCTTCTCTGCAAGTTCACTCATAGTCATTTTTCGTTTTATCAAAAGTATTCTTATTTTTTCGCTAACCAATGTTCTGCACCTCGTTAATTTGTATTCTAAAGATATTATACATTAAAATTAAAAATATTTCAACACCTATTGCAATATATACACTTTATAGTGAAACGATATGTAAATTAAGAAAAATGACAACAAAAAGAGGATACCTTACTGTACATAGTAAAGTATCCTCTTTGTCCGTATTCGGTTTGCCTTACCCCCGTGGTCACAAATTGTCTTTTAGACCACTTGACTTTATGATGAGGTCGTTTTTTTGCGTTTATAGGGCATTTGCAGTGCGTGTTTCGACATTTTTTGAACATCGTTGTTCTCTAGCTTGTCTACGCTGCTGTCTGTTGTATATGATTTATTTCTGTGTAAAGTGACCACATCTTATCTAACACCTAAAAGAATAAATCTCTCAAGAATCAAAAAATACTTAAAAATTTTTATCTAATTCAAAACAAGAAAAAATAACGGAAAAAGGACGATTTTAGAGCGCGCGTGCTGTAATTTTGGCGGTGCGGGCGCTCTTTCTTGCAAAATAGGAGTTGACAAGTCCGAAACATCTGCTATCATTAAATAGAAATATTTAGTTAAAATAATTTAACTAAAGCGAGGAAAGAAACAACAACGATCGCGCAATTTGCGCAGAGTGGAGCAGAAGATGACATTTGAACAATTAAAAGAAATTATTGTAGAGACCCTTGATTGCGAAGAAGCAAAGGTAACTCTAGAAGCACGTTTGGCAGAGGACATCGGCGCAGATAGTCTGGATTCGGTTGAGCTGAATATGGCAATCGAAGAATCTTGTGGGGTAAGCATTCCCGATGAAGAGTTGGTCAACATCAAGACAGTTGCTGATCTTTTGGCACAGGTAGAAAAGCATAGCGCATAAGGATAGCGTTGATTTACGTTTATTTCCCTTATTTCATACGCGAAGCGAGCAAATGGAGTAAACCGAACACAAACGGAGCAAGTCAAGCAAGCTGCGCAAATCAAACGAACCGTGTAAACAAGGCAAACCAAGAAAAGAGGGAAATGTCAATATGGCCAATCTATTTGAAAATTTGCATGGCGCACAGCGTGATAAAACCTTTCAGCTGCGCGCACAGATGGAGGGTGCAGGCATTAGCCGCCCATGGAAAGACCCCGTCTTTATCACCTGCATTAAATGCGAACGTCGTGCGGTGCGCGCGGTCTGGGCAAAACAGGCCTTTGTCTGTCCCAACTGTGGGCATCATCAACCAATTGGTGGGTATTATCGCCTTTCCCTCTTGCTCGATCACGGGAGTTTCCGCGAGTTAAATGCCAAGATCAGCAGTAAGGATTGGCTTTCCTTCCCCAATTACCAAGCAAAACTTGCCGAGGCGCAAAAGCGCACGGGGTTGAGTGATGGTGTCGTGACCGCAGTGGGCAAGATTGATAGCTATCCTGCTGTCTTTGCAGTGATGGATAGTCGCTTTTTCATGGGCAGCATGGGCACAGGGGTGGGCGAAAAGATCACGCTTGCCATTGAATATGCGACTGCCAAGAAATTGCCTTTGATTATTTTTTCGGCTAGCGGTGGCGCGCGAATGCAAGAGGGTATTTTCAGCCTAATGCAAATGGGCAAAACCAGTGCCGCTGTTGCAGAGTTTTCAAAAAAAGGCGGGCTGTTTATCAGCGTGCTGACCCACCCCACTACGGGCGGGGTCACCGCAAGTTTTGCAAGCCTCGGGGATATCACCCTCGCTGAGCCAGGGGCACTCATTGGTTTTGCTGGGCCACGCGTCATTGAACAAACCATTGGGCAAAAGTTACCGAAGGGCTTCCAACGCAGCGAATATCTTGAAAGCCATGGATTTGTCGATAAAATTGTGCCACGTGCGCAGATGAGAGAAATCTTGGGGCAACTGTTGTGTCTGCATAAAGCAGGGGGAAAACGAAAATGATGAAAGAACACTTACAGCAGATTGATGATATTGACCAAGAGATTGCCCAGTTGCAGCAATCGGGCGAAGCGGATGTTACCCAATTGATCCAAGACTTGCAGCGCACCCGTCGCGAGGTGCTGAACAAATGTGGCACCCCAACAGCAAGCGACAAGGTATGGATGGCGCGCCATCCGAAGCGACCTAAAATTCGGGATTACATTGCCGTGCTCTTCACCGATTTCTTTGAGCAAAAAGGTGACCGTCAATGCCGCGAGGATGCGAGCATCCTCGGTGGGGTTGCCCTATATAAGGGAATGCCTGTGACCGTGATTGGGCACCAAAAGGGGCGCAATCTGAGCGAAAACCTCGCCTTACATTTTGGTATGCCAGGGCCTGAGGGCTATCGCAAGGCACAGCGGCTGATGCAGCAGGCAGAAAAGTTCGGCCGCCCCATCATTACCTTTATTGACACCCCAGGCGCCTATCCGGGGCTAGAGGCCGAGGAGCGTGGTCAGGGCGAAGCGATTGCTAGCAGCCTCGCATTGATGAGCCAGCTGAAGGTGCCTGTCATTGCGATTGTCACAGGCGAAGGCAGCAGTGGCGGTGCGCTTGCGCTTGGGGTGGCAAATCGCATCTTGATGCTCGAGCATGCGGTCTATTCCGTCCTCAGCCCTGAGGGGTTTGCGAGCATCCTGTGGAAAGATGCTACCCGACACCAAGAAGCCTGTGAGATGATGAAACTGACCGCTCAAGATTTGGCGGAATACCAGATTGTCGAAGAGATTATCCCTGAGCCAAGCGGTGGCGCACAGCTTGACCCCGCGCGGCTCTTTGCTTGCCTCGACACGGCACTCGAGCGGCATTTGGCTAGTCTTTCGCGGATGAGCAACCATGCACTGGTGGCACAGCGTTATCAGAAATTCCGTAACATTGGCCTATCATAAGGAGAAACAATGGCTGGATTAAATTTAGTCGCGGTGGGCAGCGCCTTGCCGCGCACGGTGGTGACAAACCGTGATTTGAGCGAGCGCGTCGATACGAGTGATGAATGGATTACCAGCCGCACCGGCATCAAGCAGCGTTATTTTTGTACCCAGGGCGAGACGGCGACTACCCTTGCGATTGCTGCCGCACAGGACGTCCTCGCAAACAGTGAGGTGCAGCCTTGCGACATTGGGTGTATTATTTGTGCAACCCTCTCGAACGACACTGCCACCCCTAGCATGGCATGCAAGGTGCAAGCCGCAATCGGCGCGGCAGAGGATATCCCGGCGCTAGATTTGAATGCGGCTTGCTCGGGCTTTTTGTATGGGGTCGCGGTGGCAGATGGACTGCTGCGGTTTTCGCACCGCAAGTATGCACTTGTCATTGGATGCGAGCAACTATCGCGTTTGCTAGACATGACCGACCGCAACACCTGCGTTCTCTTTGGAGATGGAGCGGGTGCCGCCCTACTGCGGCAAGAGCAAACAGCAGACTTCGCGGTTTGCATGGGGGCACGTGGCGATGATGCCATCTATTGCAAGGGTGCAGGACATGCGGATGCGTTTATCCAGATGGATGGCAGGGCAGTGTTCCGCTTTGCGGTAGAGGCCGTGCCCAAAACGATTCAGCAAATTTTATCGGATACCGCACTGACCCTCGAGGAGATAGACTGGGTGGTTTGCCACCAGGCGAACGAGCGGATTATTGACCATTGCGTGAAAAAGCTAAAAGCAAATCCAGAACAATTCTATAAGAATATGAGCCGATACGGCAACACCAGTGCAGCGAGTATCCCCATGGCACTCGCAGAAATGCAGGCAAATGGACTATTGCAGAGCGGGCAACGGGTGCTGTGTGTCGGCTTTGGTGGTGGATTAAGTTGGGCAGGGGCATTGCTCAGCGTAAAAGGAGTGTAGAAGATGAAATTACTCAATGAATTGCTCGGGACGAAATATCCGATTATTCAAGGCGCGATGGCAAATATCGCAACAGGCGAATTTGCGGCAGCTTGCTCCAATGCAGGTGCGCTCGGGATCATCGCGGCAGGCGGTATGAAAAATGCTGAAGAACTGCGCACCCATATTCGCGCTTGTAAAGAACGCACCGCGGCACCCTTTGGCGTCAATATCATGTTGATGAACCCGGCGGCAGATGAATTTGCAAAAGTCGTCTGTGAAGAAGGGGTTTCGGTCGTCACCACGGGGGCAGGTAACCCTGGCAAATATGTGGCGGCTTGGAAAGATGCTGGCATTACCACCATTCCCTTGGTAGGGGCGAGTATCATGGCCAAGCACCTTGCCCGTGCAGGGGTAGATGCGCTGATTGCCGAGGGGACAGAGAGCGGCGGTCACGTGGGTGAGCTGACCACCATGGCATTGGTACCACAGGTGGCGGATGCCGTCAATGTGCCCGTCATTGCGGCTGGTGGCATTGCCAGTGGACGTCAGCTTGCAGCGGCATTTGCACTGGGTGCTTGTGGGGTTCAGGTTGGCACCTGCTTGCTTGCGAGTGAGGAATGCCCCATTCATGACAATTACAAACGCGCGTTGCTCAAGGCAAAGGATAGCGATACGGTGGTCACTGGCCGCGTGAGTGGTACCCCGGTGCGTATCTTAAAAAACCAAATGAGCCGCGAATATCTGCATCACGAAAAAGCAGGGATGGATAAAATGGAACTAGAAAAATTCACCTTGGGTGCACTGCGCCGTGCTGTGCTAGAGGGCGACACCAAAACAGGCAGTCTCATGGCAGGGCAGGTGGTTGGGATGATGCAGGAAATCCGCCCATTGCACGTAATTCTTGATGAAATGATGCAGGAGTATCAGCAAGTGACAGCCGCCTTGCAGGCACAATGCTGAGGCTTGGGGCGCATATGCTACCTGTGCCAATTATCCAAGGTGGCATGGGGGTCGGGGTTTCGCTCGGTGGCCTAGCAGGTGCCGTGGCAGCTTGTGGTGGCATGGGATGTATTAGCACAGCGGATGTCGGCTATCAAGAAATTGATTTTGACACCGCCCCTCAGGCGGCAAACCTGCGCGCCCTTGGTCAAGAAATTGCCAAGGCGAAAGCCACTGCAAACGGCATGGGGCTAGTCGCGGTAAACGCGATGGTCGCCACGCGGCAATATGCCGATAGCGTGCGCGCCGCAGTGGCAGCTGGGGTGGATGCTGTGATTTCGGGTGCAGGTTTGCCCCTCGATTTACCAGCACTGGTGGCAGGGTCGAATGTTTCGATTGCACCGATTGTCTCGAGCGCCCGCGCAGCGAAGCTCATTTGTACCACCTGGGAAAAACGCTTTGCGCGCTTGCCTGATTTTATTGTCATCGAAGGGTGTGAGGCTGGTGGGCACTTGGGGTTTGCCGAGGGCGATGTCTTATCCGGTACCTGTGCACCCCTCGCCACCATTTTGCAAGAGGTACGCGTGGTGGCGCAAAGTTTTGAACAAAAATGCAATCGCGCCATTCCAGTCTTTGTCGCCGGTGGGGTCTATACCGCTCAGGATATTCAGCACTTTCTCGCACAGGGTGCGGCAGGGGTGCAGATGGCGACACGCTTTATTGCCACCTATGAATGTGACGCAAGCCAAGCGTATAAAGATATTTTACGAAATGCCACTCCAGCGGATGTACGAATTGTCCACAGTCCCGTTGGGATGCCTGGGCGCGCATTGAATACTCCCTTGGTGCAAACCTTGGCAGCAGGTGGGCGCATCCCACCTGCGAAATGTTCGGCCTGCGTAAAAACGTGCAAGCCGCAAAGTGCGCAATATTGCATCACCCATGCGCTGATTCAAGCGGTCAAGGGGAATGTGCAAGAGGGGCTGTTCTTTTGTGGCAGTAGCGTGCCGCACCTGGGAAAAATGCAGTCCGTTGCCGCGTTAATGCAGGAGCTGAAGGTAGCATTTATCAAACCAGAGATCAAACGATAAAGAGGATAGGAGCAATCGATGAAACTTGCTTTTTTATATGCCGGGCAGGGCAGCCAACACCCAGGAATGGGGCAGGATTTATATGAAACAGAACCAACCTTCCGTGCAGTGTTTGATGCAGCGACCGAGGAGCTGCCCTTTGATGCAAAGTCACTTTGTTTTACCGATCCAGACGGTCTACTCGGGCAGACGCAATACACGCAGCCCTGTATGGTTGCTTTTGCGGCGGCCATGACCGCATTGCTGCGGGAGCGTGGTCTTGCGCCAGATTGCTTGGCTGGGCTTTCCCTCGGGGAATATTCCGCGTTACATGCGGCAGGGGTGATGGATGCCAAAACGGCGGTGTCTCTGGTTGCCTATCGTGGTGCAGCCATGGCCAGTGCCGCGTATGGCAAAGCCTCTGGGATGAGTGCTGTCCTCGGCCTCGATGCAAGCACCCTGCAAGTTTGTTGCGATCAAGCAGCGACGCAGGGTGTGGTGCAAATTTGCAATTATAACTGTACGGGACAGATTGTCATTGGTGGCGAAAAACAAGCCGTGGATGCGTGTGCTGCCCTCGCAAAAGAAGCGGGTGCCAAACGTTGCTTGCCGCTGTCGGTGAGTGGCCCTTTTCATACTGCACTCATGCGTAGCGCAGGGGATGCCCTAGCAGAGCGATTTGAGACGCTAGCCTTTGCGTCGATGCAAACCCCTGTCCTCTTTAACACACTCGGCAGGGAAAAAGAGGAAAATCAATCCATTGGATCTCTCTTAGTACAACAGGTGCAGAGCAGCGTGCAGATGGAAGCAACGATTCAGCGGCTTGCCGCCCTTGGGGTCGATACCGTCATAGAGATTGGCCCAGGCAAAGTCCTGAGCGGCTTTGTCAAAAAGACCGTCGGCAGTGCGATTACCTGTTATCCCGTTGAGACCGCAGTAGAGCTAGTGGCGGCAATTTCCGCCCTGAAAGGAGCATGAGGATGGGTACAAATCAAGAGCAGCGTGTTGCTGTTATCACTGGTGGCAGCCGTGGCATTGGCCGCGCGGTCAGCGTCACGCTTGCAAGGGAAGGGTATTCCGTTTGCGTGAATTTCGCCGGCAATCGCACGGCAGCAGAAGAAACCATTGCTCTGTGTAAGGCGGCAGGCGTTGAGGCCATCGCAATTCAGGCGGATATTTCGAATGCCGCACAGTGTGAGGGGCTAATTCAGCAAGTAATGGAAACCTTCGGGCGGATTGATGTCCTAGTGAATAACGCAGGCATCACGCGCGATGGGCTGTTGATGCGGATGCGCGAAGCTGATTTCGAGGCCGTGCTCGATACCAATTTGAAGGGTGCTTTTTTGGCGACCAAGCAAGTCACGCGCATCATGATGAAGCAGCGGTACGGACGGATTATTAATATGAGCAGCGTGGTCGGCTTGCGCGGTAACATGGGGCAATCGAATTATGCGGCGAGCAAGGCGGGTCTCATCGGCTTTAGCAAAAGTATGGCAAAAGAGCTGGCAAGCCGCGGTATTACCGTCAACGTGGTTGCCCCAGGGCTGATTTCCACCGATATGACAGACGCGATGCCGGAGCAAGCACGACAGACAAGCATTGCAAGCATCCCAATGAAGCAGGCCGGCAGTGCCGAGGATGTGGCGCATGCGGTTGCCTTCTTTGCAGCACCAGAAAGCGGCTATATCACGGGGCAGGTGCTCTGTGTCGATGGCGGCATGGCAGTGTAAGGCAGGGAAATAAAAAATCGCAGCGGTTTGTTACGCGCGTTCGCGGAAACAATCAAGGGCGAGAGCAATAAGAAAGGAGCGCATACAACAAAATCTGTATGCTAGAATAAGATGGAACGACGCAGAGTAGTGATCACGGGGCTAGGTACCCTCAACCCAACGGGGAACAATGTGAGCACCAGTTGGGAAAATATCAAAAAGGGGGTGTGTGGGGTTGCGCCCATCACCGCCTATGATACCACTGGGCTCAAGGTTACCCTCGCAGGTGAGGTGAAAGACTTTGACCCGGCGGCATATATGGATAAACGTGAAGCCAAAAAAATGGCGCGGTTCTCTCAGTTTGCCCTTGCGGCGGCGGTACAGGCCGTCGAGGATAGCGGTTTACATTGTGCAGAGGAAGATCCCACACAGATGGGTGTGATTCTCTCGAGTGGGATTGGCGGTTTGCCTGTCATTGAGGCAGAACATTCGCGCGGCCTTGCAAAAGGATTTGATAAGGTCAGTCCATTTTTTATCCCAATGGCAATCGGGAATATGGCAGCGGCGCATGTTGCCATCCGCTATGGCTTGCAGGGGCTTTGCACCTGTCCAGTTACGGCTTGCGCCGGTGGCACCAATGCCATTGGCGATGCCTTCCACCGTATTCGGGATGGATACGAGAGCGTCATGGTCGCGGGCGGCGCAGAGAGCTGTATCAGCCCACTTGCCATGGGCGGTTTTACCAGTATGCATGCGCTTTGCACCGCAGAGGACCCAACACGGGCAAGCATCCCTTTTGATGCTGCGCGCGCAGGGTTTGTCATGGGCGAGGGCAGTGGTGTCATGGTGCTCGAAAACTTAGCCCATGCCGAGGCACGTGGTGCCAAAATTTATGCCGAGGTGGTCGGCTATGGCGCGAATTGCGATGCCCATCACATCACTGCCCCTGCCCCCAACGGTGAGGGCGGTGCCCGTGCTATGCAAATGGCAATTCAAGATGCTAGGGTAAGTGTCGCGGTGGTGGATTATATCAATGCCCACGGCACCTCAACCCCTATGAATGACGCCTGTGAAACCGCCGCGATTAAAACGGTGTTTGGTGAGGGGGCAAAGGATGTTTCTATTTCGAGCACCAAATCCATGACAGGGCATTTGCTAGGCGCAGCTGGTGGGGTAGAGGCAATTTTCACGGCTCTAGCACTACACGATGATTTCGTCCCAGCTACCATTCATTACCAGACCCCAGACCCCGCCTGTGATTTGGATTATACCCCAAACCGGGGCAAAGCGCGTGCTTTGCGCTATGCGCTGAGCAATAGTCTCGGCTTTGGTGGGCATAATGCCTGCATTTTACTCAAAAAATGGGATGGTGCATCTTCAGCGTCATTTGCACCAGCGGAACAGGAGGCACCATGCGTATCGAAACAAAAGAAGGTGTGAGTGCACCAAATGCGCCGCAGGAAGAAGTTACGGCACCCACCGCACCACGCGAAATACCGAATGTCTTGTCTGCCGCACAAATCGCAACCATTTTGCCCCACCGCTATCCCTTTGCACTCGTTGACCGTGTGCTCGATTATCAGGCGGGTGAATGGGCAATTGGGCGCAAGTGCGTCACCATGAATGAGCCGTTTTTCTGTGGGCATTTCCCCGGAAATCCTATCATGCCAGGGGTGTTGATAGTCGAGGCACTCGCACAGGTCGGGGCAATCGGGGTGTTGACAAAGCCAGAGTATACGGGTAAACTTGTCCTTTTTGGAGGCATTAAAAATGCGCGGTTTCGTCAGCAAGTCATTCCTGGGGATGTCCTAGATTTGCTGTGCAGCATTACCGCATGGCATGGGCTAATCGGTACGGGCAAGGCGGTCGCTACGGTCGATGGTAAGGTTGCTGTCAGTGCAGTGCTGACCTTTGTGGTGACGGATGCGCAGTAAATATAAAATCAATAGAAAAAGACTTGCCTGCATCTTCTACACGCGCATGCGCGTGGGAATGCAGGCAAGTCTTTTGTTTTTTGCAACAAAAAGGGTGCGGCCTGTATGAGGAGCCGCACCCTTGGAGATAAGCTATTTTGTTTTGTGCCACATCACGGCTAACCGGGCAGAACGCGATGCGCTTTGTCCGATTGCAATGCCATGGGGCAAGCACCCTTATTGCGTCAAGGTGCTGCCACAATGTAGCGAGGTTTACGTGTAACTTGCTTAGCGCTGTACGCGACCAGAGCCATAAGGCATTTGCTTAGTGAATGCGAGCATAAGCGAAGCATGAACTTAGCATAGCCTTAGTAATGCAGTGTTTTTTCAGGTTAGACGCGAGCGCCCACCGCAGTGGGTGTGCCGCGCTTAGGCGCGGTGCTTGCTAAGCGACGGTCTGAAAAAGCACGGGCAAAGCGGCGGTACGCTGTATTTCAGTAAAAAGTAGTGAGGAATTAGCGCTGTACACGACCAGAGCCAGAACCACCAGCCAGTTTTTCAACTTCGTCAACCGATACAAAGTTGAAGTCGCTTTCGATGGAGTGTTTTAGTGCAGAAGCTGCAACTGCAAATTCGACTGCTTCCTGAGTGGATTTGCCCATTAGGCAAGAGTAGATAAGGCCGCCGCCGAAGCTGTCACCGCCGCCTACACGGTCAATGATGTGTAGGTGATATTTTTTCGAGAAGCAGTATTCATCGCTTGCTACGTCATAAAGCATTGCGCTCCAGTCGTTGTCAAATGCGCTGATGGATTCGCGCAGCGTGATAGCAACTTTCTCGAAACCAAATTTGTCAGCAAGCTGTTTTGCAACGCTCTTGTAGCCTTCGTGGTTGATCTGGCCGCCGTCAATGTCGGTGCCTTCCGCTTCAATGCCGAATACATCTTTTGCGTCTTCTTCGTTCGAAATGCAAACGTCAACATATTCGCAGATTTTGGTCATTGCTTCTTTTGCTTCATCGCGGGTCCATAGTTTGCCACGATAGTTTAGGTCACAGCTGATTTTTGCGCCTGCTTTTTTGGCTGCTTTACATGCTTCGATGCAGATGTTTACAAGGTCGCCACCAACTGCTGGGGTGATACCAGTGAAGTGGAACCATTCAACACCTTCAAAGATTTCTGCCCAGTTGAAATCAGAAGCTGCTGCTTCTTGGATGGAAGAATGTGCGCGGTCATAAATGCAAACCGAACCACGTTGAGAAGCGCCTTTTTCTAGGAAGTAGATGCCTAGACGGTCGCCACCACGTACGATATTGCTAGTGTCAACGCCATATTTGCGTAGGGAGTTAACAGCGCACTGACCGATAGAATGTTTAGGTACTTTGGTTACGAAGGAAGCGTCTAGGCCGTAGTTTGCAAGAGAAACTGCAACGTTTGCTTCGCCGCCGCCGTAGGTTAGTTCAAAAGAGTCTGCCTGTACAAAACGTAGGTAATCGTAGGGCTGTAAACGCATCATGATTTCGCCAAATGTTACAACTTTTTTCATTATAGTAATCTCCTAATTTTTATGTGTGTGGATTTTAAATTAATTTGGTGCAGGCATGAGAGCGGATATAAAATCTGCCGCCACCCGTAGGGAGCGTGAGTCGTCTTGCACCGAGATATAGGATGCTGCACAGGTTGTGCAACATTATTTCTGTACTAGGTGAATTGCAAAGCCGCCGAATTCGCCTTCAAAGTAGCAAGCGATGTTTTTGCCGTTTTTGTTTACCATGCTGCTTAAATCAAACTTCATGCCGCGATTCGATAGATGGTAGATGGCGCGGTCAACGTTGTTGCATTTGATTGCAATGTGGCCATTTTTGCCTTTGCCAGTGCTCTTCATTACTTCAAATTCTTTGTTGCCAACGAAGATGCTGCTGTTGCCTTCTGCCACTTTCATGCTCAGCAAGTTGCCGATCATGTTTGCGGTTGCCATTGCTTCGTCTGCGTTTTCACAGTTGATGCCAATGTGACCGAGTTCAAGACCAAGCATGGTGTTGACTGCTTCTTTGCTCATTGCAGTGATTTTATCCCATTCGCCGGCTTTGATCATATCAGCTTTGCACATCCAAGTGCCGCCAACTGCGCAAATCTGGTCAAAACCAAGGTAATCGTTTACGTTCTTTGCGCTTACACCGCCAGTGCACATCCATTTTAAGGTTTTGTATGGGCCAGCAACAGCTTTTAAGAATTCAACGCCGCCGTTTTGTTCAGCAGGGAAGAATTTCACAGTATCAAGACCAAGGCTCATTGCCTGTTCCATCTCGCCTGGGGTTGCAGTGCCGGGCATCATCAAGCCGCCGTTAGCGATGACGTGTTTGCTTACTTCTGGGTTAAAGCCAGGGCTTACGATAAAGGAAGCACCCGCTGCCATTGCGCGGTCAGCCTGTTCGGTGGTCAGTACGGTACCAGCGCCAAGCAGCATGTCAGGGAGTTCGTCATGGATTTTCTTGATGCATTCTTCTGCACATGCGGTGCGGAAGGTGACCTCAGCTGCGGGTAAGCCACCTGCGATCAATGCTTTGCACAGGGGGATTGCTTCGTCAACACTGTTGAAAGCAATAACTGGGATGACGCCAATTTGATAAATTTTCTCTTTGACTGCGTTCATAGTAATTCTCCTTTTTCCTAGGGATTGTGCCATATCTTTTGCGACAAAAGCAAACTGCACACAATCCTAATATAGTACAATTATAACGGTTTGCAGCTTGTTTCGTAATGTCCAACAAGCACAAAAATAATTTTTATTTGATGTTATATTTGCACAATATTCCATGAGTTTTCGCCTAAAAGCAGAAAAAAAGGTGCAAAAGCACCTTTTTTATCGTGTGTACGGCAAAAAAATGCCGTGTGTGACGTGATATTCTTTTGTGAAAACTGGTTGAAAATTATAATATAAAATGCTCAATGGCAAGGGCGACACCATCTGCCTCGTTGCTAGGGGCAATAAAATCAGCCGCGGCCTTTACTTCGTCCATCCCATTTTCCATCGCCACACCGACACCTGCCATGGCGATCATGGTCAAATCATTGCCGCCATCGCCGCAGGCCATGGTCTGGGATAAGGGCAAGTTTAGCAGTTTTGCAAGCAGCACAAGCCCATTGCCTTTGCTTACCCCTGGTGCACTTAGCTCCATATTGCGGGGCAGGCTAGAAACCACCTCAAAGCCAAGGGCTTTCATCTCATCCCACGCGGCAAGGCGCTCTGTTTCAGTGCCGAAAAACATGGTCCATTTTTCAATGCCTTGCGTTTGCGTTTCTACAAAAGCGCGCATATCATCAATAATCACGCGGCTGTTGCTGACGTATTCGCGCAGGTTTTCGGGCAGCAGGCGGTCGTTCAGCCGTACATTGGCAGGGGTACTGTACCCCTTTCCGTTTTGGAATAAATCCAGTACGCAATCGTATTTTTGCAGTGCGTCAAAGGCGATTAAGGCAAGGTCTTGCGGAATAAGCTCCTCTAGCATGGTTTCGCCCGTCTGCAAATTGACCACACGTGCACCGTTTGCGGTAATGGCATAGTGCGATTTTGCAACGGATAAAAAAGCCTCAGGGATGCCAACAGCGGCGCGCCCCGTTGCGGGCACAACATCCACCCCGTTTGCTACGGCTGCGGAAATTGCTGTCTGCACACGGGGAGAAATGGTTTTATCTTCTAAAAGCACGGTGCCGTCCATATCAAGGGCAAGCAGCCGAATGGGGTTTGTTTGTCTGTTGCTGTTCATCATTTATTCTTTCCAATACAGTTCTTTTTCGTTGTCGGTCAGGGTCTGCAAAAAGCCGCGTTTTGCCCAAAGTAACTCTTCTAATAATTCCAGTACGTGGAAGATTTGTGCCGCTGAAATGAATTCCATATTTGTCTGGGGGAGGGTTTCGGTTTTCATGGTGCAGACAATTTCTTCTAGTTCGGCAATAATCAGCCGAATGCCTACCTTGTGATGCACTGCACCTGCAATTTCTTCGATGATATCTGCCATTTGGTGTATTTCCGCACCGTCATGCGCAATGCCAAGCAGTGCCTGATGGCATTGCAGCAAGAGGGAACATTGATTTTTACGCATATTCAGATATTCAACGTAATATTTAGAATGGGCATGCCCTCTTGTGGTGAGGGTGTTGTTCATGTTATCCAGTGCTTTTTCGCCCGCTTGTTCAATATGGTCTTTTAGCGCAAGCATCCGCACTGGCTTTTCGGCAATGGGCTGGGCTTGGCGCAGTTGCGTGGCAACCTGCAATAAGATGTTTTTCATCTCTAATTCGACATAGGCGATGTCTGCTAAGATTTCATCCCGCATGCCTGGCATATACCAGTTAAAGGCAATTGCGGTGCCCACGCCAATGATCATAAGCGCAAATTCGTTACCGAAAAATTCAATCGTCATGGCATTTTCGAGCAATAAAACATGCCCGCCAATCACGGCATTGACCGAAATGGTGTCTTCCCATTTGGTCGCACAACTGACCGCTGCAAGCAGTAGCATAAAGGTGATAAACCGCAGGCTGCTGTTGGAAATTGCGTTCCAAATCAGGGCGATGGCAAACATCGATACCAAGAAGGAAAACAGCCGTCTGCCGCCAATGGCAAAGGTATCTCGCTTGGTGTTGCGAATGGTGAGTAGGGTCACGATGCCTGCAAGCGTTGCATATTGTAACCCGCAGACTTCGCCGATCAAAACAGCAATGCTGCTGCCCACTCCAATTTTGATTGCTTTGAGTAGCCAAAAAGGAATGCTGCGCTGTTTGGCGGGTTTGCGCGTATGCATGGATACCTCCTAATGTGTTCGCTCTGGCGAGCAATCAAAGGATTTATTTCAAAAATCCGTTAACGATTTGTTCCTCAGCTTCTTGTTCGGTTAGCCCTAACGTCATCAGTTTAATCAGCTGCTCACCCGCAATTTTGCCAATCGCCGCTTCGTGAATGAGGGAAGCATCCACGTTGTTGGCCGTCAGCTGTGGGCTTGCGGTCACACTGGCATGGTCCATGATGATGGCATCGCATTCCGTGTGTCCGCTGCATGCGGCATTGCCGTTTAAGCGACTGACAAAATTCTGGAAACTGGTATCTTTGGCAACACTGCGACTGATGATATTGCAGCTTGACCCTTCGCCATTCAAATCAGCGTTGAAATAGGTTTCAGCGCGTTGGTCGTCCGTGGTCATGATTTTCTCGCGCACCACTAGGCTTGCCCCTTCAGCTAGCACGCAGCTTGTCTTGCGGTCGGTGTCATCCACCCCGGCAATCTGGGTGGTTTCCATTTCCATGCGGGCATTCTTGCCAAGGTTTACCACGGTGGTGGGGTTCATAATCCGCTTGGAGGCGCCTTCGCCCTCGCCATAATGCTTTTCCACATAGGTGATGCTGCTGTTTTCACCCACAAAAAAGCTGTGAATGCCATCGTGTTGGCTGTCTGCGTTGCCGCAGCTATGAATGCCGCAGCCCGCAATAATCTCGACTTCGCAATCGTTGGCGATAAAGAAATCGTTATAGACAAATTCTTTGACCCCTGCCTCGGTGATTACCACCGGGATATGCATGGTTTCACCCTTGGTGCCACTGGCAATGTGGATATCAATGCCGGGCTGCCCTTCTTTGGGGGTGATGGTGATGTTTTTGCTGCTACTGCGCGCCGCGCCCACACCATTTGCGCGAATGTTAAAGGCGCCGCCTGTTGGGATGCCGTCTAAATCGGCAATTTGGCGCAATAAATCTAGTTGAATTTGATCCATCTTACTGCACCCCTTTTCCTTTGGTGATTGCCCCGAGCGGGTCAATCGTTGCTGCATGTTCAGCAGCAGTGGTTGGCTCTGCTTTGCTGCCAAAGCCCTGCAATGGGCTTGTGCTGCCCTTGGTGGGTGCCAGTTTATCAGTCAGCACGCTGCATGCCTCAGGGGATGCAGCGCCGAGCAATTCAGGTAGCACCTCTTCACGGGTGCCATATTTTTCAAGTACACCTGCCTTGACATACAGCAATTTATCCGCAATGTTTAAAATGCGTTCTTGGTGGCTGATGATTAAGATGGTGCCTTGGGTACGCTGATGCATCTGCTCAAACACGTGGATGAGGTTTTGGAAACTCCACAGGTCAATGCCTGCCTCGGGCTCATCAAAAATCGATAGTTTGGTGCCACGGGCAAGTGCCATGGCAATTTCAATGCGTTTGAGCTCACCGCCCGAAAGGGTTGCGTTTAATTCGCGGTGAATATAATCGCGTGCGCACAGCCCTACTTCGCTTAGGTAATCGCAGGCTTCCGAAATTTGGATTTCCTTGCCCGCGGCAAGCTGCAATAAATCTTTTACCTGTAAGCCTTTAAATCGCACAGGCTGTTGGAAGGCATAGCTGATGCCCTTGGCGGCACGCTCGCTAATGCTCAGGTCGGTAATGTCCTCACCATCGAGCAAAATTTTGCCAGAGGTGGGGGTCGCAATGCCCATAATGATTTTCGCAAGGGTAGATTTCCCCCCGCCATTGGGGCCTGTGATAGCGACAAAGCGCTCATCAATGACCACGCTGATATCATTCAAAATGGTTTTGCCATCTGCGACAAAGGTGATGTGTTGTAATTCTAACATGCTGAACATTCCTCTTTTCCGGGGGATAACCATGCCCCATAGGCGGAGACAACCCGCCCAAGCGATTGGATCAATTGGCAAGGCATTCATAAAAAAATGCCCTTACCACGGTATCTATTGTACCGCAATAAGGGCTTAGAAGCAAGGTTATTTTGTAGAGGATTGCGCAAAAAACACTTTCTACAAAGGGGCGAAACCTGCAATCTTATTTAAGAATCAAATTTGTAAACGCGATAAGAAGCAACAAAGTAATCCGAGGTAGAGGTGATGTCCATCAACTGGAACAAAACCTCGCCTGTTTCAAAGTTTATTTCGCTGAACAGAATGCCGTTGGAATCTACCTGCCCCCAGCAAACGAGATAGAGTGGCTCGTCCGCAGATAGGCGCAATGCAGAGCCCATCGCAGAGGCATACCAATCTTCAATTTCGTATGCGGTAAAGCTAGTCAAGGTTTTGGTTTCTTCGTCTAATACATACTCTAAGATACGGGTCTGTTCATAGTCATTGCCGTTATCAAAGACGGTGATGGTGTTTTCATCAAAGAAATAGGGGAAATGCTGATACGACATCTGCTGCTCTTCGGTCAGGTTAAATTCATCGCCCTCGCCGCCCAAAATCCAGATGATATCGCCGGTGGTGCTATCAATTTTAATCAGCGCACTCAGTGGAGCGGAACGAAAGTACATAGTTGCCGTCATTGGGGTCAATGGCTACGGTGTTCATGTGCATATAATCAATCGCATTGGTGACGGAATCATCCGCAAGGCGGGTGACGCGGATGGAATAGGCATACAATTCCTCGTAATCAGCGCTGCACCATTGGAACAACAATTCGCCATCTTTGATTTCCTGTACCACGGCAGCTGCTACAAAGGCGGTGTTATCTGCGGCAACCTCGGTGGGGATGTTATAAACTTCCATCTGCGCATAGCTTGTGATGATATAATGGTTTTCACCAAGAATTACAAATTCGTGGTCATCTAAATAAGCATTTTCTGGCATGCCATCTGCGGTCGAAAGGGTTTCGATCACATCGATTACTTGGTAATCAGCATTCATCACAATACCAATCATATTGCTACTAGAGTTCGTAACCTTGGCAGAGGCTTCTTCAAGGTAAGAATAATAAACGGTGCCATCCACAATGGTCTGTTTAAAATCGCGCACAATGTCGCCAGGGGTTTCTTTATAGAATACGATGTTGCCAGACATATCCATCTTATAAATGGTGTTTTCTGAGTTAAAGTAGTAATAGCCTTCGCCTTCGCCCTGACCAACTGCCACACCGCTATATTGCGAGTGCAGGGTGCGGATGTAATAATAAACCGTTTCGCCAGAGGCTTGATCGGTTACTTTTAATTCAAGTCCACGGGCAATGCTGAGCTCGTCTAGCGAAACGCTCACTTCGCTGCCTTCACTGACGGCTTGTCCCTCAAAGACAATGTCATAGCCAGAAAAATCACCAAACACAAAGGTGTTGTCGATTTCGGTGCTCATCATGGGTGAGTCAAACCAAGTGTGGGTATCCGCAAGCAGGTCAATGGTGGCTTCTTCGCCATTGATGGTGATGGTGCGCAGGTAAGCGTTGCGCACAGCAGCGGCGGCGGCAGCTTCTTCGTCTGCACCGGTAATGCTATCGATGGCAGTTTGCAGGTGGGTATCCACCGCAACAAATTCAGGGTAATAATACTTGACACCGACAAAGGCGCTGACCCCTGCGATGATGAGCGCAAGGAGTAACCCCAATAGTACAAACAAAGGAATTTTGTATTTTGTGAGAAATGTTTTCATAAAAGAACCCTTTCGTAAATCGAATTAGAATAATGCTGCACAGCAAATTTGCACAACCTAAGTTATTATTATATCAGAATAACTGTGATGTTGTAAATATAGTAGCTGCAACTCACAGAAAAACAGTAGTTGCAACTCACAAAAAAAGAACCGCCTTTTGCGAAAAGCGGTTCTTTTTGATGAAAATTCAATGAAAATAAAAGCGGAATTTGAATTTAATTATTCGTACAGTGGGAACTTGGCAGTCAGTGCATCAACCTTTGCGGTGATTTCGTCTTTTTTGCCTTCAAAATCATGGATGCAATCGGCAATGAACCCTGCGATTTCTTCCATCTCCGCTGCGCCAAAGCCGCGGGTGGTGATGGCAGGGGTGCCAATGCGCACACCACTGGTGATGAAGGGGCTGCGTTTTTCGCCGGGCACGGTGTTTTTGTTGGCGGTGATATGCACTTCATCTAGATTATGCTCAAGCTCTTTGCCAGTGCATGCCTCGTCCGATAGGTCAATCAGCATCAGGTGGTTATCGGTGCCGCCTGAAACAAGTTTAACACCCTTTGCCTGTAATGCGTCTGCCAAAACCTTTGCGTTTTCCACAACCTTTGCAGCATAGGTGGAAAACTCTGGCTTGAGTGCTTCGCCAAAGCAAACTGCTTTCGCTGCAATGATATGTTCCAGTGGGCCGCCCTGTGTGCCGGGGAAGATTGCTTTGTTGATTTTCTTTGCGATTTCTTCATCGTTGCTCAAAATCATGCCACCACGGGGGCCGCGCAGGGTTTTGTGGGTGGTAGTGGTCACTACGTCTGCATAGGGCACTGGGTTCATGTGCTGCCCGCCAGCAACAAGCCCTGCAATGTGCGCCATATCTACCATTAAGTAAGCGCCGACTTCTTTGGCAATCGCCTGTAATTTTTCAAAATCAATGGCACGGCAATAGGCAGAAGCGCCCGCTACAATCATTTTGGGGTTGCATTCTAGTGCTTTTGCACGCACAGCATCATAATCGATAAAGCCGTTTTCGTCTACACCATAAGCAACAAAGTTATAGTTTTTGCCCGACATGTTAACAGGGCTGCCGTGGGTTAAGTGCCCACCTGCGGATAAATCCATGCCAAGCACGGTATCGCCCACTTCAAGCAGTGCAAAGTAAACGGCAAGGTTTGCCTGTGCGCCAGAGTGTGGCTGCACGTTGGCATAGCCTGCGCCAAACAGTTCACAGGCACGTTCAATGGCAAGGGTTTCTACTTCGTCTACATGTACGCAACCGCCATAGTAGCGATGCCCAGAATAACCCTCGGCATATTTGTTGGTTAATACGCTGCCCATAGCTGCCATTACGGCAGGGCTAACGACGTTTTCGCTTGCAATCAGCTCAATGTTTTGGCGCTGACGTCCAAGCTCGCGGTTCATCATGGCGGCAAGGGTAGGGTCCTGTTCGGCAACAAAGCCGATGGTGTCAATCATGTTTGCAAACATAGTGTTTCTCCTCATTCTTTGTTTGGTTATTTATGTAATATCCATGCCGCTGTGCCAGCAACGGTATGAATACGGTCATGGGGTAGGGGACAATGCGATATCGCCCCGCAAGGGTTATAGCCGTTACAGTTGATGCGCCAAAATCCAATCGCCAATCGCATCGGCGACTGCCTTGATGCTGCCATCGGCAAAGGGCACCTCTAAGCCCGCCGCGCGGACTAAGCCCTCATAGCTATCTAACCCTGCCCGGCGGGTAAGGGCTAAGAAGCGCACCCAAGCATCCTGTTCATTGGCAAGGTGTGCGGCAAAAAATTGTAGCGCCACCGTCTGGGCAAGGCAGTAATCAATATAATAAAAGGGGCACTGGTAAATGTGCAGTTGTCGCTGCCACCCTGCGCCGCGTCCATAAAAAGGCAGGTCATCAAAGCGGTTCCAAGGGCGGTATTTTGCCTCAAGTAACATCCAGACATCGTTGCGCTGCTCTGGGGTCAAATCGGGTTGCTGATACATCACATGTTGGAACTCATCCACCATGCAGCCATAGGGTAAGAAGAACAGTGCGTCCTCTGCGTGGGCAAGCTGATATTTTTCGGTGTCAGCGCCAAAGAAGAGGTGGTGCCAAGGTGAGGTGAGGAATTCCATGCTCATTGAATGGATTTCGCAGCTTTCTAGTCCGGGCGCGCTCAGGCAATTGGGGATGGCGGGGTTGCGCGCGGCAAGATATGCCTCAAACGCATGTCCTGCCTCATGGGTCAGCACGTCTACATCGCCAAAGGTGCCGTTCCAGTTCGCAAAGATAAAAGGTGCGGCATGGTCGGGGATGGTTTCTTGGTAGCCACCGCTCATCTTGCCTTCATAGCTTTGCACATCAAATAAATCGCTCACCTGCATATAATCAATAAATTCGGCGGTTTCGGGGCTTAGTTCATGATACATCTTGGCGCAAGCTGCCATCAGCTGCGCCTCAGTGCCTTGTGGCGCGGGGTTGCCATCGACAAAGGCAATCAGATTATCGGCATAATGCGGCGCGGCAATGCCCACCCGTTTCATCCGTAAATCGCGCAGTTTGTGCACAAGGGGAACGACCTCTTCGGCAATCTGCTTGCGATAATTTTCCACTTCCTTTTGCCCATAGCCAATGCGGTTCATCCGAATATAGGCAAGCTCGCTGTAATCCGTATAGCCCAAAATCTGCGCTTGCTTGTTGCGACAGACAATCATCTTGCTATAAATATCATCAAATTCAGCGCGGTGCGCATCAAAATAGCCACCCTCTGCGGCGTATGCGGCAAGGCGCACGCTTGCGTCTGCACTTTCTTTATAGGCAGCAAGCTGTGGCAGGGTCATACTCTTGCCATCAAAATCGACCATTGCGCCGCCATATACTTTTTGATAGGCACTTGCAAGGGCATTTTCCTCTTTTTGCAAATCGAGCACTCGCTCATCTGCCGATAAAACATCGTTTTTGAGGGTGGGCAAAATCGTTTCGCCAAAGGTTTTTTCTAAAATGCCGACATGTGGGTTTGCCAAAAAAGCGGCGGATAGTTTAATCTGCCCATTGCCTACGGCAGGTGTGTTTTCATCATAGAAATCGCGCTCAGCCGTCCAATAGGCATCGCGGGTATCAAGGGTATAGTGAATATTGGCAAGGTTTGCTGCGGTGGCATAATGCGCGAGGGTTTTATCCTGTGCCCAAAAAAGTTCTAATAGTGTGGCTTCGCTTTGTGCGGCTTCGGCTTGCTTTACATAGTCCGCAAGCTGCGCAAGCAGGGCATCGATATCAGGGCGGGCATAGGGCATGTCATTGAATTTCATACAGGCTCCAATCGTATTTCAGCACCATGGTGTGGCGCGGCTGTGTTATCTTCCATTGCTGATTTTACTTCAAAAAGCAAATCTTCAAACAATATTGTACTTATATTACCACGATACGGCAGAGAAAAAAAGAGGGAAATGCGGAGTTTCTGTTAGAATAAGGTGCTTCTTTTGCATTTTAAGTGGGCGCAACTGTGTTTTGCATAAAATGAATGCAGGATAACGCAAAAAATACGTCATATCATACATTCATATTGCCGTTGCCAAAAACGACCTTGCGCAAAGATGAAAATGGCGGTATAATAAGGCTTGACAGAGTAAAATGTTACGCGTTAAGTGCTGCAGCAACAGGGAGTTGTGTTGCGGACGAAGATGGTGCCAAGGGCGTCGCCGCGGTGTAACATTTGCATCCCGCTGCTGTGATAAAACAGAGGGTCTTGTTCCACTTTTTCGGACAATTGGGCAAAGCGTACCCCACCGCGCAAATCGGCAACAGTATCTTGCCAAAATGGTGTGTGTGGCTGCCTTTTTGCACCCTCTGGTTGCCACCAGCAAAATAAAAGTGTGATCAGTGCCTCCTTTATGCAGCGCCACGCATAAAGGAGGTCTTTTTATGCAACTTTTCACATCGAAAGCTGACCCAAACCAACCATCTCCCTCTGGCACTGCGCAACCATCGGATGTGCGCACCGCACCCTTTGTGCCACAAAAGATCCCTCTACACAGCACCAAGGCGATGGTGCAGTGCGCCCTGCTCATCGCTATCAGCATTGTGCTGACCCATCTGCTTACCATTTCCACCCCATTTTTGCGCATTAATCTGGGCGGTGTGCCCATTTTATTGGCAGGGGTGCTGTTCGGGCCTGTGGCAGGGTTTGTGGTGGGTGCACTTGCAGATTTAATCGGCGGCACCTTGGCGGGGTATAGCATTAATTTCATGATTACCCTTGGCACCGCGCTGACAGGATTTTGCATGGGGCTGTGCTACCATTATTTACCGCTACCAAAACAGAATTTTCGATTGCTTTCGGGGGTTGTTTTTGGTAACCTTATTGGTAGTGTAATTGTCAATACCCTTGCGTTACGCATCTATTATGGCTATGCGTGGAGCATCCTTGCCCTGCGTATTCCCAATAACATTGTTCTTGGCGCGGCTGAGTTTTTTGTGCTGTGGTGTCTGTGCAAAAATAAAGCGCTGATGAAGGTGCTACAAAAACCATAAAACACGGCTGCTTTCTACTGTGACGGTGGCGGTGTTTGTTCAAATCGATTGTCTACCCCCGAATAGTAATAGGAGCAACCCTTTTTATGACTTATCAAGAAACCTTATCGTATATTCATGCCGTGCAGTGGGCAGGGCACAAGCCGGGGCTTTCTCGCACCCAAAACCTGCTTGCCGCACTTGGTAACCCCGAGCAAAAGCTGAAATTTGTCCACGTAGCGGGGACCAATGGCAAGGGCAGCACCAGTGCCATGATGGCAAATTGCTTGCGCTGTGCAGGGTACAAGGTGGGGCTATATACCTCGCCCTACATCCAACGTTTTAATGAGCGGATGCAGATTAACGGCAATCAAATCCCAGATGAAACCTTGGTGGATTTGGTCGCGCGCATTCGCCCAGTGGCAGAGCAAATGGCAGGTATCCCCACTGAGTTTGAGCTAATTACCGCCATCGGCATGCTTTATTTTTACGAGCAAGGCTGTGACATCGTGGTGTTAGAGGTCGGGCTTGGTGGCACACTTGATTCCACCAATGTCATCCCTTGCCCAGCGGTCGCCGTCATTGCGGCACTTGGGCTAGACCATACCGAGCAGCTCGGCAGCACCCTTGCTGAGGTTGCCGCCGCTAAGGCGGGGATTATCAAGGCAGGGGGCAGTGTGGTTTCGTATGGTGGCACCCCTGAGGGTGATGCCGTTATTGCTGCCACCTGCGCGCGCCATCAGGCAGCGCTGACGCAAGTGGATTTCACCCGATTACAGCCCAAAGCGCAGACCTTAACGGGCACTACCTTTGATTACGCAGGGCTTGTTGATTTGCAAATCCCATTACTTGGGCAGTATCAGCCCCGCAATGCCGCCCTTGCCATCACCGCGTTGCAAATCCTTGTGCAAAAAGGGTGGCGCATTTCGGAAGAAGCTCTGCGCGAAGGGCTAGCTAGTGTCACATGGGCAGGGCGGTTTGAACTGTTGCAAACCGTTCCCCCTTTTGTGTTAGATGGCAGTCATAACGTGCACGGACTGCAAGCTACTGCCCACAGCTTACGCGATTTATTTCCCGCGCAAAAATACACCTTTGTGCTTGGCGTCATGGCGGATAAAAATGTGGACGAAATGCTCGATATTCTCTGCCCGCTTGCCAAGCGGATTGTCACCGTTACACCGCACAATCCTCGCGCACTGCCTGCGAAAGAGCTTGCTGCCAAAATCACCGCGCGTGATGTTGCGGCGATTGTCGCCCATAGCATCCCCGAGGGGGTAGCGACTGCCCAAAAACTCGCGCAAAAAGGGGTGGTTTGTGCCCTTGGTACGCTTTATTTTTCGGCAGATATCCGTGCTGCGGTACAGCAAAGTGCAACTGAAGAGAAGTAAGGCGAGAAAATCAAGCTGTTTTATCAGTTGTTTTGAAAAAAATTCCGTAAAAGGGGGGCGCTGCCCTCCTTTTCGTGCTATAATGAGGGAAACTTGTGTAAATTTCAGTGTGAATTTTAAAAATAGCGCGATGGTGCCCTGCGCGCATGTGCGCGTTCTGTTTTATCGCCGCCGTGAAAAAGTGTGACATTGCGGATGATTTCGCTGCTGCGATAACCGCTGCCCTGCAAAAGGAAGTATCTTATGATGAAACTTGCAACCCCTGCAAACCCGTTGTTTAACAATCAAATGCTCAAGCGGCTGATGATTCCCCTTGTCATTGAGCAAGCGCTTGCCGTCGCGGTCGGTATGGTCGATACCATGATGGTGTCTAGCGTGGGCGAGGCTGCCGTTTCGGGGGTCAGCTTGGTGGATTTGATTACCGTGCTGATTTTCAATATCTTTGCGGCGCTTTCTACGGGTGGCGCGGTGGTTATTAGCCAATATCTTGGCGCCAAAAATCACCCAAAAGCCTGCGACAGCGCCTCGCAGCTTGTGTTGCTCAGTGCCTTTTTAGGGGCAGTGGTCGGGGTAGGGTGCTTTGTTTTTGCCCCCGGTATTATGGCAAATTTATTTGGTAGCTTAGATGCCGATGTCTATGCAGCGGGGTTGCTTTACTTACAAGTTTCGGCATTTAGTTTCCCTTTCTTATCCTTATATAATGCGGGCGCGGCGATTTTCCGCAGTACCGGTAATTCCAAGATTTCCATGCGGGTCAGTGTTGTCATGAATATCATTAATGTGGTGGGCAATGCCATCTGTATCTTTAGCTTGCGGATGGGCGTCATGGGTGTTGCGGTGCCAAGCCTTATCTCACGCATGGTGGCTGCCGTCATGATGATCTATCTCTGCACCCGTCCGAATGTGGCGGTGCGTGTGGTCATCCCTCGCAAGATTGAGCCAGCCATGACCCGCCGCATCTTAACCATCGGCATCCCCTCTGCTTTTGAAAACAGCCTGTTCCAAGGTGGGCGAATCTTGGTGGTCAGCATGATTGCTGTCTTTGGCACGATGCAAATCACCGCCAACGCAGTGGCTTATAACCTCACCGCACTGGGGTGCATTCCGGGGAATGCCTTCTCCCTTGCTATGATTGCGGTGGTGGGGCGCTGTATCGGCGCAGGGGATACCGACCAAGCAATTTATTATACCCGCAAAATTATGGTCTGGATTATGATTGTGGGTGGGCTTGCGAATGTCACGGTTCTGCTCATTTCGCCCTTGCTGCTCATGCTATATAGCATTTCGGCGCAGACGGCAAGTCTTGCCTATGCCCTCACCGCCATCCATGCGGGGGTGGGCATTCTCATTTGGCCGATTGCCTTTGTGCTGCCGAATGCCTTGCGCGCGGCAAACGATGTCAAATACACCATGTTCATTTCCATCATCAGCATGGGTCTGTGCCGCCTTGGCGGTGGGTATATTCTTTGCATCTGCCTTGGATGGGGTGCGCTCGGCATCTGGTGGGCGATGGTCATTGACTGGGTGTTCCGCTGTGTATTCTTTGTCTGGCGCTTTCTCAGTGGCAGGTGGAAAGCAAAATATGTGGCGGATGCCGTAACGTAGTGTAGGATTGCAAATGCAGAAAGCAGATCGTGTCGCCAGGCAAATCGCTTGTTTATGAGAGCAGGTTGTAACGTTGTGTTCCCAAGAAAACAGCATGGATGATACAATAAAAAATAGTGACAACAGGAGAAACAATAGATGAAACTAATTAGTTGGAACGTAAACGGGCTGCGGGCTTGTTTGACCCACGGCTTTGCCGAAGCCTTTGCTGCCTTTGATGCGGATGTTTTTAGCCTACAAGAAACCAAAATGCAGCCAGGTCAGGCAGATTTTCACCCAGAGGGTTATGCTGAATTTTTCAATTCTGCGGAGAAAAAGGGCTATTCCAGTGTGGCATGTTATAGTAAAGCGCAGCCAATTGCAACCACTGCGGGCATTGGCATAGACGAGCACGACCACGAAGGGCGGGTGTTGACCCTTGAATATCAAAATTTTTACCTCGTTAATTGCTACACACCCAACAGTCAGAACGAATTAAAACGCATTGATTATCGCATGGCATGGGAAGAAGCATTCAAGGCTTATCTATTAAAACTAGACGCGGTAAAACCAGTGATTTTGTGCGGCGATTTAAACGTGGCACACTGCGAAATCGATTTGAAAAACCCAAAAAGCAACCGAAACAATGCGGGCTTTAGCGACCAAGAGCGCGAGAAAATGACCCAGTTGCTTGGCGCGGGCTTTACCGATAGCTTCCGCTTGCTTTATCCAGAAACCGAAAAATATAGTTGGTGGAGTTACCGTTTTAATGCGCGCAAGAACAACGCAGGGTGGCGCATTGATTATTTTCTGGTGTCTGACCGCATTGCCGATCACATCACGGTGGCAGAAATCCACAACGATGTCTTTGGCTCAGATCATTGCCCAGTATCGCTTGAAATCACGCTGTAAGCGGGATGATCAGGTAAAAAAATGGTGATTTTTTGGTAAAGGATTGTGCGGTGTTCTTTTATCGAAGATGTTTTCATGGTACACTAGTTCGGTTAAGACGTTAAAACATAGGAAAGGGAATATTCAATGAAATTTCTAAAAGGCTATACCACCGAAGAAAAAAGTTGGATGATGTATGACTGGGCAAACAGTGCGCACACCATCTGCGTTTGCACCATTCTCCCCATCTTCTTTGATACCGTTGCGGAATACACCGCAAATGCTACCTCTACCGTCACTACATGGGGCTATGCAACCAGTATCGCCATGCTGATTGTTGCGCTGCTTGCTCCTGCACTTGGTGCACTGGGCGATTTTCAGGGATTACGTAAAAAGCTGTTCACCGTCTTTATGCTGATTGGTGTGGTTTCTTGCTTCTTCCTTGCGCCCACTCCCTTGATGGATTTCACCTCAAGTGCTGCGGCTGCGGGCAAGGTCGGGATGTTTATTCTGGTGATGTATATCATTTCAACCATTGGCTTTAATGCGGCGAACTTATATTACGATGCCTTCTTAACGGATGTCACCACCGATGACCGCGTTGACCAAGTATCTACCCTTGGCTATGGGCTGGGGTACATTGGGGGTTCGACCATTCCACTTGTTATTTTCCTTGTACTGTGCGCTGTTGGGGTGGATATCCTCGTCGCTATGACGGTGATTTTCTTCCTCACTGGTATTTGGTGGTTTGCTTTTTCTATCCCATTGCTGCGCCATGTCAAACAGCGCGGGGGTGAGCACGCAAGCCGCGCTGCTGTGCTGCATTCTTTTACTGGGGTGTTTGCCACCGCCCGCAAAATCTTCAAAAGCAAGGCATTGCTCATTTACATTGTTGCATACTTTTTCTATATCGATGGGGTGCATACCATCATCGCGATGTCTACTACTTACGGTGCAAACCTTGGGCTAGACTCCACTGGGATGCTGCTTGCCTTGCTGTTGGTGCAGGTGCTCGGCTTGCCGTTCTGTCTGCTTTATATCTCGCTTGCAAAAAAATTTGGCGCGCGCAGAATGGTCGGGGTCGCGATTGGGGTGTATTCCTTTATTTGCGTCTTTGCCTATTTTATGACCAGTCTGTGGCAGTTCTGGGTGCTCGCCTTCCTTTGTGCGACCAGTCAGGGCGGTATTCAGGCACTTAGCCGTTCTATGTTCAGCCGCCTGATTCCTAACAAAGACCAAGCGGGTGAATACTTTGGCTTCTTTGATATTTTCGGCAAGGTTAGCTCTATCATGGGTCCTGCACTATGCGGCTTTATCTCGGCACTTGCCTACACTCGCTTTGCCGCGACTGACCCATCTCTCACTGCCGCGCAGCTCGATAGCATGAGCGCGCCTTATGGTATTCTTTCGATTGTTGCCCTGTTCATCATTGGCGGCGGGCTATACTATTTCGTGCTGCCAAAATACGCAACCAAAGCACAGATGAACGCAGGCGAATAACAAGCCGCTTTGCACGTAATCCTCAATTACGCAACCCAGATAGGAGTTACCGTATGCCAGAAGGTTTTACCCATGTCACCCTTGCCAAGTGTGCTGCCAAAAATGCAGGGTGGGTGATTTTAGACCAAGCCGCCTTTGCCGCAGGGGCAAATGGACCTGATATTTTCTTTTCGTTTGAAGGGTGGAAAAGCGCTGAAGATCGTCGCTATGATATGAAAGGGCTTGGCAACCGCATGCACAATGAGCGCACAGGTGCATTCCTGCGCGCGCTGTGCAAGCAGGCAAAAACCCAAACCCAGCTTGATTATTTCATGGGCTTTTTGGCACATTACGCAGTAGATACTACCGTGCACCCATTCGTGCAGCTTGTCAGCAAAAAGGGACAACTATATGGCAAAAAGTGCGGGCATGGTTATTTTGAAATTGCGCTCGATAGTTATGTCTGTGAGCAGTATGCCCTCAAACGCGATTTTGGTATCGATGAATTTGCGCCCATGCTAACAGGTGCCGCCCTTGCAGAGGTGGCAGGGCAACTAGACCGTGCCATTGAAGAAACCTATGGCATACGCGTCCCGCGGGAATATATCACTGATGCAATTTTTGATAACCGCCGTATTCGTTCTATCTTTCGCTCACCCATTGGCATCAAACGCGCTATTTTTTGGCTGATTGAGCCTATCTTTGGCGGGCGTGGTGTCTTAACGGTGCATGTGCACCCGCGCCGTTTGCGTGGGCTCAGCCGCCGTGCCATTGCGCGGGGCAAAGGCTTGCCCAACCCATGGGTAGACCCCACCACAGGGGAAGAACATGCCGAAACGATGAGCCAATTGCTCACCCGCGCCATCAAGCGTACCACCACCCTTTACAATACCTTGCTGTCGCCCGAAACCGCGCGGCATTTTTGGGAGGTGCTAGGCAGCTATGATTATGTCACTGGCACCGAAACCGAGGCAAGTGCCTTTGACCCTGCCAAGCACGCGACAACCAGTCAGGTGGGGTAAATTAATCCTACAAAAACAAAGCTCGCGCAGTGCGGTAAACGCTGTGCGGGCTTTTGCTATGCGCCCGTCAAATTTCTTTGCTTTTTTGCGCAAAAACAGGTATACTAAAAGAAAATGAAACAGTGGCTTTTGCTGCTAAGCTGCATAAAATAAGGAGGCGCTCTATGCCAACCACCCCATTTACCTCAAAAATTGATGCCTTTATCGCCGCAAATGAAAGCGCGATTTTGAGCGATATCGCAAAACTGATTGCCATTGATAGCGTGCAAACCGCCGCAGCCCCGAGTGCCCCCTTTGGTGCAGGCGCAAAGGCTGCCCTAGATGAAACCCTTTCCATTGCAACCCGCCTTGGGCTCGCCACCCAAAACTGCGAAAACTACATTGGCTATGCTGAGGTTTCCACCGAACATTCTGACCCAGAAAAGCACCTTGCTACCATCTGCCATGTGGACGTTGTGCCAGTGGGCAATGGTTGGAATTCTGACCCATTCGAGATGATTTTGCGCGATGGGTGGATGATTGGGCGCGGTGTCGCAGATGACAAAGCGCCCATGATTGCCTGTCTGTATGCTCTCAAGTTTTTGCAAGACGAAGGGGTTTCGCTGCGCTATCCCATCCGTGCGCTGATTGGCACCAACGAAGAAACTGGGATGGAAGATGTCGAATATTACCTCAAAAATTATACCGCGCCAGTGTTCTGCTTCACCCCAGATGCAGAGTTCCCCGTTTGCAACGGCGAAAAAGGGCATTTCCATGGCAGCCTAACCAGTATCCCCAGCCCGTCTGACCGTATCATTGCGTTTGCGGGCGGTGTTGCCGTCAATGCAGTGCCTGACCTTGCAAGTGCATTGGTGATGGCAGATATCAGCACCCTGCCAAGTGCAGAATACATCACCCTAAGCGCAGAGGGCGGCGATGTCCGCGTCAGCGCACAGGGCAAGGCAGGGCATGCCGCCATGCCAGAAGGTACCCGCAATGCCATTGGTCTTGTGGCAAATTATTTGTTGGGAAATGACCTTTGCAGTGCGGCAGAGCGTGATTACCTCAGCGCACTCGCACTGCTACACGCGGGGCATGATGGCGCTGCCCTTGGCATTGCAAGTGAGGACGAACCCTTTGGCAAGCTGACCATCATCGGTGGTACCATTGCTATGCAAGATGGTGTGATTACCCAAACGATGGATTGCCGTTTCCCCACCAGTACCAGTGGTGATGCGATTATCGCTGGCATTACCGCGGCGATTGCCCCCTTTGCTGCAGGGGTGTCATTGACTCACTGCGATGCGGGCGAGCCGTTCTACATTTCGGCAGATACCCCCGCTATTCGCGCCTGCATTGATACCTTTAATGAGGTCACGGGGCAGCAGGCGACTCCCTTCACCATGGGCGGCGGCACCTATGCCAAGCACTTTCCTTATGCAGTCAGCTTCGGCCCTGAACATGCAGACACTGTGCTGCCAGAATTTGGCGGGCCCATGCATGGCGCCAACGAAGCCGCCCCAGTGGATAAGCTGCTAGAAGCGCTCAAGATTTATATTTTGGCGCTTGTCAAATTAGAAGAACTTGATTTTTAAATAATCTTTGAAAGAGCAATAAAAAAATCCGCTGCAATTCTTGCGACATTTGTCCAAGAAAAACAGCGGATTTATTTTTTTATTGAGAAAAACTGTTTAGGCAACCGTTAATAGCTTTCGTCCTCGCCATAAATCCCTACATAGCTACGGTCGGTGTCTTCTCGTAAAAAATAAAGCACCCCAAGCGCAACGGTGACAAAGGTAACAACAATGATGATGAGTGGTTTGATTCCTTTCATAAAAAGACCTCCTTAATAAATAATATGAAATATCGTAGTGAATGACACTAGATTATCATTAGTATAGCATAAATATAAAGGCAAAGCAAAGAGTTTTTGTAAATATTTCATGATTTTACAGAGGTTTTATCAGGGGTTTTAGTTGACTTTATCATTCAAAATGGTACAATAGAAGAAGTATCATTTGCTTTGTAAAATCGGTTTTTGCGTTCAAGAGAAAATCGATGAGAGACAGCAAATGTTCGAAGATACGAAAATTCCATAAAAAAGGAAATGGGGGATTGTTTCATCCATGTTGAGAAAATTGAAACGTTCCGCGATTGGCGCGAACGTGCCGCACGAAAAAGTGACGGCAACTATGAAGGCAGTTGCACTACCACTGCCAGAATTGGTACGAATTCCCATGTCGATGCATATCGGCGCACCCGCCACACCGATTGTCAAAAAAGGTGACGAAGTATTTGTTGGCACTCTCATTGGCGAGGCGAGTGGGTTTGTTTCGGCAAACATCCATGCAAGCGTTTCGGGTACGGTTAGCGCAGTAGAAGCGTATCTGATGCCAAATGGCAAAGAAACGAAAATTGTTGCGATTAAACCAGATGGCGCCCAAACAGTGGATCCTTCTGTTGGCATTCCTAATGTGACGGACAAGCAGAGCTTCTTAGATGCAGTGCTTGCTTCGGGTATCGTTGGGCTTGGTGGTGCGGGGTTCCCTACCCATGTAAAATTACAGCCCAAAGCGAAGGTAGATACCTTGCTCATCAACGCTTCGGAATGTGAGGTGCTCGTTTCGAGTGATACCCGCGAAATGCTAGATTGGAGCGATACCTTGCTCAGCGGCATTGAAGCAGTCATGAAGTATTGCGAAATCCCTAGTTGTGTCATCGGTATTGAGCGTAATAAGCCAGAATGTATCGATCTGCTTTGCAGCTTGACCACCGGGATGAAAAACGTTACCGTCAAGCCATTGCCCTGTGTATATGGCACTGGTGCAGAGCTGATCTTAATTGAAAAATGCCTCGGTCGCGAAGTGCCCCACGGTAAATTGCCCGCAGATGTTGGCGCCATTGTGCTGAACGTTTCGACTGCAAGCTCGATTGGTAAATATCTGGCCACTGGTATGCCATTGGTAGAGCGCCGCGTTACCGTAGACGGAGACGTGGTTGCAAAACCAGGTAACTTTATGGCACCTGTGGGCGCACCCACCCAGATGTTAGTAGATGCCGTTGGTTTAATTAACGATGCCGTGCTTGGCAAAGTGGTTGCTGGCGGTGCCATGATGGGTCCGGCTATCCCAGATTTAAGTGCCCCTCTCACCAAGACCAGTGTCTGTTTGAGCCTTTACGGTGAAAAACTTGCCGTCTTGCCAGAGGCAGCACCCTGCATTCGCTGTGGTCGCTGCATTGATTATTGCCCACTTGGGCTAGAGCCTGTCAATGTGGCAGCAGCCTTTGAGGCAAAAGATGTTACCGCCCTTGGCAAACTACACGCAGATTACTGCTTTAACTGCGGTTCTTGCTCCTTCATTTGCCCCGCAAAGCGCCCTGTTACCCAGATGATGGGTCTGGCAAAGGAATACTATATGAATCAAACCAAAGGAGGCGCTAAATAATGGAACAGAAACTCATTGTTTCCGCTTCGCCCCACGTGCGAGCACCCGAAACAACCGCTAGCCTGATGGGCAACGTCATCATCGCGATGATTCCCTGTGTGATTGCTTCCGCCCTGATTTTTGGCATCCGCACTTTGTTGTTACTTGCCGTCAGCGTCATTGCCTGTGTCGGCTTTGAATGGCTTTATTGCAAACTGATGAAAAAGCCCACCCCCATTGGCGATTTGTCAGCGGTGGTAACTGGCATGATTTTGGCATTCAATGTGCCAGTCACCATGCCGGTGGTAGAAATCATCATTGGTGCATTTATCGCTATCGTGATTGTCAAACAGCTGTTCGGCGGCATTGGCATGAACTTTGCAAACCCTGCTCTTGTGGCACGTATCGTGTTGTTCCTCAGCTTTACTAGCGATATGAACAACCTACAATACCCAGATGCAGCGGTGGATCAGCTCGCTTCGGCAACACCACTCGCTGTGGCAGATACCACCAGTTTAAATCTATTCGATTTGATCCTCGGTGTACATGCTGGTACCATGGGTGAGGTTTGTATCGCTGCGATTGTGATTGGTTGCGTTTACCTTGTCGCCACCAAAACCATCAGTGCTATGCTACCCGTCAGCTATATCGCTACTGTGTTTGCTTGCTATATGATTGCAGGCGAAGGCGCACGCGCTTCTTTTGTGGCAATTCTTTCGGGCGGATTGTTCTTCGGTGCAGTCTTTATGGCAACCGATTACGTCACCAGTCCTTTTACACTAAAAGGCAAATTGGTATACGGCATTGGGCTAGGGCTTATCACCTTTGCCATTCGCTTCTGGGGCACCTACCCAGAAGGCGTATCCTTTGCATTGCTTTTCATGAGCTTGCTTGTTCCTTTCATTAACGACCTCACTCGCCAAAAAGCATACGGCGATATCAAACCTGCGAAGGAGGCTGCAAAATGAAAAAGATTGATAAAGTAATGTGGCAAGAAACCATTTATCCTATTTTGGTGTTGAGTATCATTGCCTTGATCGTAAGTGCTGCACTTGCAGTGACCAACATGTACACCGCACCGGTGATTGAAGCAAACGAAAAAGCTGCAACCTTGGTGGCTTATGTCGAAGTGCTTCCTAGCGTAAGCGATGCTGCTGATCTTGAAACAGTAGACTATACCGCAGACGGCATCGATGGTGTTGTCATCGCCCCTGATGGCAGCGTTGGTGTAAAAGTATTGGTTGCGGGCTATGATGGCGGTGTGATTACCATCATCGTTGGCTTTGACACAGACGGTACCGTCAGCGGGATTTGGGCAGATGCATTGACCCAAACCCAAGGCTTTGGTACCAAAGTTGCAGAGGATAGCTATCTCTCTACCTTCTTAGGGCTGGATGGCACACAGCAAGCAGTTGCAGGCGAAAATGGGGTTGACCTCATTGCAGGTGTTACCGTTTCGAGCAGTGCATTCATCAGTGGTTACAACCTTTGTGTCGATACCTACAATGCCGTTTCCGGCAGTGCAAATTAAGGAGGGCATAAAAGATGGAAAAAAATTCTAAACTTACTGTCGCCACCAATGGCGTCATTAAAGAAAACCCTGTGCTACGTCTTGCCCTTGGTGGTTGTTCGGCACTTGCGGTTACCACCGCAGTTTCTAATGCACTTGGTATGAGCGCCGCGTTCACCATCGTGCTCATCTGTTCTAACATTGCAATTTCGCTGTTGCGCAAAGCAATCCCTGGCAAAGTACATCTACCTTGCTATATTGTTATCATCGCCGGCTTTGTTACCATTGTACAGATGGTCATGCAAGCGTTCTTTGTGGATATCTACACCTCACTTGGTGTGTTCCTGCCGCTGATTGTTGTGAACTGTATCATTCTTGGTCGTGCCGAGATGTTTGCTAGCAAAAACAGCGTGATTGACTCCGCGCTTGACGGGGTTGGCATGGGCATCGGCTATACCTTGAGCGTATTGTTGCTTTCTACCTTCCGCGAAGTGCTTGGTGCAGGCACATGGATGGGCTTTCAGGTGCTACCCGAAGGCTTCCCTGTGCTCTCTATCATGACAAGCGCACCCGGCGGTTTCTTCTGGTATGGTGTGTTAATCGCAGGCTGTGTCTGGGTTGAAAACAAACTGAATGCTCCAATCGAACGTAAAATTGGTTGTGCTCCGATTAAGGAGTTCCAAGCAAATGAAGAGAAAGAGGAGGGTTAAGCTATGTTTGTAAAACTCGCTGCGATTTTCTTTAGTATGATTTTGGTGAACAACTATGTTCTCGCAAAATTCCTTGGTATCTGCCCCTTCCTTGGCGTTTCCAAAAAGCTAGACTCTGCCTTTGGTATGTCCTGCGCAGTTATCTTTGTTATGACGGTTGCCACGGCAGTTACCTTCCCCTTGCAGATTTTTGTCCTTGACCAATTCGGGCTTGGCTACCTGCAAACCATCGTATTTATCTTGGTTATCGCTGTGCTGGTTCAGTTCATCGAAATCTTCCTCAAAAAATACATGGTTGCCCTTTATAACTCGCTTGGTGTGTATCTGCCATTGATTACCACCAACTGTGCAGTGCTTGCCGTTACCATCCTTGCCATCAGTGATTTTAGCGCAGATGTCACCACCTTTGGTTTTGGCTATGCCTACCTCGAAGCACTCGTTTGTGCTGTTGGCTCTGGCGCGGGCTTTATGCTTGCTATGGTCATGTTCAGTGGTGTGCGCAAACGCGTGGACGCTTGCAAACCTCCCAAAGTGTTTGAAGGCTTGCCCATCACCCTCATCGCTGCTGCGGTTACTAGCCTTTCGTTCATGGGCTTTGGCGGCATCGTAGATGGCATCTTTGGGCTATAAGGAGGAAGTAGAAAATGGATATTCTAAGTGCTGTTATTCTTGTTACGATCCTTGGCGCAATTGGCGGTGGCATTCTAGTTGCTGCCACAAAATTCATGGAAGTAAAAGAAGATCCTCGTATCGCAGAAGTAACCGAAGTGCTTGCCGGCGCAAACTGTGGCGGCTGTGGTTATGCAGGCTGTGCAGACTATGCAAAGGCTGTGGTTGCGGGCGCTGCGCCTTGTGATTTGTGCGCACCCGCAGGCCCTGCTTGCACGGCTGCCATTGGCAAAATTATGGGTGTAGAGGCAACGGCGGGTGCTGCGAAAAAGGCATTCGTTGGCTGCCAAGGTACGACTGACCATTGCAAGGGTCTATATGGCTATACTGGTGTGCAAAGCTGTGCGGCCGCAAGCAAGCTGTATGGTGGGCCCAAAGCCTGCGATTTTGCTTGTCTTGGCTTTGGCGATTGTGCTAAGGTTTGCAAATTCGGTGCAATTAGCACCGAAAGCGGTGTTGCTGTGATTGACCCTGATAAATGTACTGGCTGTGGTGCATGTAAAACGGCTTGCCCCAAACACGTTATCTTTATGAGCACCGATTTAACCAAACCTGTGGTTATGTGCTCGAACCATAACAAGGGCGCTGCTGCGATGAAACAATGTAACACTGCTTGTATCGCTTGCGGTCTGTGTGAACGCAACTGCCCAGAAGGCGCAATTAAGGTCATCGATTTTGTTGCACGTATCGATTATGCTAAGTGCACTGGCTGCGGCATCTGCATGACCAAATGCCCTAAAAAGATTATTGATTTCCCCCTAACCAACGAAATGTAATGGTTACAGGGTAGGGTAATCGCAATTTTATAAAATAAGAAAACGCTTCTGATTGTGTTGCACCTACAACATGCGCAGAAGCGTTTTTTGCGCTCTTTTGTGCAAAACATCTTAAAACAGCCCTCTTCTAACTAAAATATCCGCATTGATGTCAGAGTTGTAAACGCGTATACTAATCATAAGATAAGTAGAAACTGCAATATAAGGCGATGGCACCTTGCTGTGCATCGTCCTGCGTTACCGCACCGATGTAACTTGCAAAACGGTGCGGCTTTGCCGTTTTTTAGGCAGATGCGCCATGGGTGAGATGGCGCGGTTTTCCACAAGGAGGTGCTATTTTGTTTAAACTTTGCGTTGTTGGCTGTGGCGGCATTGCGAACATGGCTCATTTGCCCGCCATTGAAAAATATACTATTTTACATCCAGAGGTGGTTTTGGTTGCCTGTGCGGATATAGACGAAGCGCGCGCGTATGCGATAAAAGAAAAGTTCGATATTCCGCGCGCCTATACCAGTGTCTCGCTCATGCTTGCAGTAGAGCACCCTGATGCGGTCATTTGTCTCGTGCAAGAAGGGGAGATTGCGCAGGTGTCTTGCGATATTATGCGTAAAGGCTACCCCGTAATGCTGGAAAAGCCACCCGGTGAAACCTTGCAAGAGGTGCGCACCATTGCAGAGGTTGCTGAAAACAGCAAAGTGCTGCACATGGTTGCCTTTAATCGTCGGTTTTCACCGCACTTGCTGCGCCTAAAGCAACAAATTGCAGGGCAGGAAATTCTATCCATCGATTATACCATGGAGCGGATTAATCGCACAGAAGATTATTTTGAGTGCACCGTCATCCATGCGGTAGACGCGGTGTTTTCCCTTGCACAGTGCAAAGCGAAAACAGTAGAAATTCAATATCAAGAAATGCCACACCTTGGCGATAAGGTTGCCAATTTCTTCTTGTATTTTACCTTTGACCCAGGTGAACGCCAAGGTGCTACGGCAAGCCGTCCGTTTACGGCAACCATTCGTTGCTACCCCACCACAGGGAATATGACAGAGCGCGCCACGGTTTACACCTCCACAGGGATATGGCAGGCACAGCTGCCATTGCAAGGCGATCTTGCGGCGCAAGACCTCGGCTTTGTCAAGCAGTTCACAGGGCAAGGGGAATGCATCGAAACGCGCGGCGAACGCTTCACAAGCCTTGACCACCCCACTGCAAACGGCTTTTATGGTGAGCTTGCCTACTTTATTGATTGTGTGCAAAGTGGCACAAAACCGGCGCACACTGCCAATACCTGCTATCAGTCTGTGCTAGTGTGTGAGCTGATGAAACATCGCATTAAGAAATATCTATTTGAACTGTAATGTTGCAAAGCAAAGCCGCACTCTGTAAAAAAGGTGTGAATGGGGATAAAAGTTTGACTTTTTGGCGAAAAAAAGCTAAAATAAAAGAACGAAATAAAAGAGCGATTTGTTTGCTTATAAAGCGCATTGTTTTGCGTGTTGTAGTACAATGTAATCATCACGGTTCATGAAGGAGTTCCCATCGATGCATTTTGAAGAGATTAATATTATTGTGGCAACCTTTGTCATTCACGTTGCGGAATGTATGGGTATTTTTGTAGTAGCATGGAGTTTATGCCAAACCTTCGTGGAATACCTGCTCGTTACCTTTTTCCATAAGCACTATTCGTTCCAATCAGATTTGGCAAACGGGCTTGCCACTGCGCTAGAATTTAAAATGGCTGCCGAAATCCTCAAAACCGTGCTCGTGCAGGAGCTTAGTGAGCTTGCTGTGCTCGGTGTGGTCATTGGCTTGCGTGCGTTGCTCAGCTTTTTGATTTATTTTGAGTTAAAGCATAGTGAAGAGCAACACCGCAAAAGCCTAGAGGACGGTTTGTAATCATCACAACGCGAGGGTGCCCCAATGAGGGTGCCCTTTTTGTTTGGCCTGCAAATGCTGAAATGTCAGCTGAGAACATGCAGTTTTCACAAACATACTTTATCATTTTAAAGTGCGTTAGTCAATATGTCAAAATTATGAATTACTTGTTGACATATTGACGAAAAAGGGCTATAATGCAACCATCGAAGGCAAAGGCGCCGAGAACATTGTGGTTCTCGGCGTCTTTTCTGTTTCTTCGGTAATCGCTTCGCAAGAGTAGTTCGGGAACAATAGAGGGGTTTCTGAGCGTTCTTGCATCCGCGTTTCGCAAACGCAATTTTATTAAGAAAAAATAGGAATAAACGATTTTTCACTTCCTTGTGAGCAGCAAGGCACTGCAAACGCAGAGTTTCATTTTTTCGCACAAACATTCTGAGGAGGAAATAATTATGGATGCAGCAACTGTTATGTCTGAATTATATGGCGTCTGGTTCCTGATTGGTGCCGCGCTCGTATTCTTCATGCAAGCTGGTTTCGCAATGGTTGAAACTGGTTTCACACGGGCAAAAAACTCTGGTAACATTATCATGAAAAACCTAATGGACTTCTGTCTTGGTACGGTAATGTTCGTATTTATCGGTTTTACCATCATGTGTAGCGAAGATTACATCATGGGTATCATCGGTATGCCAAACCTCGGTATCTTTACCGACTACGCAAACTTCCCATGGTCGAGCTTCGTGTTTAACATGGTATTCTGTGCTACCACCGCTACCATCGTATCGGGTGCTATGGCAGAACGTACCAAATTCAGCGCTTACTTAATTTACAGTGGTGTGCTAAGCGCACTTATCTACCCAATCGAAGCTGGTTGGATTTGGAACGGCGAAGGCTGGCTATGCCAGATGGGCTTCATCGATTTCGCAGGTTCTGCAGCAATCCACACCGTTGGTGGTGTTTCCGCTTTAATTGGTGCAATGTTCCTCGGCGCTCGCCAAGGCAAATATGTTAAAAACAAAGAAACTGGCGAAGTAGAAGTAAAAGCAATCCCTGGTCATAACCTCACCCTTGGCGCACTTGGTGTGTTCATCCTATGGTTCGGTTGGTACGGCTTCAACGGCGCTGCTGCAACCGCACTTGACGGTGTTGGCGGTCTAGGTTCTATCTTCCTAACCACCACTGTTGCACCAGCAGTTGCTTCGGTTACCACTATGTTCTTCACATGGTTCAAAAATGGCAAACCTGACGTTTCCATGACCCTAAACGCTTCTCTTGCAGGTCTAGTTGGTATCACCGCTGGCTGTGCAAGCCTCGATGCCTTCGGCGCAATCATGGTTGGCTTAGTTGCTGGTATCTTGGTTGTTGTTGCAGTTGAATTCATCGACATCAAACTCAAAATCGATGATCCCGTTGGTGCAGTTGCTGTCCACGGTGTCAATGGTATCTGGGGTACCATCGCAGTTGGTCTGTTCGCAGTTGACGGCGGTTTGTTCTACGGCGGCGGGGTTAGCTTGTTGCTCATTCAAATTCTTGGTATCGTTGCAGTTGTTGCTTGGACAGTTGTTACCATCACCATCACATTCTACTGCATCAAGAAATTCCACGGTCTACGTGTTGAAGCAGAAGAAGAAATCCTTGGTCTTGACACTACCGAACATGGTCTTGCAACTTCTTACGCTGACTTTATGCCCATCACTATGAGCTACACTCCAGAAGAAGAGCTTGCAATTCCTTCGGATGTTGCAATCCCTGTTGCAAACAACTCTCACCCTGGCGCAGAAATGCACAAGGTTGTGATTGTCACCAAACAAGAGAAATTCGACAAACTCAAAGCTGCTTTGGATGCAGTTGGAATTACTGGCATGACTGTGACCCAGGTGCTTGGCTATGGTATGCAAAAAGGCTCTACCAAGACCTACCGTGGTACTGCAATCGAATCCACCTTGCTTCCTAAGGTTAAAGTTGAAATCGTTATCTCGAAAATCCCAGTTGAAACCATCGTTACCACCATCAAGAAAGCGCTTTACACTGGTAAAATGGGCGATGGCAAAATCTTCGTTTGCGATATCACCAACGTGGTACGTATCAGCACTGGCGACGAAGGCTATGATGCATTGCAGGACGCTGGCGAAAAATAAGATAGTGCACAAAACGGCGCTATGTCTCCCTTGATAAAACCCTTCTCCTTTGGGGTTTTATATAGAAAAGTTCCTTTTTTCTAATTTTCCTATGAAATCAGATTTTATTGCCTAGTACACATTAAAATCGCGAAACACCCACACTGCTTTGTCACCAGTGTGGGTGTTTTTTTGTCATCTGCGCAGGGAGCAGTTTTTAAGGCACGGGCGGGGTAGTGTTCACAGTCCGTTCCTTGACTTATGCATAGAAGAATGATATCATTAAACCGTATTATTCATTGCATTTTAAGTGCGATTTTTTGTGGTGGTGCGGGTGTTTTATCGCCGCATCGGATGCAAAGAAAGGTCGTTTTCATGCTATTTAATTCAGGGGCTTTCCTTGTCTTTTTTCCTGCGGTGCTAGCGGTGTATTATCTTACCCCGCAAAAATATCGCAAGTATTGGTTGCTCGTTACAAGCTATTATTTTTATATGAGTTGGAACGCAACCTATGTTTTATTAATTTTGTTTTCCACCATCATCACCTACGCAGGCGGGTATTGGCTCGATAGCATCAACCAAACTGCGCATGCTGTGGCCGAACAAATAAAACGAAAATCATTGATTTTGTGCACGGTGGTGGGTGCCAATTTGGCAATTTTATTCTTTTTTAAATATTATAATTTTTTCTTTGGTAAATTAAACCAAGCGCTTGCCATTTTTAGCATTCCGCTCGAAGCACCACTTTTGAATTTGCTGTTGCCAGTTGGTATCTCGTTTTATACCTTCCAAGCACTTGGGTATACGGTGGATGTCTACCGTGGCAACATCCGCGCCGAAAAACGCTTTGTGAATTATGCGCTGTTTGTCAGCTTTTTCCCGCAGCTTGTGGCGGGACCGATTGAACGCAGCGAAAACCTATTGCCGCAACTCGATGATTTACAGGGTTATTCTTACGCGAACCTTACCAATGGCTTAAAGCGCATGTTGTTTGGCTTTTTTCAAAAGGTTGTCATCGCAGACCGCCTTGCCGTGATGGTTGATACCCTATATGCAAACCCATCGGATTATTATGGTGCACAGGTTGCCATCATCAGCATGCTGTTTTCGTTCCAGATTTATTGCGATTTTGCGGGTTATTCCAATATTGCCATCGGTGCGGCGCGCTGTATGGGTGTGCAGTTGATGACAAACTTTAAGACTCCTTATTTTTCCACTTCCATCCGCGAATTTTGGGCGCGGTGGCATATCTCGCTTTCTAGTTGGTTCAAAACCTATGTCTATATCCCACTTGGTGGCTCACATAAGGGCAGATGGCGCACCTATTGCAATATTATGATTTTGTTTGCCCTCAGTGGGTTGTGGCATGGTGCCAACACCACCTTTGTGTTCTGGGGCTTGCTGCATGGCTTATATCAAGTGGCAGAGCGTATTTCAATGCGTTCGCGTGGCACTCTTGCGCAAAAATTACACCTGAGCAATGATAAGCTGCCTTGCCGTGTGGTTTCAACCACCTTCACCTTTGCACTCGTCACCTTTGCGTGGATTTTCTTCCGCGCAGATACCATGACGGATTTACACATTGTGCTCAGCAATTTGTTGCGCTTTGATTGCTATACCAGTGCATATTTCGATGTAACGGTGTTTGGTTTGAGTGAAATTCAACTTTCCATCGCGGCACTGGCATTGCTTGTTCTCTTTGTGATTTCGCTGTTAGAGCGCAATTGTGACATATCTAAACGGTTTGCGCACCTACCTTTGCCCTTGCGGTGGGCGGTATATTACGCGGGGCTTATCGCAGTCACCTTTATGGCATATTATCCAGAAAGCAGCACCTTTGTTTACTTCCAGTTCTAAGAAAGGGGGATGTAATGTTGCTCAAAAAGCATAAAAATAAAATTAAAATTATCGTGTTTTGCGCGATTTTTTGTTTGATACAAGCCCCTCTTTTTTTGAGCGGTGAGTTAATGCCCACCCGCCTCGTCATCGCGATACAAGACTATATTGGCGAAGATTTTTTATACAGTAAGGCGCACACCGAAGATACCTCTTATTACAAACAAATCGTCACCGACCAACGTGGCGCAGAGGTATTGGCAATTGGCACATCGCGCGTGTTGCAGATACAAGGCTTCTTTTTTGAAGAGGACACTTCTTTTTATAATGCAGGGCTGATTGCCTCGAACCTACCCGATCTCTTGCTTGCCTTGCAAAGCATAGAGGAAGATAGTCTGCCCGATGTTGCCATTTTATCCTTAGACGAATACTTTTTTAATGAGGAATGGTATGCCAATAATGACGGGGAACTTTTCCCGCAAGAGCCAGTCACCGGTTTAGAGCTCTACACCGCGGCGGCGATCGGCATTTATGAGGAAATTTGTAGAGAACCAGAGTTTTACTTGACCTTATGCCAATCTCCAAGTAAAATTGGCACAGGTGCAAAAGGGTTTGATCATGGGTATGGGTTAGATGGTGCTTATACCTATGGTTCCGTCTATGAGCACCCCGCTTCTACGAGTGTGCGGATCAAAGAAACGGTAGATAACGTTAAATATGCAACGGGGCGCTATTATACCGGGGATACAGTGTCCAGTGAAGCGCTTGATACTCTGCGCGAAATTGCTGCTTTTTGTGAGGAGCATGACATTACCCTCGTCACATTCACCCCGCCACTTTGTACCTCTGCGATTGAAGAAATGGAAGAGCGTGGCGATATGGGCTATTTCTTTGAGATTGCAGATGCCGTCAGCGCAGTGGCAGTCGAAGAGGGCTTTGAATTTTACGATTTCAGCGACCCTGCCATTTTAGATGCCGATGATACCTATTTTATCGATGGGTTCCATGGATCGGATGTGCTATATCTGCGCATGCTGATTCAGATGGTAGAGCAAGATTCTTGCCTAAGCGCTTATGTTAATTTAGATGATTTAATCGCCATGAACGAAAATGCGCTCTCTACCTTGCAGGTGCAATAAGTGCCGCAAGAGTGCAATATGCACCGCTATAAAACACAAAAAATCCGCAAAGAGGATTGCTCTTTGCGGATTTTTGTTTGTCATTGAATAAGCGCTGTAATGGAATTAGAAGGTGCTCAAATATCGGCGCAAACCAAGGGATAGGGTGCATAGTGCTTGCAACATGCCAAAGCAGGCACCGCTTGCTGCATTATCCCTGTAAAGACGCAGGGGTAAAACCAAGGGGCAATAATTCGGCAAGGGGGAATATTTGATAGTCCGTTTCGCTTTTTGCCAAAATAATTTGAAACTGTGCCGCATCGCAAAACTCTGCCATCACTTGGCGGCAGACTCCGCAGGGTGCGCAGAGTGGTGCATTGGCTAAATCAGTGCCTTGCGGCCCGCCTACAATCGCAATGGCAGTAAACTGGGTGATGCCCTCTGATACCGCTTTAAAGAAGGCGGTGCGCTCGGCGCAATTAGTGGGGGTATAGGCGGCATTTTCAATGTTACAGCCGGTGTATACCTGCCCGTTTTCGGCAAGCAGTGCAGCCCCTACCGCAAAGCGGGAATAGGGCGAATAAGAATATCCACGGGCAGAAAGCGCCGCAGCAATTAAAGATTGTGTGAGCTCAAGGGGCAGTGTGCTTGGTTGCTGTTTCATAGAGAGATCCTCCGTTGTTAGGGATGTACACTCTTATTATACGCATTTTTCTTCCACAACACAACTGAAAACTTATTTTGTTACAGGGTCACACCTTCTTTAAAAATCGAAATCTCGCGGAAGCCCATCTTCTCCGCCTTGGTCTGTTGTCCACTTGCCACGGTAATCACATGAGCCAATAAATCATCAGCAGCCTGGGCAATGCTTTGCGCACCATCGGCAACGGTGCCAGTGTTAAAATCAATCCAGTTTGCCTTTTTTTGCGCCAGTGGGGTATTGGTCGAAAGTTTTAGGGTGGGGGCAGGGGCGGCAAAGGGAGTGCCGCGCCCAGTAGAGAATAAAATCAAATGTGCACCCGCCGCTGTCATGGCAGTGGCAGAAACAAGGTCATTGCCGGGGCCATACAGCATGTTCAGCCCTTTGTTAATCACCGCATCACCATAGCCGATCACATCCATAATGGGGGCATTGCCGCCCTTTTGCACGCATCCGCAGGATTTATCTTCTAGGGTGGTGATGCCGCCCACCTTGTTGCCTGGGGACGGGTTTTCATAGACAACTTCACCATGGCGGATAAAATAATCTTTAAAGCCATTGATCATGGCAACTGCCTTATCAAAGGTTGCAGTATCGGTGCAGCGGTTCATCAGCAGCCCCTCTGCACCAAACATTTCGGGCACCTCAGTCAGCACAGTCGCGCCACCGCGAGCAATCAGTTCATCCGAGAATTTGCCAATCACAGGGTTTGCGGTAATCCCCGATAATCCATCTGAGCCGCCGCATTTCATCCCAATGACCAAATCCGAAACAGGGCAGGGGATACGGGTGAATTTGCCCGCATAATTGGCAAGTGCGGCAAGGGCAGCCCCACAGGTGGCAAATTCATCTTCCACCTCTTGGCAGGTGACAAAACGAATGCGGTTTTCATCAAAATCGCCAAGCTCTGCCACAAATTGGTCATGCTGCAAATTCTCGCACCCCAAATGCAGCACCAATACGCCGCCTGCGTTGGGGTGGTTGGCAAGGGCAGCAAGCAGCTTACGGGTCTGCGCGTGGTCATGCCCGGTCTGGCTGCAACCATAGGGATGGGGGAAAGCATACAGCCCATCAATGCTGCCGCCCACAAGGTGCTGGTTTTGCAATGCCACTGCCTTGGCGACATCATTCACACAGCCAACGGTGGGGATAATCCACAGCTCATTGCGGATGGCAACCCGCCCATTAGGGCGGCGATAGCCCATAAAGGATTCAGGCGCTTTGGCGGGCAAGGGCGCGGGGGTCTGTGCAGGGTCATAGGTGTATTCTACTTCCCCGGCTAGGTTGGTTTTCACGTTGTGCGTGTGCACCCATTGCCCGGCGGTAATATCGGTGGTGGCATGCCCAATGGCAAAGCCGTATTTCAGAATGTCGCTGCCTTGTGCGATATCGCACAAGGCAATTTTGTGCCCACTGGGGATCGCTTCTGCCGCAGTGATATGCAGGGTTTGTGCGGTTGCTTCGCCGCGCTGCGCGGCGGCAAAGGTGATGCATTCGCCGACGGCAATGGGCGCAAGGGCAACGGCGACGCAATCAGCGGGATGGATTTGAATGAGTTTTGCCATGGTAAAATACCTCTGCAATGCCTGCGCGTTGCAATGCATTGCTTTTGTTTTGATTGGTCACTGGCGGGCGGTATTGTGCAAAGTACGGGTGTATCACTGCGCAGTTGCTTACAGGCAGCTTGCGAAGGCAGCTTCTGCACCCTGCTCTAAAATCAGGGCAAGGTCTGCGCAAATGGCGGCTTCTAGCCCAGTGACGGCGGTCAAATCTTCGTCCCACATCTGGGTGTTGGTTAGCACAGCGCGTACTAAATCCGCAGGAGCATCCTCTTTGTGCGCGGCATAAAAATCCAGTGCCCATGCGTCATCTTGAATGAGGTAACTATCTCCCGCAGGGCGCTTGCAGTGCAGCCCTTTTTCGGTCTGCTCACAGATAAAGCAGCCATAAAATGCAATATAGGCAGCAAGCCCCATGGTCAGGCAAGCGGGCAGTTTGCCCTCGCTTGCAGCATAATCTAGCAAGCTAGGCAGGTTGCGCGCCTTATATTTTGCAGTGGAGTTTAGGGTGATGCTCATTAACTCATGGTTGATAAAGGGATTGTTAAAGCGATCTTGCACAGCGGCGGCAAAATCGGTTAAATCCTGTTTATCTAGGGGCAGGGTTGGGATGATTTCCTCGTGCAACATCTTGTTCATAAAGCCGCGGATGGTTTCGTTTTCCATGCAATCGCGCACAATGTCAAAGCCTGCCAGATATGCACCAAGCACAAAGCCAGTGTGTGCGCCGTTCAAAATGCGCACCTTGCGTTTTTTGTAGGGGGTAACATCGGGCACGACAAGGACATTGCAGCCTGCCTTGGCAAAGGGCAGCTTTTCACCCAACCACGCAGGACCTTCAATGACCCACACGCCAAATACCTCGCCCACATCTAGCGCGCGGTCGGTATAGGCGTTTTCGGCTTCTAGCGCTGCCACGGCGGCGACATCGCGGATGGCACCAGGCACAATGCGGTCAACAAGGGTAGAGCAGAAGGTATTTGCCTCGTTCAACCAAGCGATAAAGGCGGCATCTAAGCCCCATTCTGCGGCATACGCGTTGCAACATTTTTGTAGTTCTGCGCCGTTGTTGTCAATCAGCTCGCAGGCCAAAATGGGCAAGCCCTTGCTCATGTCGCCGCTAAATGCTTCATAGCGGGCATATAAAAAGCGGGTTAACTTTGCGGGGAAACTCTCAGGTGGTGTGGCATCAAAGCTGCTGTCCCCGGCGGTATAGGCAATCCCGGCTTCGGTGGTATTGCTTGTGATAAATTCTAAATCAGTGCTGCTTGCAAAGCGGAGCACCTCTGCCCATTTGCCCTCAGCATAGGGGCATACACAGCTTGCAACCGAAGAAATCACACGTTTTTGGTCGATTTTTTCGCCTTTTTCATTGCCGCGCAGGTAAAGGGTGTATAGCCCCTCTTGCTCGGTTAGCCAGTCTGCCATCTGTGGGAATGCGGCAATGGGTTGTACCACGGCAGCCTTGCCGTTCCAACCTGTTTTTTCATTGGCGATATCCATGAAATAATTGACAAAGGCGCGCAGGAAATTCCCCTCGCCAAACTGCAATACTTTAATGGGGGCGGTGGGTAACAGATAGCCTTGATAGCCGGTTTCTGCGAGTGCTTGATAGGTTAATGTTTGCATGATACTCTCCCTTTTAAAAACAGTGTCAATTTGTTTCGATTTCTATGATGGTGCGTGTTAGCATGTTTGCCTGTCTGCTGGTTAGCTTAGACGCAGAAAAGGTATTTACATACCGAAGTGCGGTCTGGATGATGCGAGTGATTTCAGTGTATTCTGTTGTATACAAGATGTCAAGCCCTTTTCATTGTTTTCTAAATAATTATTTAAAAAAGTGTGCAATTTGGCAGAACAGCTATATTTTTTTTGTATTTTTGGTAATATATCAGTTGCATGTTTTGCATGATTTCGTTATAATGAAAAGTAGAATAGGGGCAGAACGCAATGGGCACCTTGGTTTGTAGTAATACAGGGTTCATTGTTCCGCTATTTTTATCTTCTTGTCAATTATATTAGCGATAGGTGCTGTTAAAACCCAAAGGTACGCGCCATGCCAAAGCAGCAGAGGGCACGTGTGGGGCGAGAGGCATCTACCATTCATCAGAAAAAAGGAGCGCTCACATGAAAGCATTTATGGACGAAAATTTCCTGCTTAACACACCTACCGCGCAACATCTCTATCACGATTACGCAGCAGAGATGCCAATCTGCGATTATCACTGCCATATTTCTCCGAAGGAAATCGCAGAGGATCGCCGCTTTGAAAACATCACTCAGCTATGGCTTGGCGGCAAAACTCCTGAGGGCGGTTATGCGGGTGATCATTATAAATGGCGCGTCATCCGTTCAAACGGTGTGCCAGAAGAGCTTGTCACAGGTAGCGCACCAGACCGTGAGCGCTTTCAGTCCTTTGCCGAAGCACTGCCCATGGCAATCGGCAACCCTATGTATCACTGGGCGCATTATGAGCTGAAAACCTATTTTGGCTATGAGGGTGTCCTAAATGGCGATACCGCAGAAGAAGTATGGAACCTTTGCAACGAAAAGCTAGCAAATGATGTCTCCATGTCGGTGCGCGGGCTCATTCGTCAATCCAACGTTGCCTTTATCGGTACTACGGATGACCCCATTGATAGCCTAGAATGGCACGAAAAAATCGCAGCGGACCCCGATATCGAATTTATCGTTGCTCCGTCCTTCCGCCCAGACAAAGCGATTAACATCCAAAAAGATGGCTTTGTTGAATATATCGCTGCCCTTGCTGCTTGCGTCGGAAAAGATGACCTTGCCACAGTGCAGGATGTGCTAGATGCGCTGTCTGCGCGGGTAGATTATTTTGCGGCACACGGCTGCAAAGCGTCTGACCATGGGCTAGATTACATTCCCTATCGCGCCTTTACCATGTCAGAGGTGGAAGAAGCCTATCAGGCAGTCCGCGCTGGTAAAGAAATCACCACCGAAGCTGCAGAGCAATACCAGAGCGCAGTTTTATTAATGCTCGGTCGTGCGTATCATAAACATGATATTGCCATGCAACTGCACTATTCGGCCATGCGCAATAATAACACCAAAAAATTCCGCGAGATGGGACCAGATACCGGCTATGATGCCATCGGCATTGTTTCTTGTGGGCAGATGATTGCGGGCTTCCTCAGTGCACTAGACGAAACAGATGAATGCCCCAAAACCATCATTTATAGCTTAAACCCTGCGGATGATGCCCAGATTGGCAGTCTGATTGGCTGTTTCCAAGGCACGGAGGTTGCGGGCAAAATTCAGGCAGGCTCTGCTTGGTGGTTCTGCGACCAGAAGGTTGGCATGCAAAACCAGATGATTTCCCTTGCAAACCTAGGCTTGCTTGGCAATTTCATCGGTATGCTTACCGATAGCCGCAGTTTCCTTTCCTATACCAGACACGCTTATTTCCGCCGCATTCTTTGTAATTTGGTCGGGCAGTGGGTTGAAGATGGTGAATATCCAAATGATGAAAAGGCGCTTGAAACCATCATCCGTGGGATTAGCTTCAATAATGCAAAACGCTATTTTGGGTTTTAATTTGGGGTAGGGCGCACGATTTCGTGCCAGTTTGCATTGGCGAAGTGCGCGATTATTGCTAGACGCTATCTCGATTGGGGGATCGCTGTCGGCTTAATGAAGCCATTTGTCAAACCAAGATAACATCAATCATACAAAAAGCCGCAGAACGCAAACCAGATTTGGTGCGTTCTGCGGCTTTTTGTAATGGATGAAATAAAGGGGCAATCCGTTTGCGGATAAGGGCATCAAAACGGTGGGGCTTCTTTCTCTTGGGCGGCTTTGGCCGCTTTGGCAGCGGCTTCTTCTGCCTCTCTTGCGGCGGCTTTTTCCACACGCAGGATGGCGATTTCTTCTTCACTGGGTCTGCCATATAATTGAATGCCATCGCGCACTAGCATGGCGCGCAGTTCCTCTTTGGCAAGCGCAAAGCGTGCCCCGCTGTGGATATCATCCCCTTGCAGGTAAATGCTCCATTCGCCGTCCTCTTCTTCGTCTAGCTTGATGGTCTGTACGCCGCTTGGCACAAGTTCTAGCACCGCAGGGTTGTTGAGCAAGTCCTTGCTCGGCACGGCTTCTAGGGGCTGAATAATCCGCCCATGTGCGCCGTCAAATTCTAACGAAGCAGGCAGCGCACCGGCGGGCGCAGCAGCGGGGTCAGGATATACGGGGGTGGGGTCAGGGTCAGTTGGGTCAGGCTTTGGCAGCAATGCGTAGGCATCGTAAATCTGGGTGATGTCTGCCGCCGTGGCAAGAGGCAGCGCAGTATCAGTTGGCATAGTGAGCCTCCTTATTCATAGTGGGTGGGGCGCTCTGTGTTATAATCACTGGTCAGATATTGCCCTTTTAGTACGCTTGCGTCCTCAATATCAAGGGTGATGATAAACCGTCCGCTATACCCATAAAAATATTCAATGATATCATAGCCATTGCCTGCTTCATCGTATACAATCAAGGCAGGGCCAAGATAGCGTTTGGTGAAATCGTTGAGATAAAGGGTGATGGTCGAAGGGTCATCGTTCCCAATGCCATCGGTAAATAAATCATCCGAAAAATCAGGAATAACAAGGGGGATCATGGGGTAAACATAAAGAGTTTCGCTCTCAATAGGCTCACTTAAGCCATCCACAATCGGTAAAATCGCATACCAATACCAGTTGATACGCACTGCATAGGCAATGCCCTCGGTTGCCTCTGCAAGCACCACAAAGGTGGACTCATCTGAGGTCAAATAGAAGGTGTCCTCGCTAAAGGTTCCGTTTAGAATTTGTTCGATTTCTGCGTCAACATCTGCGCTGTGGGTCGCGGCATCAAAGCGGGCAGAAAACCCATCGTTGGTGGTCAGCCCATTGGTTGCAGCATACAGGGCAACGTCAGTCGCATCATATAAATATTCGTCTAGCGAAAATAGATGGTCATAGCAACTTGCAATCTCATCCCAGAGAGGGTCAGTTAATTGCACTTCAAAAGCGGGGGTGGGGTCAGTGAAAAAGCTGTGTTTAACAGCAAAGATATCCCGCATATCCACCAGTTGCACGAGGACAATGATGGCAAGCAGCACACACCCAAGCTGTGTACACAGGACGGTTTTCAGTTGTGCAAAGTTGAGTTTCTTAGATGGTTTTGTGGGGGTAGCTGCGGATTGCTGTTTTTTTGGCATGGGCGCATTGGTAAGGATTGCCGTTTCATTACAAGCGATTTTTGCGGTTGCTTTGGGCAAACGCCCCCAAGTAATTTGCGCAACCTGCACAATCACAAATAGGAAAATTAAATAATAAACAGGCCAGAACATTCGCCCACTTGCGCGGAAGGTGTCACAAAATGATTGCAGCGTTTCGGGCAAGGGAATGGTAAACAGCACTCGAATGTTTGCCACCCAAGTGTTAGAAATGGCGAAAATTGTCAGGCATGCACAGACAAAAAGCATGCCGCAGTGTTTTTTTAATGCGGTAAACACTCCGGTCCAGCGGTGCTTGCACAAAAATCTGAGTGCGCACAGCGGCGCGGTAAACAGCACCGCAAGCCCTAGGTAATTGAATCCTTCGACCGTGCCAAGCCCTTGGTTTTGCGTCGGCAAGGCAGATGACCAAATCAAATCGCTCTTGCTGACGGGTGTCCATAATGAGTTAAGGTTCATCCCAAAATAGCCATAGCCCACAAGCGTTTCGCCCGAGGCAGGCACCGAGAAAATACCAATGGAATACCCAATGCCTAGCACCACGGCAAAGCTACACCCTAAGAATGCAAGTGACTTGCCGATTTCCTTGGTGGCGATACAGTGCTCCATCAAATCGGCAAATAAAATTCCAAATAGCATCGGCAGAAAATAGGGGTGAATGGTAATACTAAGCCCAAGCAATACGAGGTATCCTTTGCGGAAGGCAAACCCTTCTGTTTTGTTTTTGAAATAAAGGGTTAGTGCCAATAAAAGTAGCCACTGCGCACTGAGTGCAGTGTGGCGGAAGGTGCGCTCAATCAAAACAGGGTTGAGGACAAGCAGCACCGTGCCGCACAGTAGTGCAGGCAATTTTTGTGTAAACAGCGCAAGCAGTAACATGGCGGCGCCGCCTTGCAGCATATAGCAAAGCAGACTGAATAGCCCAAAATACTGAAAAGTTTCGGGCAGAAGTGCCTCAAAAAAACGGAAGAAAATGGCAAACAGCGGGATAGAGTCAGTAAAGGTCACCGCGCTACCATACGGATAGTTAAAGTTATCCGCCATGCCAAGGGGGAAGGTGAGTGCACTCTCGCGGAAAAATAGCCAGCCGGTATAATGTTGGGTCAAATCTTTTTCTACAAACCCAGTGCGCAGCCAGCTATCATTGGTGAAATCTAGCGGAGCGGCGGTAAATAGCAGTAAAAAAAGAATAGCACCCAGAATACACCCCACGGCAAACAGCGTGCGATTAGAAATTTTTTGGTTGGTCAGCACAAAAGCCTTCCTTTCTAAGATTAGCCTTTGGTGTTGGTATCTTTCACAAAGTAAATGGGGCGGCGCTTGGTTTCAAGGTATGCCTTCGAGAGGTACTGCCCGATGATACCAGTGCAGAATAGCTGCACCCCGCCCACTAGGAAAATCACACACATCGTAGAAGGGTAACCCGCAACAGGGTCACCAAACAGCAGGGTTTTTACAATCACAACCAAAATCATAATGGCGGCAATCACTGAAAACAGCATGCCAAATACCATTGCAATGCTCAGCGGTGTGGTTGAGAACGCAATGATGCCATCAAAGGCATATAGCATCAATTTCCAGAACGACCATTTGGTCTCGCCCGCGACACGTTCAATGTTATCATAGCTAATCCATTCGGTGCGATAGCCAACCCAACTGAAAATACCTTTTGAGAAACGGTTTACTTCGCGCAGTTCTAAGATAGAATTTACCATCGGGCGGGTCATCAATCGATAATCACGTGCGCCATCAACAATCTCGGTATCCGAAATTTTATTGATGAGCTTATAGAAGGTGGTGGCAAACCAACTGCGCAAAGGAGGTTCGCCATCGCGGGTGGCGCGACGGGTGGCAACGCAATCGGCGGTGCCGGCTTCGAGCGTTTCATACATCTGGCATAGCAGAGCAGGGGGGTCTTGTAAATCAGCATCCATCATGGCGATATAATCGCCCATGCTATGTTCAAGCCCGGCGAAAATTCCGGCTTCCTTGCCAAAATTGCGCGAAAAAGAAAGGTATTCTACCTCAGCATCTTTGGCGGAAAGTGCTTTTGCGATTTCGAGTGTCTTATCGCGAGAACCATCGTCCACAAATAACAGTTGAAAAGTGACAGAATGTTTGGCTTGCATTTCAGTGCGTACTGCGCAAAAAGCATCATAAAAAAGTGGTAGGGTTGCCTCTTCGTTATAGCAAGGCACGACAATTGAAATTTGTTTTACGTCTGGCATAGTATTCTCCTTTTGGCAAAGGTGGGCGGATAAAAGATATATTTCTTTAATGATACCGTTAATTCATGGGGAAGTCAAGCAAAGAGAGCATTCCGATGCCGCCATTTCTGTACTGTGCGTCGCGTTTTTGTATCGTACACGCGCGAAGCGGCAGTGTGGGAATGACGATGTGCGGAAAAAGGGCAATTAATCGGTGATATATTCTAGTTGATATTGCGTCGCAAAGGTGGCATCATCCATCAATTGATGG
>JAWXUQ010000005.1:0-69137 GCA_044426225.1 Faecalibacterium sp. | reverse complement strand
GATTTGCTTGTCAGTGCAATCGATGAAAGCACCGTGAGCGCAGATGTTGTCAGCGCAAGCATTGGCGGCGCAAGCATGGGCGCAAATATCATCAAGGCAAGCAACGTTGTGCGCACCAGTGCAGAAATCGCAAACAGCAACCTTACCGCACAAAACGTCACCGTGCGCGCAAGCAACGATGGCAGTGCAGAAGCCTTTACAGCGGCGGCAGGTGCTGCGCTTGTGGGTATTACCACCAACAGCGCAACCGCACTTGCACAGGCAGCGGCAAATGCAATTGTAAGCGGCACAGTGCTAACGGTGCCTGGTACCACTACGGTGGAAGCAATCAGCAAGGCAACTGCAACCGCTTCGATTGCAAGCCTTTCCGTCGCAGGTATGGGCTTTGGTATTTATCTGATTACAGCAGAGAACACCACCGAAACCGAAGCGCAAATTACAAACAGCACCGTAAAGGGTGGCGATGTTAGCCTAACGGCGACAAGTGATGGCAGCGCAACGGCAGTCACCACCGCAACAAGTGGCGGGGTTGTCGATGGCGGTACCCACGTGGCAACAGCAATTGCAAACGCAACCACAAAGGCAATTGTCAGCAACACGGATATGGATTTAACAGGGTCGCTCAGCTTAACAGCAAGTGATGCGAGCGCGGCAGCTGCAAGCGTTAAGACAGAATCGTACAGTGGTCTTGGCATGGGTGTCTATCTGATTGAAGCAACCAATACCGCAACCACAGCAGCACAAATCTTAAATGCCAGCAGCATTACCGCAGCGGGCAGCGTAAGCCTCAACGCAACGAGTGCGGGCAGCGCAACTGCAACTACCGCAGCGACTGGCGGCAGCCTCCTAAGCACAAGCGTGCATATTGCAAATGCAACGGCAGGCGCAAACACCAGTGCAACGGTAGAAAACAGCAAGCTCGATTTAATCGGCGAACTCACTGTGATTGCAGAGCAGCTCAGAACCGAAGCAACCGCAACAAGCAGCTCTAGCATCGTTTCGCTTGGCGGCGCAGTTGGTACGATTAAAGTAACGGCAACCACAAGCGGCTTGGTGCTTGCTTTGGTGGATAATACCGAAGTAGCCTCATGCAGCAGTGCGACTATCGAGGCAAAGAACAATAGCGACAAAGCAACCGCAACCGTAACGGCGGCAGGCGGCGGTGTATTGGTATCGGTGAGCGCAAACAGCGCGACCGCAACCACCAACCATACCACCACCGCAGCAATTACCGGTGGGCGCGAGTTCCATAGCCTTGGCACAGTTACTGTAAGCGCAACCGATTCCGACACAGACGCGGACGCGTCGGTCAACGGCATTTCAGTTGGCGGTGTGAAAATTACCGCATCCAAAGCAGAGGCAACCGTGCAAAGCACCACGCAGGCAATCGTTGGTAGCTTGAACAGCGGCTATACCGATAGCCCCGCAGTGGTTGAAGGCTTAATCTTAACGGTTGGCAAACTCGAAATCACTGCATATCAACAATCCGTTGTGGCACAGGCAAACAGCACCGCAAGTGGCGGTTCGCTCGTCGCAGGTGTAACGGTAAGCACGGCAAATGCCACCACAAGCAGCCGCGTTTGGGCACAGCTCAATGCGCAGCAGGTCAGTGGCTGTGCAGATGGTTTATTCGTTGTATCGCAGCTAGATGAATCGATTGCTAGCAGCAACCTAAATGCAGCAGGGATTGATGGTTTAGCAAGTGTAAATGTTATCGCACCAACTGCAACGGCGGGTGGCACGGTTTCGACCATCATCTCGGGCACAGCGCTTGGCACAGTGGATGCCCCCATCTTAGGGGATGTAACCTTTGCGGTATATGGGCAATCCAATGCAACCGCAAGTGCAAGCATTGCAAACATTACTTTCGGCGCTTCCTTTGGCGATGTTACTTTGAATGCAACCAGTAAGTTAACGGGCACGCTATATGTACACAATTACGCAACTGCTTACATCGCGGGTAATCTGTCTCTCGTCAACCAGATTGTAACGGACGCAGAGGTACAGAGCAATATCGTGAGCATCTCTGGCTTTGGTGGGGTCGGTGTTTACACCTTAAATGTAACTGCAACTCCAACAATCCTAACCAAGATTTACGTAGAGCCACAAGCAGCGAGCGATGCCTTTATCGTGCTTGGTATGCTGAGCATTCTATCGGATGGCTATGCGGAAACCGATGCAAGCAACAGCATCTTTGCAGCGGCACTCATTGGCACGGCAACCATCAACAAGCAAACAAGCAATGCAACCTTAACGGCAACTGTTACCTTTGGCGGCGAAATTAGCGCAGGTTCCATCTATGTGATGAGCAACCTTGCCGCTGATATGTATGCAAGCCTAAAGGATTCTGGCGGCGCACTGTTAAGCTATGGTCAGTTTGAGCAGATTGTAAACCTGACCAAAACCAACAGCATTAACATCGCAGAAGGAACCTTGCTCACCGCAACTGAGGGCGAGATGTTCCTTGGTGTTGAAAACGATTTGCAGACGCAAAGCACGTTCTTCCATCAAAATGTCGGTGTTACCACCTATGTAACTGGTTCTGGCGGTGGCTTAGTGGATGTGAACAAGGCAACCTCTACCGTCACAAGCAAGAGCAAGGCGACTATCACAATCGGTGATAAAGCGCAGCTCAGTGCAGCGGCGAGCAGCCTTGGCTTACAGGTAAACAGTGGCAGCTATGTCGATATGGATGCAAGCTATACCGCAGCAGGCGGCTTTGCAACGGTTAACATTGAGCTCACTGCAAATGTGGCAGATACCGCAGCCATCTATATCAATGGTGTAACCCTTGATGCCGACACAGATAAAACCCCACTCACCATGCTAAAGGCAGTTGATATTACCCTTTACGCAGTGGTAAGCCGTGTAGAAGTCAACGTAAATTCTTACAGCAAGACCACCGCAGCGGCATCTAGCTCGAACGCATCTAGCATCATCAATCTTGCAATTCTTGCCCTTGTGCAAGTTGGCACAGAAAACAATGGTGCGGTATATCTGCAAGGCTATAACAGCATTACCGTACAAAGCTATGTCGTAGAGTTTAATGTGTATGCCACAGCCTATGCCTGCATTACAGCGGGTCTTACGGGCGAAACCTATTCCTGCACCCAGATTAGTGGTTGGAACGCAGGCAGCGGTTTTGATTCTGGTGTGAACAGCCGTGTTGTGGTAAATGGCGAAAACGGTGTTATTCGCACCGCAACGCTCGATATCAATGCGACAGCACCAACCATCAGTGCCCTGACTGCATACCAATCCTCAACCGCAGTAGCGAACACGGTAATATCCTATGTCCTCAAGGCCTTTACCGAGGTTGTAAAGGTGATCACCTCAATCGTTAGCAAAATCCCTCTCATTGGTAAATGGTTGGCAGAAAAGATTGAATATGTCACTCAGACCGTTTACAAGTGGGTACAAGAAATCACCATGTCGACCAGTAAGCAGTACGAAACTGGTACCATGAACAATGCGGTTACCGCAACCTTAAACGGCAGGGTTTACCTTGGCATTTCGGCGGGCGCAAGCGTGGTCATTCATGAGGATGGCTCGGTAACGTCAACCAATGTGCAGGTTACCTCTACGGTGGATGAAACCACAGGCGATGTTACCGTTGGCAATATTGCACCAAATGTTTCGGGCACACTTCAGATTACCGTTACCGGCAATGGTTCCAGTATCTATGATGGTTCGACAACGCTTGCTGTAACGCGTGCAATTTATGGCAATGCGCTGATTATTATCTGCGATACCTTGCCAGAGCTTTCTATTACCAATGAATATGTTAACGGCGATGTTATCTTTGGTAGCATTAGCACCACCAATGCCTCGCTCCTTGCACCAAGTGTTTACTACAACACCACGGTGGGCGGCTTTACCTATGAAACGGTAGAAGAAAACTCTACGCGCAGTGACCTTGTGATTACCAATACCAAGACGGCTACCGTAGATGACCAAACAGGTGAGGTCAACAGTTTACTCTTTAGTGGTAACCTGTATAACCATGACGGCACCCTTACCATCAACGCAAACGGGTGGAACCTTTATACCAAGTATGGTGTCACCCTATTCAGTGGCGGTGTGTCTATCACAGATGTGCATAATGTTGCAGCGGCAAATGAAAGCGGCAACTATCTCAATGAACTTTCGATTTACCTGTTCCGCCGTGAAGCAGAAGAAACCATCGTCAAGACGGTTGGCTCTACTACCTACACCTTGCTCGGAAACGAAGCAAGTGATGCAGAAATCAGCCTAACCGCAAGTGGCGATATTCTCCTATCGCTTACCCTTGCACAGCTTGCATACAGCAAGGATGATACAGACGTCATCAATGCGCTACTGGCAGGCGGGCTTACCATTGGTGAGATCTCGACCACAAATGGCGACCTTGTCCTCTCGGTAGAAAACCCAGTGCTGATTGTCCTAGCGGGCGATGGCGCATCCTCGTATGAAGGGGTTGCATATCTTGCCATAGAAGGCAGCGGCACCTATGTCAGCGTTGAAACAGGCGCAAGCACAGCACAAACCATTTCGCTAGGCAGCGGTGTTTCGCTTGTCGTTGCACCAGATGGCAGCATGACCCTTTCTGGCACATATAGCACGCAGCTAGAAAAACTGATTTCCTTTACAGAGGATGGTACCAGTTATTATCAGCTACCCAACGGTGTGTATGTCTTAATGGATGATGCAAGTGGCGCAGTGCTTGGTGTGATTGCAAGTGGCGCATACTACGAAAACTTTGATATCCAAACCCAAAATGGCACCATAACCTTTACCATCAGCGGTGTGGATTACACCATTCAAAATGGTGTTCTAACGGCGCAGGTAACGGATAGCACACAGCAAGTTTGGCTAGAGCAAGATAACGATGGCAACTGGGTCACCTCTACGGGTGATACGGTTTACCTAAACGAAGGCATTTTGATGGACGCTAACGGCAATATCTATCAAGATTTATCGGGCTTTACCCTGTGGGGCGATAGCAATATCCTGCTCAACCGCTATGTGGATGGCACAACCGTATATTACGTGATTGGTGTGGTTGCCGATGGCACTACCTCCCTCAGCGCAGTGGTTGTGGCAAGTGCAGTGCAAATTGAGGCAGATATCGATTATACCAAGGTGGATATTGATGCTGCCAAGCAGCTGATCCAGGATGGTCTAGCGCAAACCTTTGGTGAAAATGGGTTGCAGGTAACAGATGCCGCTACGGACGCAACTTATACCTATTATGGCTCGCCCATTACCACCGCAGCAGATGTGGAAGAATTGATTTATCAGTTCATTTCGCCTTCGCTATTCATTGTCAGCAATGTGACCCTCGCATGGACGCAAGATGATGCCGGCGATTGGTATATCAATGTCACGTATAATATCGCGTACCAAGAAGGGATTAATTATCTTGATTTTGTAGATAGCACAGATGATGCTGATGATGCTGCACTCGAAGCGTATCTGACAGACAATGGTCTATACACGGCGCAGAAAATCTCCTTTGCGGCAGATTTCTGGAACCAAACGGTAGATTACAGCGCAGTGCGTGCGGAGTTAGAGGCAGAGGCAGAGGCAGCGCTCACTTCGGGTCCTGATGATGATTTTGTTGATGACGCTGATGTTTTCTACCAGATTTATCAAGCCTATTGGGCATTGTGGCAGACGCATTTTGTTGCAACAAGCAATACATCAACTGATTTTACCCTAGATATGACTAGCTTTATTCGTCTAGTAAATGTTGTGGATGCGAACGGTGAAGATATCCAACTTACTTACACAAACTGTGGAATTATTGGTTCGTATGTCAATCCTGGGGACATGCTTGTTACGTTAAATGATAAATCGTACAATGTTAGCTATGATTCGAATGACAGGGGTGCGTATGCATGGATATGGGTTGCAGATTATGGGTATGCTATAAAACAAACAGATGAGGACTATCAGAAAAATGATCGCTGCTTCACGCGCTATATTACTCCAGTAATATACCAAGAAAATGAAGATGGCGAACTCTTTGTAAAGGCAATGGAAACTGGCGAAAGTGCCTATTGGCAGGTAGATACCGATCAAGATGGTACCGTAGACGTAACCGTTTACGAAAAACAAGTGTATCGAATCCATTATGCAGATGATGGCACTGAGACAGCAACGGATGCATTCCCCGTCTCAGCGGGCTTTGAAGCAGTGTACACCATTGGCGATAACGAAAATTATCTCATCGAATGGTATACAGACAAAGACGGCGCAACTTGGTATTACCAAGAAAGCGACACGGCAACCCATCTAGTCTTGCGCGTCTTAGTTGACGGCACTTCGATTGAGCTGTACGAGCTAAACTGGGGCGATGGTACCGCGGCACAGGTTGAAACTGGTACCGTGCTCAGCGCAGATAGCAGCTATGAAAAGAGCGCAGGCGCAAGCTATCCTTCGGGCGAAGAAACACAGGTCACCGTTTCGCTTGCAAGCAATGCAACCGCTTGGTACTTTACACAAACCGGGCTTACCATTTGGGAATCGAATGGCGAATACTATACGGTGGATGCCTCCACAGGCGAAACGATTTTGTATGTCGCAAGCAAAGGCACCGCAGATGACCTCCTAGATGGCACATGGTATTATTTCTATCAGGCACCACAGAGTGTTTATGATGAATACGGTACCTTTGTTTCGGTACAAGAGGTTATCAGTTGGGCGATTTTGGTGGATGGCAATGACATCACCCTATACGCAGGCACTAGCTTAGATAACATTTATGCAACTGGCATGACGGATAGTGGCTATGGTGTAGCACTCAGCCAAAATGATGTTCAAGAAAAGATTCTTATTTATGCAGATGCTTCAAATGAAACCTTGCTCTATCAATATCAAAAGAGTGATGTCACCCTAGTGGATAAATCCGGCAATCTCTATTATGGCAATGGCTTGACCTATTATGCAAATAGTGCAGATAACATTGCAAGCAATGCCTTTGGGTACAATGCTTACTTGCTGATTAATTTGGCAGCGGGTCTATACCAATATGGTGTGGCAGATGCCCTCACCAGTCTAACGCTGAACTACGGCACACTTTCTGCGGATAGCTACACCCTCATTGGTGCAAATTATGCAGTAACCAGTGATTCGTTCTATTATTATGACGCAGAAAGCACCAGCACAGCGGACTGGATGATTGGTTATCACTTTACCAATGGCGGCATGTCCTATCGCAATGTACAAAGCAATGTTGTGGAAGCGGTGATTAATAGCAGCAAAAACATTACCTTTTATTCTGGCGCACAGTTTATTGGTGGCGAGCTTGTTTATCAGTACGCAAACGAAAATGGCATTATTGATTACAGCGTGGTACGTGTACCAGGCTTAAGCCAATATCTCATCATCGATGCAGAAACTGGCAGCGTTTCGCTTGCGGACGTAGATAACTCCGTAGGCAGCAGTGGCTCTGGTTCCATTATCGTTTATGATGAGAATGGCAACACACTCTTTACCTTCACTTATATCAGTGGCAGCTGTACAGCGGTAGAAACCGCCACGGGCATCCGCTATTACATCGATGAAAACGGCAACTATTTGCTAGAAGGTAGCACCGATTTAAGCACCTACCCCGGCGGTGTAAACAGTGAGCTAGCACAGCTCACTGAAAGCTGGGGCAGCACCACCCTAACCCTTGATACCATCGTCCCGACCCTAACGCGCGCAAGCGTGACAGGCTCGGTCTTGCAGGCAAACAATATCACCTTGAACACTGGTTCGATGATTGATGTTGTTGCAACGCAGTATGATGGCACCACCCCAAGCATTGTGGCGGATAGCGTGCAACTTAACTTGAATGGCAATGTGGGCGAAAGCGAAACAGAGCGTATTCTAGTTGGCGCACTCAGCGGCAGCGAAGTGAACGTAAGTTTTGCAACGGCAAGCGACACCAGTTCTTGGATGGGCGCAACCAGTACTGTTGTCGTGGGCAGCATGGTTGCAAATGGTCAGGTAAACTTTGAGGCACAGGATGGTACCAAAGCGGATACAAGCGAAGGCGCGGTAACGGAAATCTTTGTCAATGATGGCGAGATGACCTATATCATTGATGACACCAACCCTGATTATATCAACGCAGATTTCGGTACCCTAGAAAACCCAATTCAAATTATCCAAGCGGATATCGATGGCGCGGTATCGCTCTTGCATATCGTTGGTCTGGTAAAAGATGTTTACATCCTTGGTGTGGCAGATTCTTCTTCGCTACTCAAAAATGGCAACCTCAACCTTGACTTTGTCGATGGCATTACGGGCAATATCAATATTACCACGGAAGGCACGCTCCGCTTAACCCTTGGCGAAACCACGCCGGCAACCACCGCGTATGAGTCCTATGGCGAACGCTGGAACATTACGGTGGATAACATCGTGGCGGCTGAGGTAGAGCTCATTGCGGCAAATGGTGCAATCCTGCAAACGGCAGATGGTGGCGGCATCACCGCAGATAAAGTCACACTCGTTGCGGCAAAAGGCATTGGCACAAGCGAGCAGGCACTCAAGCTCCTTGGCAGCAATGTTGCAGATGTCACAGTTACGATTGTACTTGCAGAAAATCAAGACCTTTACCTTGTTGATAGTGCTGCAAGCAGCACCGAAGCAGGCGAAACTGGTTCAATTGATCTCTCTCTTGCCGTTGGTGAAATTACCTATCAAGATACCACCGACCCAGTTGCAGAAAACACCAATGTGTTCCGTTCCTTTAGCTACACGGCATATACAGAAAGTGATGCAACAAGCGGGCTAGCAACGGTCAATATCATCAGCAACAACCGCAGCTTAAATCTTACCGTGGCAACAGAGCCACTGTATGTAGATACCCTTACCCTTGCTGCGACAACGGCAGCAGACTTGCTTGTGACTGGCGATGTTTACAGCGTAAATGGCACCCAGATTACAACCGCAACAGGGGATGCAGTCATATCGGGCAGCCTAACGAGTGATGCAGATATCACCATTACTGCAATCGATGGCGATGTGCTTGTAGCAGGTGATGTTACCAGTAATACCAACGTAAGTGTTACGGTAACAAACGGTTCGAGCAATATCGAAGGTGCAGTGAGCGCAGGCGATGTAGTAAGGATTGAGGTAACAGGCGGCGATAGCAACATCGAAGGCGATGTCACCGCAGAAAACGGAGATGTCACCATTACCGTTGAAAACGGTTCAAGCAATATCGAAGGCGATGTCCTCGCAAATGGCGCGGTCAATGTCACAGTATTGATTACCGATGGTGTCAGTGATGGCGGCAGCAACATTAACGGTAGCATCACTGCACAAACAGGCGATGTCACCCTTAAAGTTGAGGGCGGCGCAAGCGAAATCAACGGTGCAGTCACCGCACAGGAGGGTGATGTCACCATTACCGTTGAAGGCGGCGGCAGCAACATCGAAGGTGCAGTCACCGCAGAAAATGGCGATGTAGATGTTGCAGTGAACGGCGGCGATAGCAACATCAATGGCACTGTCATTGCAAATGATACGGTAACGATCCAAGTGACGGGCGGCGATAGTAATGTTGGCACCCCTGCTGAGGGCGAAAGCGCCGCAGTAGACGGCAGTATAACCGCAAGCAATGGCAACGTAACAATTACCGTAGACGGTGGCGACAGTAGCATACAGGGTACGGTCGATAGTGGCAATGATATCCTTATTGATGTTGATGGCGGCAACGTGAACCAGAACGGCAGCCTAACCGCTGAGCGTGATGTGATCATCACAACCCTAGAGGGCGATGTAACCGTAGATGGCAGCATTACTGCAAACCGCGATATTATCATCACCACCCAAACCACAGGCAACGTAACGGTCAATGGTTTGATTGACACCACCGAAGGCGATGTGCGCATTACCACCGATGAGGGCAATGTCACCTTGACGGGCGGCGATGAAAACACCCCAACGGTTAGCCTTGGCGCAGTGGATGCCGATGGCAACCCAACCACCACAGATACCGATTTTGTGGTAACCGTCAATAAAGAAGGCGATATTACCATTGAAGGTTATGTCGAAAACCTAAGCGGTGACATGGAACTTGTCACCGAAAGCGGCGATATCTCGCAAGAGTACGCAGACATCAGTGGCGATGTGGTTCTTTCTACTGGAAACGGCAATATTACCACAGGCGATCTCAAGGTGGGCGGTTCACTCAAAATTCGCGCGATCAGCTATGACCCAGATACAGGCAATGTTACCATTGGTCGCCTCTGGGTAGAAGGCGAGGACCCAGATGGCGAATTGAACGGCACCATGGTGGAAATCGAAGTTTCCAATAGCATTGTAGTTGCAGAAAATCAAGGCGAAGATAAGCTAGGCTTGGGCGATGCCCATATCGCAGCACATACCATTACCTTGATTTCACACAACGCAAGTGTTGGTTCTAGCGAAGCGCCGTTACTGGTGCATACCTTTGAAGATGGCTATACCTACCAGAGCGGTCTCCGCGTAGAAGCACAGGCTGAGGATCAAGGCATTTATGTAACGGAACTTGCAGCAGGCGGAAGCCTAAATCTCTATCAAGTGCTTGCAAACAAGGAATCTGGTCATGTGGAACTGATTGTCCAGGACGGTAACCTTACTGGCACCGTGGATGGCACCGCAGCTGCAACGCTAGACGAAGGGTACCAAGTAGACTTGCCCACCACCGAAGAAGAATGGGCAACCTATGTACCGGCACTTGCGCATGTACAGGGTGAAACCATTGAACTCTTTGTACAGGGTGGCGGCATTGGCATTGATACCACCGATACAAATTCGGATACCGCGTATTACCTCAACATTGATACTGGTGAGGCAGGGCGCATTGATGCATTTGCAACGCAGGATATCTGGCTAGAAGAAGTACAGGGCGATATGCGTGTGGGTCAAATCATTAGCCTAATGGATATTCACCTACGTACCGTGCAAAACACCTTTGACGATACCCAGTCGCAAGCCAATATTGTGGATGCGGCAAATGATGAAGGTGTAGACCAAGACCTTGCAGAGAAAGAGGAATTTATCACCGACGAGAATGACAACGTCGTGGTAGCGGGCATGACATGGCAGTTGCCTGAAACCCTAACCCCAGATGTGTTAGCGGCACTTGGCTTTGATGAAGCGTATCTGCCAGAAAATATCATCAGTGGCGACCGTGTGGTCAACCTATTTGGCGAAAACCTCTTTGTGAACAGCTATGGTGACATTGGCACAACTGGAAACCGCCTACAAGTCAGCGAAAATGGTTTTGTTGATTTCGTAAGCAGCAACGGCGATATCTTTATCAACAAGAACGAAGGTGATTTGTGGGTACAGCAGCTTAAGACAGGCGAGAGCGGACGTGTTACCGTAAACGTTTGGGATGGCGGACTGTATGGCACAACCACTTGGCAAGAAGAATTTGGTGATCGCCTCGTGAATGGTGTGCACACCGTACAATCGGCACAGCGTCTGGCACTGAGTGACAGTCAGCTTGCGATTAACACGGGTGATATCGTTCTTACCGTAAGTGGTAGCGTGGGTGAAGAATGGAATATCCTCGGCACCAATGCAACCAATTCTTATACCATCGTTTCGGGTGAAAACGTTTATATCTATCAACCAACAGGCGATATCTACGTTTCGCAGATTACCGCAGCATGGCATGTCACCATTGAAGCACTCAGTGGCAGCATCCTAGCGAAAAATCATTACTACGGTGCAACCGCAGAGGATAGCAATATCACAGCAAGCGATATTACCCTGCTTGCGGGCGATAACATTGGTGAAGCCAATGATGGCGGCGAAAGCTATGATATTCCATTGACGGTTTATATGACGCATCCACATTACAATGGCTGGTATGTGCAAGCGGATACCGTTGGTATTCGTGCAATGGCAGGTGGCAGCATTAGCATTTTCAGCGCAGTTGATTTGCCGGTTGACTTTATGCGTACCAACAGTGAAGAAATGCGTACCATGAAGGCGATGATTGTACAAAACACTGAGTTTGAAGAATATCGCGAAGAAATGGTGCCAGGCGAAACAACGCAGTTCCAAGATATGCTAGATAGTGGTGCAATTGATGCAGATTATATTTCAATCCTGAACTTTGCATATAATCTTGAAAGCTATCCAGATGCTTGGGGCAGCAATGATTACACCACCTTACGTGTTTACACCCTAGGCGATATCATCAATCACCGCACCATCGGCGATAACGTTGCAGGCGATTTGCTAGATATGGAATATAAATACCATTATTGCAATGTTAACTTCTTTGGCGATTATGTTTACCTACATGCCGGTGGGCAGATTGGTACAGAGGATATCCCAGTCATGCTGAACGTCACCAAGGCGCTCAGCCTGATGAGTGATGGCGATGCATACCTCATGCAACAATTCCAGGGCTTAAACCTAGATAAGGTAATTGTAGTGGGTGATTTGTATCTATCGGTAGATTTGGATGTAACGATGGATGGTACCTATGTAGAAGGCATTACCATTGGTCCTTGGCCAATCCGTGAACATTATCTCTATGTGAATGGTGATGCAACCATCATCAGCCGTTATGGCTCAATTGGTAGCGAATTACAGCCATTCGTCATAGAATACAGCACCGGTGTTACCATGCGCGCTGCAGAAGATATCTATCTCAGCAGCAGCCTTTCCGCACTCAACATTGCAAGCCTACTGGCGAAAGATACCATCTCGCTTATTGGTGCGCAAGGCATTTATGGTGTAGATGACGCTAGCATTACCGCAGCTGTGGTAAGTATCCTCAGCAAAGGAAATCTTGGCACATCGGCAACACCAATCTCTGTTATCGCGGATAGCACATTGCTCAATGTACTAGGCGATGCCTATGTCGCATTCAAGGCATATACGGCGCTTAGCGGTAGTGTTGGTGGCACAGCAAATGTCACAGGCACTAGCTTATATCTCAATAACTTTACCGTAGCAGGTCTGGCAGAATTTATTCTTTCTGGCAAGCTATCGGGCAGCTTTAACGGCACAGACCTCTTGCTGAATGTCGGCGGTGATGTGGTACTAGCAACCATCATCAACCAGATAGAAGCAATGGTCGGCGGCAGTTTGACGCTCGAAAACTTTGGCGATTTAATCGTTGGCGGTTTGAGCGAATTCTACCAAGGCATTTTCGCACAGGGCGATGTTTGGATTACTGTCCATGGCAAGCTCATCCTATTAGAAGAAATCATCAGCACAGAAGGTGTAATTACCCTAATCGCAGATGCAATCTATGATGCGGATGGCAACCGTCTGGATATCGATGCACCTGCTGAAGATACTGCGCAGGGTGATGCACCGAGTGAAGAAACGAAACCAGATGAGCAGGAAGAAATACCAGAAGAATTGTCAGCGCAACAGGCGCAGGGCAATTGGTATATCGTACTGGTGGGCGCGCTTGTGCTGTTTGGTCTGATGTTTTGGTTTATTCTCGTTTGGCGCAGAAAAAAAGAGAAAGAAGAAGCCGACGAAAGTGATACCGAGGTCTAAGCAAGATTAGTGGCAGAAAGCGTATTTGCGTGGAAAGCAGGGCAATGCCCTTGCTTTACATGCAAGTGGCAAAAAGCCTGATACAAGCCAAACGGCGCAACCAAAGGAAATTCCTTTTCGGTTGCGCCGTTTTGTTGTGCAAAGTAATATGTTTTAGCATGTGTTGCAATCTATTTTCAAATCCCAAGGTAATCAGTTTGATTAAGTTGGAAAGTAAATAAAACAAACAAAAGCGACAAATCGAAGGCGGTTTTATTGCTTCTTTTCAGTGAAAATGGTATACTGGAAAAAAGATTTGCATAGGAGGGAAAGATGGAAAATCAGCATCAAATGAATTTGGATATCGTTGCCGATGAGGTGCCGGTCAAACGCAACAAACAAGCGAAAAAATGGACGTCAAGACATAATATTTGGCTGCGCGTTTTGAGTGCGGTGTTGGTGGTTGCCATTTTGAGCTCTACCGTGCTCGGGGTTGCGTCTAGTGCGAAAATCACAGGGCAGCTTTCTGATTCTATCACGCAACAGGTGGCATACGATTACTTAACGCAGGGGCTTGCCTATTTACAGATGAACCGCTATGAGCAAGCGCTAGAATATTTGCAGGTGGTGTTAGACCTTACTCCTAAAAATGCAGAGGCTTATGCAGCGCGCGCAAGTGTGTATATTGCCACGGCAGACTATGAAAAAGCGGTGGCAGATTTACAGCAGGCAATTTTATATTATGGGGATGAAATCCCCACGGATTTATTATTGCAGCTTGCCAGTATCTATGTTTTGCAAGGGGATAGCGCGGCTGCCATTCCATTGCTAGATGCCGTCACCCAGCAAGACCCTACCCAAAGCAACGGTTGGTTGCTTTTAGGGCAAATTTATTACGAGGCAGAATCCTATGCTTTGGCGGTGGAGTGCCTAGACAAATACCTTGCGGAGTATCCAGATGATGTGACCTCACGCGCAGTACGTGCGGCATGCCGCAGTGCCCTTGGGGATGAAGATGGCGCAATGGAGGATTTAATTCTTGCCGCAGAGAAAAGTGATGAATACCCAGAAATTCGCACTGCCCTTGCGCAGGTTTACCTCAACTTAGGGCAGTACGCAGAGGCAGCGGCGGTGTATGAAATCTTGGTAGAGGCATCACCAGAGGACACCGATAACCGCCAAATTCTTGCGGCATGCTATTTGTATGCAGGCAATTACCAAGGCGCCAAAGAACAATTTGAAGCCGTATATGATTTATTGAGCAAAGATGAGCAAGCAGGGGAAACAGGGCAGGCAGTGCAGTTTAGCATTGCTGTCATTGGTGCAGAGCTTGGGCAGCTAGAAGAAGCCATTGCAATCTACGAAACATTACTTGCCGCAGGCTACGAAACAGCTTCCGTGCAAGCGCAACTTGCAAATGCATATATTCAAATAGAGGGTAGAGAGGACGAAGCCTTTGCACTCTGGGATGAATTGCTGGCATGGGAAGGCTTGTCCGATACCGATTGCACAACCGTTTCATCTCTTGCCGCAGAAGCTGCCTTGCAGCGTGCCCGATATGACGAAGCAATCGCCTATGCAAATATCTGCCTTGCAACCACACAGCCAGACGAAAGTGCACGGCTTTATCGTGCGGTGGCTTACTTAGAAACATCGCAAGATGCGCTTGCCTTGGTTGATTTGGATTTGCTTGTAGAAAACAACCCAGACATTGCCAATGTGCGATATTACCGTGCCATTGCGCGGCTTCGCCTAGGAGATACCGATGGCGCGATAGAAGATTTGGAACTCTGCATGAAAGATACGGATGAAGCTGATATTGCACTGGCGGCATACGAATTAAAAGAAGCAATTGCAGAAATGGAAATTTCTTGATTGTATGGATAATGCAAAGTAGAAAGGGTGGATATGGTGGAACAAAATAATCAGTACGTATTACAGATGGAAACCCCGGCAAACACATGGAAAGGTCGGTGGCGCGAGGCATTGCCGCTTGGCAATGGTATCTTAGGTGCAAGTGTGTATGGCATGGTCTGGAAAGAAACCATTATGCTCAATCATACAGATTTGTGGTGGAAGGGCAACAGCCCAGAGCTGATTGATGTCAGTGATGTGCTGCCCCAAATTCGGGCATATTTGCAACAAGACGAGCCGCTCAAAGCAGACCGATATATGACAGATGCGTTTGCTGCCCGTGGGTATGAACCTAAAATGCCAACGCCATTGCCTGTTTGTGATTTGCAGATTGAAATGCCAACCGAGCACCCGTTTAAGCAGTATAAACGCACCCTCGATATGGCACAGGGTGAGGCAGTGGTTTCGTGGCAGGATGGTGAAAAATCCTTTGTGCGCAGTACCTTTGTTTCCCGCGCGGATGATTTCATCGCCTGTAACATCACCGAAGCAGCAGGCAAACCATTTACTGTGAACCTTGGGTTTGCGGTACACGATATTGCCGATTTACCACCAGAGGTAGAGGACGCAGAGGCATATTTACCCCAAAACCAAGAAATATTGCGGGAGGATGGCTATTTTTGCTATGCCGCGCAAAATGAAGATGGCACGGATTTTGGTGCCGTGGCGCGTGTGGTCACTGAGGGCGGAAAATACACCCACACCCAAACGGGCTTGACCTTGACGGATACCACGGCGGTGACAGTATATATTAAAATTTTCATCAAGGCACAGCGCACCCCTGCCATCTGTGCGGCAAAGGCTAGCCTTGCAGCACTTGATGTATCGTATGAGGTCTACTTGCAGCGCCATGCTGCGCTGCATGCGCCACTCATGCAATCTACCCGCCTAGATTTGGCAAGTGATACATACGATACCACCAATGAGCGGTTGCTACTTGATGCCTATCAAGGGGAAGCATCGCTTGAGCTGCTTGAAAAAATGTGGCTTTATGGGCGATACCTCTTAATTGCCGCCTCGCATGAGGGCGGGAACCCTTGCCAGTTATATGGGCTGTGGTGTGGCGATTATGAGGCAATGTGGGCATTTAACATGGTGAATGAAAACTTGCAGATGATGTATTGGCAGGCGCTCACTGGCAATATGCCGCAGCTTTTATTGGCAGTCTTTGATTACGTCGATAAGCTGATGGATGATTTTAGAGAAAATGCGAAAAAACTCTATGGGTGCCGCGGTATTTATATGCCTGCGCCTACTACCCCCGTCACAGGGCTGCTGCAACTGACGCACCCGCACATTTTGTATTGGACGGGTGGCGCAGGTTGGGTCGGGCAGCATTATTATGATTATTACCGCTTTACCGGGGATAAAACCTTTTTGCAGCAGCGTGCCATCCCTTACCTAAAAGAAGTTGCGCTCTTTTACGAGGACTTTTTCTTTGTGGGTGAGGATGGATATTACATCAGCTCCCCCTCGAATTCACCCGAGAATATGCCGGGGAACTATTGGCAGTATCAGGTGGAAACTGGTATCGAGATGAAAACTGCCATGAACGCAACCATGGATTTTGCGATTGCAAAAGAAACGTTGCTCCACCTGATTGAGGGGTGCACAATCTGCGGCATTGAGCCAGAAAACATTGCCCACTGGCAAGCAAGCCTTGCAAAAATTCCGCCCTATCAAATCAATGAAGATGGCGCGCTGAAAGAATGGATGCACCCCTATTACCAAGATAATTATCATCATCGCCATCAATCGCACTTGTACCCCTTCTTCCCAGGGAATGAAATTCATAAAAGTGATGACCCAAGCCTGTATGAGGCATGCGTCACTGCGGTGAAAAAGCGGTTGACTGTGGGCATCAATCAGCAAACTGGGTGGTCACTTGCCCACATGGCAAATAACTATGCCCGTATGGAAGAAAGTGAACTTGCACTCGATTGCCTTGATATGATTTGCCGCGCCTGTGTGCTATCAAACCTCATGACGCTTCACAATGATTGGCGCACCATGGGCATTGGGTTAGACCGTCCGTATGCACCCATTCAGCTAGACGCAAATATGGGGCTTTCTGCGGCAATCAATGAAATGCTCGTGCAGTCCTATCAAAATAAAATATTACTGCTGCCTGCGCTACCTGTTCGCTTTGCAAAGGGTGCAGTAGAAGGCTTGCTGACCCGCGCAGGGGTGCTTGTATCCATTCAGTGGAACAAAGCAACTGGTGCGGTGCGTTGCACCTTGAAAAATGGTGCAGTGCAGCAAAAGGTCACAGTGGTGCTGCCCGCGTTTTGCAATGCTAGCTGCGATGAAATCGAATTTATGCTGATGCCTGACCAAGTGCAGGAATGGAGCAATCACGGATAAAAAAAGGAGAAAAAAGAGATGCATTCACAGTTTTTTCAAACCATTCACAGCCCCATCGGTGCGGCAGCAGGCTTTGCCATGGGCTTGCACAACCAAGGCGGCGGCTTTTTGCTAGAGCCTGACCGTATTCAGCCAGAGCCACTCTGGATTGGCTACAAAGAGGGGCAGACCGTCCGCTGTTTCCCCTTCTTTGAAGAGGGGCAGGCTTCGGGCAAAGAAGCATACGCGCAAAATGAAGCACAGCCAGCAGTAGCGGTCATGCCCTTTACCAAAGAAGAAATCAAGCGCGATTTTGCCTATGCAACCGATACCTTTACCGCACCCAAAATCTCGTTTACCCTCATGAATCGTATTTGCGATTTGCCAGAGCCCGGCACTGCTGACCTTTCCTATGAGCTATTGCCCGGCTTGCTTGCCCGCTTGATGGTGGATAACACCGCAGGCACAGAGGAGATGGAGGCGATGTTTGGTGTGGGCGGCATTCGCGGCAAAACCTTCCTCGCCCGCGCAACCGAAAACCGTTTGATGGGTGTGCTTGGCAATGCGGGCTGTGGGTTTGCGGTGCAAAACAGTGGCAAATACCAAATGCAAGAGTTTGGCGATTTTGACATCCCCTCGCTTTATGCCAAAAAACAGCCAGTGCCCCATGTACTAGGGCCCATGTCGGGCATTTTGGTCAAGGTGCCCGCAGGTGAGGTTGCTGTTATAGAAATCGCACTGGGGTGGTATCTGCCACAGGTGGTAACCAGTGGGCTGTTTACCTCAAAATATTATTATACGCAGTATTACACCTCTCTGCTTGATGTGCTTGATAAAACCTTTGGGTATAGCGCGCGTCTGTGGACAGAGGCGGCTGCAAACGATGCCGTCTTGGCAGCAAGCGGGTTAAGCGAGGAGCGCAAGTTCTTTGTGGCGCAATCGGTGAAATCCTATTACATCAGCTCTATGATTTTCCGCAGTGAGGATGGCGAAGTGCGTTGGGCGATGAACGAAGGCAGCTTCTGCATGATTAACACCTTCGATTTGACGATTGACCATCTCTTCTTTGACATGCAGCAGCACCCATGGGTGGTGAAAAATCAGCTCGATGTCTATGTGCAAGATTATAGCTACTATGACCAGTGCGGGCTTGCCTTTACCCATGACCACGGGGTAACGGGGTTATATACCGAAAAAGGTTATTCAAGCTATGAAATTCCCAAAATTGTGGATTGCTTTTCTTACATGTCGCAAGAAGAACTTTGCAACTGGATTTTAGCAGCTTCAGTCTACGCAAAGCAAACTGGGGATACCGCATGGCTGACCGCCAATGCCAAGGTGATTGAAGATTGCTTTACCTCAATGTGTAACCGCGATGGTGAAGAAAAAGATGGTGTTATGGATATCGATTCCTCACGCTGTGAGGGCGGTTGGGAGATTACTACATACGATTCCCTTGACCCAAGCCTAGGGCAGGCACGTGGCAATACCTATATCGCAATGAAGTGCTTTGCCTGCTACCTCGCATGCATGGATATGTTTGAAACGCTATATGGGCAGGGGCATGCCCTCGTCACTGCGGCGCAAGACCAAGCGCTTCTTTGTGCAACGACCTTGCTCGGCTATAAAAACGCAGACGGTACCTTCCCTGCGATTTACAAAGAGGATAATAATACTATGATTATCCCGGCGGTAGAGGGCGTGATTTACCCTTGGGCAATCGGGAAATGGGACTGGATGCAGCAGCAACCAGTTTGCAAGGAACTGCTAGAAAGTTTGACCCATCACCTAGAAACGGTGGTCAACAGCGGGCTTTGCCTCTTCCCAGATGGCGGTTGGCGCCTTTCAGAGAGCAGCAATAACTCTTGGATCAGCAAAATTTTCCTTTGCCAGTTTATTGCAGAAGAAATCCTTGGCGCAAAGGTCGATATGCCCAGTGCAGACAGCGCCCATGCCCATTGGTGGCAGGTTGGCTGTGCTACAAACCCTGGCATTGACCAGATTTTTGATGGCACCCAAAGTGAACGCGGCTTCCATTACCCGCGCTGTGTAACAAGTATTCTATTTATGCCAAAGGGCTAATATCTCTTATCAAACAATAAAAAACGCTTTCTTGCGTTTGCCAAACGATGCCCCGCCCCTCTAAAAGTTAGTATTGAAAGCTAACTTTTAGGGGGGCAGGTCAAAACACGGCAGTGCGAGAAAGCGTTTTTGATTGTAAGTTTAAAAATAGAGCGATTTATTCTTGTTCTAAAAACAGGGGATAGGTCACCTGCATCCCAATCGCGCCAAGCGGGGCAGTGATTAAGATGGCAAGCACCGCCACCGAAAGTATAATCGGGCCACAGGATAAACCGAGCGCCAGTGGCACAGAGCCAATTGCCGCTTGCACGGTTGCCTTAGGCAGATAAGCGATGATGCAGAATAGCCGCTCTTTGCGGGTTAGCGTGGTGCCTAGCAGGGCGAGGAACACGCCGACAGAACGAATGCCTAGTGCCACGAAAATCATTAAGAGTGCGCTTATTCCCGCGCTGAGGGTATAGCGAATATCCACCGCAGCCCCCACTAAGACAAACAGCACCACCTCAGCGGCAAGCCACAGTTTGCCGAATTTTGCGGATAGCCCTGCTGCGACGCCCTCCGTGGTAAAAATGCGCAACACACAGGCCATTCCCATGATGGCAAGCAGTCCCGAAAAAGCGAGTGTGCCAGAGAGCAAATCCTCTGCGGCAAGCAGTAAGAAGCCGACCCCAAGTAGCAAAATCACCTTGACGCTGTGGCGAACGCTTTGCCCCTTGTTGTGGTAATAGGTAAAGCACTTGGCAAGCAAAAAGCCGGTTAGCGCACCGCCCGCAAGCCCAGTAAGAATGGAAACTGGAATTTGCGCAAAGGCGGCGGCATTCGCACTGCCCCCCAGTGCCATACTGGTAAAGGTGGTAAACAGTACAATTACATAGACATCATCTAACGAAGCACCCGCTAAAAGCATCTGCGGGATGCTTTTTTTTGTGCCAATTTTATCTTCGATTAGTTGTACCATCCGTGGCACCACCACAGCGGGTGATACCGCACTTAGCACCGCGCCCATTAGAGCAGCTTCTATGGTGCTAACCCCTAAAATCATGGGTGCAAAGATGGTATAGGCAAGCACCTCAAAGCTAGCGGGTAAAAACGAAAGCAACAGCGCAGGGCGACCAACCTGTTTGAGGTCTGCTAAATTTAAGGAAAGCCCCGCCTTTAGCAGGATAATAACAAGGGCAAGCTGCCGCAATTCTGCTGAAATGCCAAGAATAGAAGCGTCTAACAAATCAAGCAGATAGGGTCCTAATATAATGCCGGTGGCAAGCATGCCGATGATGCTGGGCAGCTTGATTTTTTGGCAGATGGTTGCCATACTAAGCCCAACGAGGAAAATTAAGCCGAGAGAGGTTAGCATGACAATTCTCCTTTTATTTGATGTTCTCTTTTTCTAAGTGCTAAATAATGCGAAAGGGTAACCGCAAATGAAAGAATAACAAAAATATCATACGCGCCCGCTACACCTGCAAGATAGACATAAGTTGGCATTGCGACAACCGCAGGCAGCAACCCATTGATAAGTGCAATTGCACCTAAAGCAGTAACAGGTAGCAGTTTTTTCAAGATGTGCTTGCCCTGTGTTTTTAGGCAATAGCGCAGCATGTAGCACAACGCAGCCAGATAAGCGGCGCAGAGCAAACCGCTCACGGCGACTGCACCAATGGTCGATGGAATCAGATAAAAAGGAATGCCAAAGAGCAGCATAATACGCATAGCCATGACTAGACCGACGGCTACTTTTAACAGATAACTGATAAAATAGATAAGTGGATGACCGCTCAATGCCTCGAAATAAGACACCTTAATGGCATCAATATAGGCTTCTGTTTGAGGCAGAAAGATACCTTCTAAATAAACGTCGACACTTTCATCGTCAGTTGCAATACTACCGCTTGCACTGCCCTCGGCATACGAATCTTGCAATAACTCTGGATGTTGGTCATAGCCGCAGATGTCATCATAATAGATATCATCGGGGTTATCGCGCCATCCAAGACCGATGTATAGTGTATGCCAAGGTCCCATGGTATCTAAGCGCTCTGAAATATCTTGTCCTGTCGCCAATAAATACAGGTTTGGTATCGCAGTGGTAAAGAGGTTTTGGCAGGTGAAAATGATAATAAGTCCAAGCAAAAGAGATAAAATCTTTGGGCTCTTGATTTTGATGAACTGTTTGATGGTTGCAATGTTTTTGTAAATCACAACGCCAATTAGTGCAATCCAAAGGAACACACCGGCATTAGAACGCACAAGCTGTGCAATCGCAAGGGTGAAGCATAATAACAGAGTATACCCCCACATTTTATTAGACCATTCGTTGGTCAATAAAATATATAAGATAGGCACACCAATCATCAAGACCCAGTAATAAACCCAATAACAATCGTTGATTTGAAACATCGAGGCAGGCACAATGTTTGGCATTAAAAAGAACAGCACGATGCTTGCGAGGGCGAAAGAAACCCGCTTGGTGATTTTATACATCAAAACAGGGAAAACACCCATTAAAAATAAAATGGCGAAAAATTGTGCGATGATAAAGGTTTTGCCTGCATCCAAATCAAATGCAGTTGCCAGATAAGAAAGATACAAATAATAAGCAGAGTTGTGGTCTAAAAACCAAGTGAATGCCTTATAAATACCTTCGTTTTGTAGTTGCAGGGTAACTGCCTCTAAATAAGAGAGGCGAATGTGTAGAAAATAACATTCTAAGGAGTAATAATCTGCTGTAGTAATCGTCCAGTAATTATTTTTAAGCGATAGTACAATGGCAGATAAAATACCGAGAACAAATAAACCGATTGCAATAAAGTGTTTGCTTTTTTGTGCGTTTTGTGAAAGCATGGTTACTCCTTATCCTCAGGGGTAGCGGGTAGTTCGGGGCAGTTGCCTTGTTTTTTGAGGGCAAAGTAATGCGATGCAGTAACCATCATTGCAAGAATGGCAAAGATATCATAGGCACCCACAACACCTGCGACATAAACATAGGTAGGCATTGCGACAACGGCGGGTAACAAGCCATTGAGCAGTGAAACGATAGCGAGAATAATCAGTGGCAACAGTTTTTTCAAAATAACGCGACCTTCTGTCTTTAGGCAGTATCGCAGCATGCGCCACATGGTAAACAGGTATGCGCCAATCAGCAAGCACCCTACACCAGCGGCAATGATGGTAGACGGTATCAAAACAAAGGCAAGCCCGAAAAATATCGTCGGTCGAATGCCCATCACCAAGGAAAGCAGCACCTTTAATACATAGCTTGCAAAATAAACAAACGGATGCCCTGCAAGCGTTTCAAAATAGGTGTGCTTAATTGCTTCCATATATTCAAGTGTCTGTGGATAAGGATAATCTGTCAAGGTTTCAGGATGTTGCTCAAACCCGCAGGTGTCCTCATAATAAATTCCATCTGGGTTATCAATCCAACCAAGCCCAATGAATAAAGTATGCCATGGTCCCATGGTATCTAGACGGGCAGAAACATCTTGTCCCGTTGCGGTAAGATAAAGGTTTGGCACCGTGACGGTCAAGATGTTTGCACTAGAAAATACCATGCAAACACCAAGGATAAGTGCAAGCAATTTTACACTTCTTGCTTTTAGGTATGCTTTTACGTTAGGGATGTTTTTATAGATGACAATTCCAAGCAATGCAATCCAGAAAAAAATTCCAGCATTGCTACGCGCGGTATTGCAAACAGCGATGGTGAAAGAAAGCAAAAAGGTATAATACCACATGCTTGCAGACCATTTGTTGGTGATTAAGATATAGAGTACTGGCATACCAATTGCAATAATTAAATAATATGCCCAATAGCAATCGTTGATTTGAAACATCGAAGCAGGGGCAATGTGAGACATGCAAAAGAAGAGCGCAATGCTAACGAGCGCGATTTTCACACTGTTGGTGATTTTGTAAATCAGAGTGGGGAAAACACCCATTAATAACACAATAAAAGCATATTGTACCACAAGGAACGTTTTGCCAGAATCAAAATTAAATGCATTTGCCAAATAGGATAAATAGAGGTAATAGGCAGAGTTGTGGTCTAAAAACCATGACAATGCTAAATAAATTCCCTGTGCATCTAGCTCTGCTTTTATGGTATCTAACGCGGAAATTCTACACTGCAAAAAGAAACACCGCAACGATTCATAATCCGCAGAGGTGATGCTCCAGTATCCATTTTTAAAGGATAAAATCACGGCAGATAAAATGCCGAGCAGAAATAGTCCGAGCGGGATAAATCGTTTGTAGTTAGGTTTAGAAAGTGGCATATATACTCCTTATTGGATGAGCGCTTCTACTGCGTCTGCTGCGCCGTTTAGGTAGTCACCAGTAAAGGTTTCAATCTCGCCTGCATCTGCCTTGGCAGCAAGGGCGGGGTCAATTGGCATTTTGGCAAGGATGGGTAGGTTGTATTTTGCGGCGGTGTCCTCTACGTGGCTATCGCCAAAAATTTTGATTTCTTTGCCACAATCAGGGCATACCAGATAGCTCATGTTTTCTACAAGCCCAAGCATGCGAACATTCATCATTTGCGCCATCTGTACTGCTTTGCCCACAATCATGCTGACGAGTTCCTGTGGGCTTGCCACAACAACAATCGCATCCACAGGCAGGCTTTGGAATACCGTCAGAGGTACATCGCCTGTGCCGGGAGGCATATCGACAAATAAAAAGTCAATGTCTTTCCATACCACATCCGTCCAGAACTGTTTGACCGCACCTGCGATGACAGGCCCGCGCCATACCACGGCATCTTCTTCGTTTTCGACAAGCAGGTTAATGCTCATCACCGAAACACCGCCGAGGCTTTCCATGGGCCAGCAACCGTTTTCGTCAGCAAGGGCATGCCCTTTGATACCAAATAGTTTGGGGATAGAAGGGCCAGTGATATCGGCATCTAACACACCACAGCGATAGCCGCGGCGCTGCATCGAAACAGCAAGCATGGCGCTTGTCATACTTTTACCAACACCGCCTTTGCCCGAAACAACACCGATTACTTTTTTCACGTTGCTGCATGCGTTGGGTGGGGCAAGAAAACTTTCTGCGGTACGGCTAGCGCAATTTGCGCTGCAATTGCTACAATCGTGCGAACATTCTTCACTCATAATAATTCTCCTTTTTCTTTTATAAAAGAGGGTTGTCCTGCCTAGTCCTTTTGCAGTGGCAATCCAGTTTGAACTGTGCCTAGTATAGCACAATTTTTTTTGCCCTGCAATGTTATCGGCTGCCTTCTTGCTATCTTTTCTGCCTCTTTTGTTAGAAACTGATTTACGAAAGCGATTTTGCATTTTATCAGGGATAGCATATTCCCCAAAACGCGGGCATATCTTTTGAACGAAACAATTTTTCAAGTGGTAAAAATGCCATATCTGGTTGTTTTTGTAGGGGGTTCATTTTGATTTGTGCAAACAAAGGGGGAACAATGGCGAAGCAACAAAGCTATCTGAAAAATGCGACGGTGCTGATGGCCTCAGACCTTGTTTTGCGCTTGGCGGGCATGGCATTTCGCATTTATCTGGCGAATGAACTAGGGGATGAGGGTATGGGCTTATATCAGCTCATCATTGCTTTTTATGCAGTTTTTATCACCCTAGCCACGGCGGGGGTATCGGTGGCGGCAACCCGCCTAGTGACAGAGGAGTTCCACACAAGTCTTGCGAGCACCAAGGGGATGATGCAGCGGTTGCTTTGGGTGGCGACTGGTTTTGGTGTGGGTGCCGCGGCACTGCAAATCATCACCGCGCAGCTTGCGGCAACCTATTGGATTGGCGATGCGCGCGCAGCAAGTGCTATCCAGATTGCCGCACTATCTCTACCCGCCATGGCGATTGCAGCTGTGCTGCGTGGCTTCTTTTTGGCACGGCGGCAGGTGCAGCCCAATGTGTACAGTCAGCTTGCAGAGCAAACAGTACGCATTGGCTTGGTACTACTATTGCTACTCAAAACAGAAGGTGCCTCTCTTGAATTGCGCTGCGTGATTGTCTTTGTCGGCACGACGGTCAGCGAAACGATTTCTTGCCTTGCCATGGCATGGTTTTACCGCAAAGAGCAGCAGGCAACCTACGGCAACCTTGCCGCAAAAGCACCCCGCAATGCCAAAGCGCGGATTTGGGAGATCATCTGGCCTGTGGCGGGGGGCAGGGTGCTTGCCAGTGGGCTGCACACGGCAGAGAATATGTTAGTGCCCGCCTGCCTTGCCCTGTATCTTGTCAGTGCGGGTGGACGCACGGAAGCACTCGCACAATATGGTGTCCTCAAAGGGATGGCAATTCCATTGCTTGTGTTCCCGATGGGGGTGCTTGGCAGCCTTGCCACCCTGTTAATGCCCGAAATCACCGAGGCACATGTCAAGGGCAATCAGCAACAGTTGGCGCGATTATTACATAAAATGTTCCTGCTCACCATGTATGCCTCGGTGCTTGCCGGGGTGGCATTTTTCGTCTTTGCAGCGCGCTTGGGTGAGCTATTATATCAAAGTGAGCAAACCGGGTTTTATTTAAAATGGCTTGCGCCGATGGCACCCTTTATGTATCTAGAAAATATGGTCACAGGCGCACTCAAAGGCTTGGGTGAGCAGAAAGCAACCTTCCGTTACAGCGCAGAGGATTCCATCACGCGGATACTCTTGGTGGTGCTGCTGTTGCCTCGGTTTGGGATGATGAGTTTTTTGCTTGTGATGTTTGCCTCCAACGCGTACACCTGCATCATGAATACCCGCCGCCTGTTGCAAATCACCAATATCAAGCTGCAATTTTCCGCATGGGTGCTGACCCCTTGCCTTGCGGCACTTATCGCGGCAGTGGCAAGCCATTTGGCGGTGTCGGGGGTGTACCTTGTGTGGGGAGGCTTGCCCGCTTTTGGGGTGTGGGCGCTGATTTTACAGCTCAGCGTTGGCGGTACAGTGATGGGGCTAGTGTACCTTGTGTTAATCTGGCCGCTTGGTCTGCGCGGCGCGTTACAAGGGGGGCTGCGCACCTCGCAATAGGCGGCATAGCAAACGGCGATGAGAAATCGCGAAAAGCTGCCCAAAAGCTATTGACAAACGGCGCTGCACTGTGTATACTAATTAGCGTTACATTCTTAATTATTAAGAAGTTTCGCTGTGCGGATATGGCGGAATGGCAGACGCGTTAGATTCAGGTTCTAATGCTCGCAAGGGCGTGGAGGTTCAAGTCCTCTTATCCGCATATATAAAACAGGGAGTCGCATGACTCCCTGTTTTATTTTTTAGAAAACGTTCGTTCGTGCGCAGAGCATCGCTCGCCAAGCACCGCGCCTAAGCACGGCACACCCGCTGCGGCGGGTGGTCGCGACTAACCTGCTCCTCACTGCATGACTAAGGCTATGCTAAATTCGCACTTCGCGCTGCGGCGCTCGCACTCATTAAGCAAGTGCCTTATCAAGTCCTCTTATCCGCATACTAAAAGGCGCTGTTGCAGATAGAAATATCTGTGGCAGCGCTTTTTTTATGCCAGTAAATGCTTTGGTAGATATTTTTTCAGCAGGATAACGGTATAATAGGTGGAATAAAATTATATGAATTTATATCAAATGATAGGCTTTTTCTTTAAGCCGTGATATAATAAACTATATAATAGGTAAGTAAGGTGGAGGGCTTTATAATGAATAATATAAACGAACCTTGGATTTCTACAAAAGACATTGCTGAGCACTTAGGTGTTACGACAACTACAATCCATAAATGGATTAAATTAGGAACTATTCCTTGCTGTAAAGTCGGTAAACTGTGGAAGTTTAAGAAGTCAGAAGTAGATGCATGGGTGAAGTCAGGAGAAGCGGGGGAGGAATAATGATGCAACTAGTTTTTATAAAATGCTAGTCATTGATTTTTGTGCCGAGATGTGGCATGTCATATTAAAAATAAGACTATAAGAAAAGATAAAAACAGTTGAATTGTTCAAGAAATTCATGAAATTGCATTAAGGTTTTAGTAGGTGCGAATAAGTATAAGGAGTATTGGTTATGATAATAAATCAAATATTAAAAAATTCAAATTATAAAGACACTCAATTTGGACAAGCTGAAATAGATTATGTAGAGAGCAAAGTTGAAATGAAAAAGGTTAAAGGGAATGATGTTGCATATATCAATTGCTTGATTCGAAAAAAAGATGTAAAGTTAACGCCAGAAGAAGTTATTCGTCAGTTGTTTTTGCGTAAGTTAATGACCAAGTATAACTACCCAGCTGAGAGAATAGCGCTAGAATCCCCAATCTATTTTGGTAGAGAAATCAAACGTGCAGATATTGTTATATGGGATAAAGATAGACCTACTGTTGCTTATATTATCGTTGAATTAAAAAAGCCTAAGCTGACAGATGGTAAAGAACAGTTAAAATCGTATTGTAATGCTACTGGTGCACCTATTGGGGTATGGACTAATGGTAGCCAAATTTCATACTACAATAGAAAAGATCCTAATTATTTTGAGGATATTAGAGATATTCCGTCTGCAAGTGAAACGCTTTTAGATATAGTGTCTCAAAGGTGGACAATTGAAGACTTAAAAGAAAATGATAGATTACAAAAAGATAAAATTTCTTTAAAAGATATTATTAAGGATTTAGAAAATGAAGTTCTTGCAAATGCGGGTGTTGATGTATTTGAAGAATGTTTTAAACTAATTTTCACCAAATTATACGATGAATTTCTAAGTGGACAAAACAAAGGTAGGTATTTGGAGTTCACGAATGCAGGTCGTACCGACTTTTCTTTGAAAGAATCAGCACAAGAGTTGTTTGAAAAAGCGAAGAGAAAATGGAAAGGTGTTTTTGCAGAAGATAGCAAAATTTTATTGTCACCATCTCACTTATCAGTTTGTGTGGCTTCGTTACAAACGATTAAGTTTTTTAATAGCAACTTAGAAGTTGTGGATGATGCGTTCGAATATTTAATGAGCAAGTCAAGCAAGGGTGAAAAAGGACAGTATTTTACACCAAGATACGTTATTGATATGTGTGTTAAAATGATGAATCCACTTGAAACAGAAACAATTATTGACACAGCGTGTGGAAGTAGTGGATTTCCTGTCCATTCCATCTTTCATGTTTGGCGCCAAATGGCAATTGATAGAAACATAAAAGTAAGTGATTTATTTTCCTTGGATCAAAAACCTTTTGATTTTACTGAATATGTTAAGGAAAAGGTTTATGGTATAGATTTTGATGAAAAAGCTGTTAGAGTAGCACGAACACTAAATTTAATTGCTGGCGATGGTCATACAAACGTTTTACATTTAAATACACTTGATTATAGTCGATGGGATGAGTTTTCAAAAGAAAAAACATGGATGAAAACATATTTTGAGGGTTTTTCACGTTTACAAGAACTACAGGTGGATAGTAAGAGTTATCAAGATTTTAACTTTGATATTGTTATGGCAAATCCCCCTTTTGCAGGTGATATAAAAGAAAATCAGATTATTTCAAGATATGAGCTTGGAAAAAATGCAAAAGGTAAATGGCAGACTAAGGTCAGCCGAGATATTTTGTTTATTGAAAGAAACCTCAATTTCCTAAAGCCTGGTGGAAGAATGGCTATTGTTTTACCACAAGGTAGATTTAATAATTCAACAGATAAACAAATTCGTGATTTCATTGCAGAACGATGCAGAATTCTTGCAGTTGTGGGTTTACATGGGAATACGTTTAAGCCACATACAAGTACAAAAACGAGTGTCTTATTTGTGCAAAAGTGGGATGATGAGTTGTGCCCTAAAGTTGACGATTATAATATTTTCTTTGCTACGATGCAAGAAAAAGGTAAAGATAACTCTGGCGATAAAATTTATGTGAAAAAGGATATTGTTGAAATCATAGATATTACGAGTGGAGTATATACAACTGTAAAGTATGAAAAATCTGAATTGTTAGCACAGCATGCGTCGCTTGATGAAATCACAAGATATCGTCACAAAAAAGCTCATGATATAATTGATGGTATTAAATACAGAGAAATGTCTGTTGAAGATAGAAAAGAATATGAACCGAGGATTTGGTTTGATGAATATCCAGAAAATCTATTGGATGCACATGGTCATTTGATCGTGAAACATGATTTGTTTAATCATGAGGGACGCACAAATGATGGTATTGCAGAAGCGTTTATAGAATTTGCCAAAAAGGAAGGTTTAAGTTTTTTTCAATGAGCCCATCTGTTGAACCTTTCAACGAAGTTAAATATAAGGCTTTGATAGATGGGCTTGAAGCGATAGAAATTAGATTGAGTGAATTAGAAACCTCAAAAAGAATAGATAGTGAATTTTTTCAATATCGTTATCTTATTAATAAATCCAAGTTAGAAAAAATTCCACATAATTTGCTTAAAGACATAGTAAGTGAAACGATTAAAACAGGTCATACTCCGTCAATGAAGATAACCGATTATTACGGGGGCAATATAAATTTCATAAAAACAGATAATTTAAGGCGAAATGTTATTAAACCAATTTTTTCGGATAAACTATCTTGTTTAGGAAATCAAAAAATCAAAAATTCGCAACTAAAAGAAAATGATGTTATTACCACGATTATCGGAGCAAGTGAGGATATAATTGCTCGGACGTGTTTAGTTACAAACGACATCTTACCTGCAAATATAAATCAAAACATAGCATTAATCAGATGCAATAATAACATCATTAAACCAGGCGTTCTTAACCTTTATATAAACGGAAAATTTGGCTCTACTTACTTACACTATTTGTCTAGACAAACAGAACAAGTTAACTTGAATTGCGAGGAAGTGGGAAGGTTAATCGTTCCTATATTTAGTGAGCCTTTGCAAAAGTTGTGTGTGGATTTTATTGAATTGTCATACGATTTCAAAAAAAAATCTGCTGAGCTATATACAAGCGCGGAAAAAATGTTGATTACTTATTTAGATGTTAGCGCGGATTTTGATAATGAAAAAGCAATGTCCGTAATAAGTTTATCGTCATCATTTGATGTGATTGGTCGTCTGGATGCAGAATACTATCAACCCAAATATTCAAATATAGAACGACAGTTGGCCTGTTTGCACACGGTGAATACTTTGTGTAACTTATATGATGCAAATTTTAATCCAGATAGCAATCAAGAATATAAATATATAGAGTTGTCTAATATAGGTTTGAGTGGTGAAATCAATAACGTTGATATTTTAGACGGCTCAGAACTTCCTACACGTGCAAGACGACTTGTAAAACAAGGGCAAGTTATTGTATCTTCGATAGAAGGATCTCTTGATAGTTGTGCGATAATTGATGCTACCCACGATGAAGCATTATGTTCTACCGGTTTTTACGTGCTAGATTCAGATATAATGAATTCGGAAACATTATTAGTGCTTTTTAAATCTGACTACATACAACTGTTGTTGAAAAAGCGTTGTTCGGGAACAATATTATCAGCGATAAATAAAGATGAATTTCTGTCAATGCCAGTGCCTTTTATTGATGATGGGGTGCAAAAAAAAATAGCTGTAAATATAAAAGAATCATTTGCACTGCGCAGCAAATCAGAAGAACTTTTAGAACTGGCAAAAACAGCGATAGAAGTTGCCATCGAGCAAGGTGAAGATGTAGCGATAAGGATGTTGAAGGGTGTTTAAGATGGATGATATTAAAAACAAAATTTATAAACTTTCAAATTGGTCTGTAGAGAATCGAGATATAGCACTTTCAAATCAATTAATAGTTCAACGCGCGGATTTTATTAATATTAAAAAAATATTGATGGATATTGCGTATTATTATGGTGAAACAAGACCGGTGTATAAAGATCAAATACTACGAATTGCAGAGAATTTGTTTCAGTTTAAGGATGGGTATATAATAGTTGTAAATATCATATTTGCACAGCTTTATATGTTGTTACAGTTAATAAATGAAGAGTTATCTCTAAAGCAAGAGGGTGTTTGGGGTTATATTCATCCTAAAATAGTAGAAATCTCAAAAAAAAATTTTGAGATTGAAGATTATGCAGGTGCGGTTCAATTGGCGCTTGTAGAAATTTGTTCCATTGTTAGAGAATATAGAGAAGCTATAGGCGCAAAAGAAATTCTAAGCGATAAGGACATGATGTTAAATACTTTCTCAACACAAAAATATATTACGTTTACCGATAGCTCAAATGCGACATTAAGAGCGATACAAGAAGGCTATGAACATTTATTTGCGGGTTCTATCCAAGCATGGAGAAATCCTAATGCACATAAAAACAACAAACTTGAAAAAGAAGATGCTATGCGAAAGTTAATGCTTGCCAGTGATTTGATGTATAAGTTGGAAGAAGCGTTGAGGAGAACTGTCAGTTCGGGAGGTGCATAATGCCGAATAACACATACGATAATTGGCGTGCTATTACTGAGTCGGATTTTGTTACGCTTTTTATTAAAACTTGGTTTGCTTTTGTAGCAACAATGAGAGTTTTACACCCATTACATGAAACAGATACTAATATAGTGGGAGATGGCAAATATATCTTAAAGTATAAGGACGATTTTGATACTAAGTATAAAGAGTATCTGAATTTTGATAGTGTAAAAGATGATTTTTATAGAGTGTACAAAAATGGCTTCAAGATGATTGCAGATAGATATCCTAGCTATATTTTTGTGGATTATTACGGGTTTAGTCAGAGGTTATCGATTGAATATCCTGATATTATTGAATATGAAAACGAAGATGGTGTAAAACAATTAAGTGGATTTAAATTAGATATTAAAAGAATAAAAAAAGAACGCATTTCCTGTACATTAAAATGTGTTGATAAAGTATATAGAGAGAAATTAGGTGTTCAAGCAACTCCAATATATTGTCAAGTTTCTTACAATGAAATATGCGTAGAAATCATTGAAATGATTAAAAATAGTGAAATTTTACCAAATGAGTATAACCTCATTGAAACGTTCTATGACAAATTAAAAACTAAACTTTCGAGTTTGCTTTATCAACAGATAGAGGAGAAAAGAAATATATTGCCTAAACGAGGAAATGCTAAATTTTTACTAATATTTGATAGAATGCAAATTTTTGCTGACAAACAGCTCTCTGTATTTGCGAATTTTTGCAAAAATCCAGATAGGTTGAATGATGAAAAACTATTATTTCAATTACCATATTCAAATTTCTTGTATAATTATGAAGATGGTAAATACCCTGCATATGACCAAGAAAGTGATTGTTTTTTATGGTTCTTAAGTTTTGCATACAGGCTAAGAAATGCACTTTTCCACGAAATTATCGACCCTTTAAATGAGGAGTGGCAACAGATATTTAAAAGTGCATATCTCGTGTTAAAAGAAATAGTAGATGGTAATATTACATATTTGATAAGAGTTAATGAGGAGGTGTTTAAATGTCAAAAATAAACAACAACTCCGAAATCATCATGTATCAAACCGAGGATGGTTTAACTAAAATCGAATCCACCTTCGACGGAGACACCGTTTGGCTATCCATTGACCAAATGTCAGAACTGTTTCAAAGGGACAAAAGCGTTGTAGGTAAACATATTAGAAATATTTTCAAAGAAGGTGAGCTCGAAAAAGATTCAGTTTGGGCAAAATTTGCCTACACTGCTTCCGATGGCAAAACCTATCAAGTTGATTACTACAACCTCGATGTTATTATCTCGGTCGGTTATCGTGTAAAATCGCTTCGCGGTACTCAGTTTAGAATTTGGGCAAGCAGTGTTTTAAAAGAATATATGCAAAAAGGCTTTGCAATGAATGATGATATTCTCAAAAATAATGGTGGTGGCCTTTTCTTCGATGAATTGCTTGAGCGAATTCGTGATATTCGTTCCTCTGAGAAAGTTTTTTGGAGAAAAGTGCTTGATATTTATGCCACCAGTGTTGACTATGACCCACGAGAAGAAAGCTCTATGTTGTTTTTCAAAACCGTACAAAATAAAATGCACTGGGCAGCACATGGGCAAACTGCTGCAGAAAAGATTTTTTATACTGCTGATGCAGACAAGCCTAATATGGGTATGACTAGCTTTAAAGGTGACGCGCCAAAGCAAGCCGACGCACTTATTGCAAAAAATTATTGTACGGAAGATGAAATCCTTGCTTTAAATGATGTTGTTTCTGCCTACTTAGAATTTGCTGAAATGCAGGCAAGACGCAGAATTCCGATGTATATGTCCGATTGGATTGAAACGTTAGACGGATTTTTAAAACTATCTCGCCATGAGATTTTAACCCATGCTGGCTCTATCAGTGCGAAAACAGCAGAGAAAAAAGCAAAAGAAGAATATCAAAAATATAAAATTTTGCAGATAAATGCGGTGTCACGGGTAGAAAAAGATTATATTGAACTTCTTGAAAATCTACAAAATAAAATGCTAGAGTCATAATTATAATCGGTGGCAGTGACAATCGTTTTATTTTGCTGCGGCGCTTATCTATTAGCGGGAGTGTCCTCCTTAGAAAAAATACTTCCCATCTACCGCGGCAAGCTCTGCCTTTAGCAGTTCGCGCTCTGCGTCGGTCAGTGGGGTCGTGATTTCATCGGCATGCTCTACGGCAAATGAGAAATTTTCAAAGTTGCCGGGGGGCACAATTGCCTGTGCGCCTAGGCTGTATGCGTATTTGATGGCAGCGACGGTAAGGGCATCGTTTTCGCTGATTGGCTTGCACCATGATTTCGGGAACCGCGAAGCATCGCGCTCGCCGGGCAGCCACGCGCGATGAATCATGGATTTCATCCCCAAGAAGCCAATGCCACGCGCTTTGATTTCAGCGGCAATCGCGTTGCCAAAGCCCTTGCCCATGTTTACGCACCAGTTGGTGGGGAAGAGCACTGTCTCGAAATCATATAGTTCTAGCGCGCGCAGAGCAGCAGCATCGTTGTGGCAGGTGATGCCAAGGTGCTTGGCAATGCCTTCTTCTTTGGCACGCAGTAATACTTCAAATGCGCCGTCCTTCGCAAAGGCGCGCTCTACCTCTTCTACGCTTGAGAGCTCATGCATTTGATATAAATCAAAATGGTCGGTTTTCAGCAGGTTCAGCGATTGTTCTAAGGTCGCCTTTGCCCCTTCGGTGCTGCGCTCTCTGGTTTTGCAAGCAAGATAAATCTCGTTGCGATAGGGAATGAGCGAGTTGCCTAGCTTTTCCTGTGCATCACCATAGGTAGGGGCAACGTCATAATAGTTGATGCCTTTTTCCATGGCATATTCGACATAGCGGTCAGAGTTTTCCTGCCCGTCGTCCATCGATACAATCCCGCCGTAAAATACGCGAGAAATTTCCATCCCGGTTTGACCCAATAAGATTTTTTTCATGATACATGCTCCTTTGTTCCACGTGGCTTTGATATGGATTTGTGTTGCAATCAAATCCTGCAACACGAAAAAGAATAGCAAGGCATTTTGCGCATAAGTAAATGCAAATGCTGTTACTGTTAGTATAGCTTTTTTGTCCTGTGCTGTCTAGTAAAAAGCGGGTTTTAATTTGGCAATATGCGTTTTTTTCTGTGGAGCTTTGTGATATAATAGATGTTAGTTACAAAAGAAGAGTGCAGAGCCTGCACTGTAAACACACAGAACAAAAAGGAGCGTTTGAGATGAAAAAAATTCGTTTTGGTCTAATTGGTACTGGTTGGCGCGCAGATTTCTTTTTACGTATTGCAAAAGAAATGCCTGAGCAGTTTGAACTCACCAATATGCTAAGCCGCAGTGAAGAAAAAGCTGCCGCCTATGCAAAGGAATGGGGCATTGCCACCACCACCAAGATGGACGATGTCCTTGCGGCAAAACCTGATTTTGTCATTCTTTGTATTTCGCATTTTGCGTTTGAGGAATACATTAAGGTGCTTGGCGATGCCGGGATGCCTATTTTGTGTGAAACCCCACCTGCAAGTAACCGCGAGGCGCTCTATCGCATTTGGGATTATGTGCAGGCAAACAATGTGAAAATTCAGGTGGCAGAACAGTATCATTTCTGGCCACTTTATGCCTCGGTCAATAAAATCATCGAAAAAGGTATGATTGGTGAAGTATCGAACATGCGCCTTGCTGCGCTGCACGGCTATCATGCGGTTGCGGTGTTCCGCCGTGTGTTTGGTGCAGGAATGAAAGGGGTAAGCGTAAAAGGCGAACGTTTTACCTTCCCTGTGGTGGAAACAGATTCGCGCTATGGCATTGTGACCAGTGGCGAAATGGGTGAAGCAGTGCGCGATGTCATCACCCTAAAATGGGAGGATGGCAAGGTTGCTTTCTTTGATTTTGCGGGCAAGAACTATCACTCTGCCATCCGCACCCGCAGCTTAAATGTGCAGGGTAGCCATGGCGAAATCAATGATTTCGATGTGCGCTATGTTAACGCAGATGGACTAGCTGTGACTTCTACTATGGTACGTGCAGACCGCGGTGTACACAAAAACAACGGGCTTTCCCATCAGCACATGACGCTGAACGGCGAAGTGCTGTTTGAAAACCCACACATGTACAAACGCTTTAACGATGATGAAATCTCGATGGCAACCTGTATGCTTGGGATGCAAGAATATATCGAAACGGGCAAAGACGCTTGCTATTCCCTCGCAAATGCCATGCAAGATGCGCTGATTGCCATTGCGATGACCGAAGCGGTAACCACCGGTGAAACCATCACCCTTGGCGAGCAGCCTTGGGCAAAATAAGCAGTTGTTAGCATGTTTTCCGGCATAAGCGCGCTGCCTTGCTTACCAGGGCATAGTGCGCACAGCGTTAGAAAAAGCAATCAGTAACCGACACAATCACACGAAGGAACGATGACCGTATGAAATCAGACTACACCATTCTTGTATCCTCTTGCGATGCATATCGCGATTTGTGGGACCCATTCTTTACCATCCTAAAAGCAAACTGGCCAGAACTTGCGCAGCAAGAAATCATCCTGAATACTGAGGAAGAAACTTATGCGTTCGAGGGCTTGCAGGTGCGCACATTGGGCTTGTATCAAAATAAGGCGGTGCCCACCTGGTCGCAGCGTTTGAAAGACCATCTGCTTGCCATTGAAAGCGAATATGTCCTCTTTTTATTAGAAGATTTCTTTTTGGAAGCGCCCGTTGACCAAAGTAAAATCGATGCCTGCCTTGGTTATTTGCAGCAAAACAATCAGATTGCGCATTTTAGCTTTGTGCCAACGTTGTGGGAATGCATTGAGGATGGCAAATTCGAGGGTTACGTGCGCCGCAAACAGGCAACCCCCTATAAGGTAAATACCCAAATCGGGCTTTGGCGAAAAAAAGAATTGCTTGCTTTATTACGGATGCACGAAAGCCCATGGGAGTTTGAGATTTACTCTAACATTCGCGCCCGTTTACGTCCGCGTAAATATTATTGTGCCATCAAAGGGCAACCGCAGGCGTTTACTTATGATGCAGTGCTTGGCGGCGCAGTACACCGCGGCAAGTGGACACCGATTGGGGTGGAGTTGTTGCAAAAGCATGGGATTGAAATCGACCTTTCAGTGCGCGGCATGGATGATAAGCCATGTGATTTATCAGAGCTAGACGTGCGCACAGAGGATGAACAAACGGTACTAGGTAGGCTGAAAATCCGCCTAAATGTTATCCGTAAGCATTGGCGCTCATTAATTTAACTGGATAAATGCCGCTGTGTGTTCGCATGGCGGCATTTATAACAGCAATGTGTAACAAAGGAACCATAGATGAAAATTTGTATTATTATGAACGTGTTTTCGGTGGGGGGCTTTACTGCAAGTATCCTGCCCATGCTGAAATACCTCAGCGCACAGGGTGTGCAGGTGCAGCTGCTGCTGTTTGAAAAAAGCGATATTCCTGTGCCAGAATATGACGGTTTAACGGTGCAGTATATTACTCAGCCAATGGCAAGTTGGAAAAAGTGGTTGCGTTTTTTCACAAATCCCTATTATATGTATCGCTTTGCAGCGGCAACCCTGTTTGACCGTGGACGTTATACCCACTTAATGGTCAAATGGATGCAGGTGCTCTTTTATCTGAATGTGTCGCAGTATGCCGTGCCACATGATTTAACAGCGTATGATTGCGTGGTTGCGTGGGAAGAAAGTTTCCCAAGCTATTACCTCTCGAAGGTGGTAAAAGCAAAGCGCAAGGTGTCTGTGTTCCATACTGATTACAAGATTGCCCAGATGGATCCACACATGGATAAAAAGGGCTATCGCGACATCGATAAGATCATGACGGTGTCGGGGGCAACGCAAAAGGTATTACAGGAAATGCTGCCCTTTTACAGCCATAAAATCGGAAATTTCCGCAATGTGCTAGATGTTGAAAAAATCACCACCCTTGCGCAGCAACCCACAGAGCTTTTTCTCAAAAGCAGTTTTGATTGCATCACGGTTGCCCGTCTAGAAAACAATGCAAAAGCGCTTGACCGCCTTGTGCGGATTTGCGCTCGCCTGAAGGCAGATGGCATTGCCTTCCACTGGTATTTAGTGGGGGATGGCCCTTATCGCGCCCAGTTTGAGGCGCAGATTGCCGCAGCAGAGGTGGGGGATATCATCCATCTGCTTGGGGTCAAGTCCAACCCGCACCCCTATACCAAGCAAGCGGATTTGTTTGTACTGCAAAGCTATTACGAGGGCAAACCCATCTCGGTGGACGAAGCCTTGATTATCGGCACACCTGCGCTGATTAGCGAATATAAATCGGCGCATGAGCAAATTATCGAGGGGGAAAACGGTTTTATCGCCCAAAACGATGAGGACGCAATCTACCAAAAACTAAAATATTTGATTACCCATCCCGAAGAAGTCGCTGCCGTCAAAGAAAAGCTAACACAGCAAGATTTATCTATCTTTACCGATACAAGTTCTTTCCTTGCGCAGTTATCAGAGTAAGCTGCCTTGTTTTGCCTCCTCTTGCAGTGCGACCGCATCGTTATAAACTAAAAAATGCACAAAATCAAAGCGTTTTCAAAGGATATCTAACGCGTTCTATCGCGTTTCAATAGTAACCGTCAAATAAAAGACGGCTTGCGAAGTTTCTAAAAACCTGTCAGACTTGACTAAAAGTCTAAGCCACTCTAAAGCACTCTAATTAGAGCGTTTTAGCCACTGACAGGAGCGAAGAAATGAACCAAGAATTACAGATGCTAAGTCACGCACAAAAAGCAGAACTGTGGAGCCATCGTGTAGCAGAATGCCGCAACAGCAACATCAGTGTAAACGCGTGGTGTGAGCAAAACGGATTAAACCCCAAAACCTACTACTATTGGCAACGCAAATTATTCAATCTTGCGACACAGGCACAAGCAGAGCAAAACAATTTTGTGGAGCTGCGAGGCTGCGCACTTTCTGACACAAACGAAGTTGTTGCCAGCATCGAACTGCCAGCAGGGACTGCAAAAATCTATCGCGGAGCAGATGCGCAAACAATCGCAGCAATCTGCCAAGGAATGCGGCAATGCTAGCGGATTTTCGTGGCGCGGAGCGCGTGTACCTTGCCACAGGGTATACCGACCTTCGGCGTGGTATTGACGGATTAACCGCTATTGTAGTGGAACAATTCAAACTCGACCCGTATACAAGAACCCTGTTTTTGTTTTGCGGCAGAAGAACTGACCGCATTAAAGCACTGTACTGGGAAGATAACGGATTTGTTTTGCTGTATAAAGGGCTAGAATCTGGCGTATTTCAATGGCCAAGAACACCTGCGGAAGCATTAGAAATTACGCCGCAACAATATCGCTGGTTAATGGAAGGCTTGAAAGTAGAACAGCCAAAAGCACACAAAACAGTAGAAGGTTTTGCGGATTTTTAATCCTACATCCTAAGAAAAAAGAATAAACAGACGGGCGAAAAGCACTGGAAACAGGCGACTTTTCGCCCGTTTTGTGGTATAACAGACACAAGAAAATTAGTGAAAAGCAAGCGGAAAACGCGGGTGTAAACAGATGAAAAAAGATGCAGAAAACTCTACCAATAACGTAGAAACAGTAACGCTTTCTCGTGCAGAATATGAGGATTTTCTTGCGCTGCAACAGCGTGTAGAAAAGCTCCAGCAGTCATACGACAATTTGTTGGAGCAGCTTGCGCTTGCCAAAAAGCAAAAATTTGGTCAGTCTAGCGAACAAAGTAAATTTGACGACCCGCTGTGCGAGCAACTCTCTTTCGTGTTCAACGAAGCAGAAGGTTTTTCGCGCGAAAATATTCCAGAACCAGAACTACAAAAAATTGAGGCGCACTACCGCAAAAAGGCGAAAGACCTGCCCGACCGTCTGCCCGAAGATTTACCAGTTGAATCAGAAGAATACCGCCTTGCACCAGAAGAACGCATTTGCGAGCAGTGTGGCGAAGTCATGGAAGAAATCGGGAAGAAGGTCACCCGCTACTTAAAATTTGTTCCTGCGAGTGCGGTCATTGTAGAAAAGGTCGTGTATACCTACGCTTGCCAATCTTGCAAAGAAAATGAGATTTCCGTACCAGTGAAACAAGCAGCGGCACCAAAGCCTGTCATTGCAGGTAGCTTTGCGACCCCAGAATCGGTGGCGCATTTAATGGTGCAAAAATTCGTCATGGGCAGCCCAATATACCGCCAAGAACAAGAGTGGAAACGGCATGGGATTGAGCTTTCACGCCAGACCATGTCGAACTGGATGCTGAAAGCCACGGAAGATTGGCTTGTGCCAGTGTATGACGCGCTACACAAGCAGCTTTGCACGCATGAGGTGTTACATGCAGACGAAACAACCTTGCAGGTGCTGAAACAACCTGGCAAAACAGCGCAGAGCAAGAGTTACATGTGGCTGTATCGCACAAGTGGAGATGCTGCGCATCCCATTGTGCTGTACGACTACCAGCCAAACCGTAAGGCAGTAAACCCTGAACGTTTTTAGCGGAGTTTAAAGGGTATCTGCATACGGATGGATACGCTGGCTACCACAAATTACCCAAGCAGATTACCGTCGTCGGTTGTTGGGCACATATGCGTCGGAAATTCGACGAAGCACTAAAAGCCATGCCACAAGAGTTGCGCAAAGGCTCTAATGCTGCGCGCGGAAAAGCATATTGCGACCAGTTATTTGCACTTGAGGCAAGCAGTGAAACGCTAGACGCACAGGCACTGTACAATTTGCGCCAAGAAAAGAGCAAGGAAGGTCTTGGCGAGTTTTACGCATGGATTGACACGCTCAAAGCATCTACTAAAACGACTTTTGGCAGAGCGTGCTACTACGCAAAAGAGCAGCGCATTTGGCTTGAAAATGTTTTGCTAGATGGTAGATTAGAATTGAGCAACAACCGCGCAGAACGTAGCATTAAGCCCTTTGTCATTGACCGCAAAAACTTCTTGTTTTGCAACACCGACTGCGGCGCAAAAGGCAGCGCAGTAATGTTTAGTTTGATTGAAACGGCGAAAGAAAACGGGCTGGATCCATACGTTTATTTAACGGAGATTTTCAAACGCGCACCGAATATGGATTTGAAACATTGTCCCGAACGGTTAGCGGAGTTGCTGCCACAAAATATGCATTAAAAAACTCGCTTAGTCAGCACACGAAAACGTGGAGACTAAGCGAGTTTTCAATTATGTGGTTTGACGCTTACTTTCAATATTCTTTGTGCGTTTGGTTTTGTGCATTTTTGTTTTAAGCGGATTGTCAATCGCCTTTTTAATGAAGGTGTAGACTTCTTGCTTGTTAGAGTGAAAGACAAGCAATTTTTCTTTTGTTGTATTTTTGCAGAACGATACGTGAAAGGTTATTCCTTATTGGCATCGGCAACTGCACCTAATGCGCGATCGCGTAAATCAGCACCAGAAACTGGTGGGGCAAAGATGCATAGTACACGTAATAGTTCATTGCCGGTGTTTTCGATGCAGTGCTCCTCGTGCTTGTCTGCGACAATCATCTTGCCGGGTGTAAAATCTACCCATTTTCCATCAATTTTTGCGCGTGCTGTGCCAGACAGACAGTACATGGCTTCCATTGCGGTGGGGTGGTTGTGCATATCCACCTTTTTGCCCGGCTCCCACTCTGTAAAATGTACCGAGAATGGCAACGGACGTCCATCTACGGTATCGGTGCACATCATAGGGGTAATGACGCGTTTAAATGGCTCAGGTACATGAATGGATTGGTCTTTATCATATTCAAAATACATACTATCTCACTCCTTGCTCGTTATCATGAATGTATTATACGCGTACTGCGTAAATACCCCAGTCGTTATTGTCTGGCTTTGCAGGTAATTCTGCTTGACCAACTCTATCTGCTGTTACTGTTTGCCCCAGATCTACCCATTCTGCCGTACATGGATTAAACCATTTGATGGCGTAAGAATCGTATTTTTTTAAACCTCGCAACATAATGGTAGGACAATCTATTTCCATAAAGGCAAGAAACTCACTGTCGTCTTTTGTACGTGAACAATAGCCCCAACCTTTATAACTTAAGGCATCCCCCATTTTGTTGGGGGCAATGCGATCTACATCTGGGATAAGCTCTGTGTAATCACTCTGTAAAACAGCAATAAAATCGAGCACATATTTCACCTGTTTTCCTGCTTTGTATTTAAGCGCATCCCAAATTTTCCAGACAGATTCTGGCTCGTTATTTGCGTTCCACATGCCTTCACAACCATAAATATAGCCAGCAAAGCCACCAGAAAGCAAACAACCATAAATGCAAGAACGCGTACGCAAGGCAGCTTCTTCACAATACCCAAGTGCAACAAAATCATCGTGTCCATTGCCAAAGTTAGAACCCGGATAATATGGCTCGCCATTGAGTGCTGGCACTGGTGGGTTCTGATTATATATATTGGTTAAATACCAGAACTGGTCATGCTCTCGTACACCGTTGCCCATCTGATGCATATCGAGCCATCTGGCTTCATCTACATGCCCAAAGTTTGCAAGGGTGTTACCATGTGCATTTGCACTCAAAAGGGTTCCAAATGGTGGTTTGCCATAGCGTTCAATGTATTCATTTGCGCCTGCATTGTATTCCTCTGGTTCAATAGATAACACGTCACAATCGAAATGTACGGGGCTTAAGATGCAGTTGTGTGCATGATAACGCGCAAAAATATAGCGCACAAAACGAATATAAGTATCTGGCCATTGATAATACCGCTTCATCGCCGTGCTAGAATCACGACGCAAACACTCCAAGAAAATCGTAATGCCATTTGCTGTTAGGTGATCAATTTTTTTATCTGCCCACTGGAAATATGTCGGGTTTACAAGGTCTACATTGGGAAAAATATTCTCGTACCCCGGTACAAGGCCAGGGAATGCAAAGGGAAATCCTCCCTCGTTTTTCATCTCTTTACAACCACCATACGGGGTGTATTTGGGATTTGACCACGCACCACGAAGCCATACATTTTCTTCTGTTTGCACCACTGCCGGAAAACCGTCGTCTTGCCAACCTGGTAATGCTGCAATCGCCGCAACACAATTATACCCTTGCTCTTTGCGGATGCGTATCACATCTTTAAAGCCCATATCTGGTCCTAAACCACGTTCTTCATCATCATCAAACCAAGGGTAGCGATCTGTTAAAATAGCCCACTCGGTATCACCAAGCATGTAAACAGGCGTTCCGTCTGCGTATTGTAAGCCGCGCCCATTTGCAGTTGCCCGAATAATACCACGGCGCGAAACATTTTCGGCCTTTTCTTCTTCTTCCCAAGCAATCGCATCAAACGAGCCAGTTTGCCCATTTAAACCTGCATCCGCTACATTAGAGTCTGTGACATAAGTCCATGTACCAGGGTGGGTTGCTGTCATACGGATTTTAAAAACATTATCCCCATCCCAAAAGCCTTGGATTTTCTTTTCGAAATTTTCGCCCTTTAAAATCGCCCAGACTTCTACCTCTACATAGGGGTTTTGATATGTATTTTGGGCTTGTAGCGTTACCTCTACAATATCCCAAACATGATTTTGCATTTTCATTTTTCACCTCATTTAATACAACAATCGGTATTTTATGCCCTACCGTTTAAGGCACTTATATTATACACGCACTGCGTACATGCCCCAGTCTGTATCATCTGGTTTTGCTGGCAATGCTGCTTCGCCAACTTTATCTACCGTAATGCTCTGCCCTAAATCGAGCCATTGCGCAGTACGCGGGTTAAACCACTTTATTGCATATTGATTGTATTTCTTTAAACCACGTAATTTTGTAGGTGGGCAAGCTACCTCCATAAAAGTAAGGAACTCCGCATCATCTTTACTACGAGCACAAAATGCCCAACCTTTATAACTTAGCGAAACACCCATTTTATTGGGAGAAATACGTTCTACATCTGGGATAAGCTCTGCAAAATCAATCTTTAAAATAGAAAGGAAGTCACGTACATATTGCACCTGTCCACCAGAAGGATATTGAATTGCATCCCAAATTTTACGGGTCGATTCTGGCTCAACATTTGCATTCCACATGCCAGCTGCACCATAAATATAACCAGCTAAACCACCGGACAACAAGCAGCCATATACACACGAACGGTTGCGAAGATTGGCTTCTTCGCTATTTGCATCTACAATTAACTCGTCTTTTCCACCACCAAATCGAGAGCCTGGATAATATGGTTCGCCGTTGAGCGCTGGAACTGGAGGTGTTTGTTTATAAATGTCAGTCAAATACCAGAATTGTTCATGTTCGCGCACACCATTTGCCATTTGATGCATTCCAATCCATTTTGCTTCATCTAGATGCCCAAAGTTTGCAAGGGTGTAACCGTGTGCATTTGCACTCATAATATTGCCAAAAGGTGGTTTACCATAGCTGTCAATATATTCATTGATGGCTTCGTTGTATACTTCGGGTCCAATCGTAATATCGTCTGAATCAAAGTGCACAGGGCTTAAAATACTGTTGTGTGCATGATAACGCGCAAACATATAGCGCACAAAGCGAATATAAGTATCTGGCCACTGATAATAGTGTTTCATCGCTGTACTAGAATCACGGCGGAAGCATTCTAAAAAGATGGTAACACCATTTGCAGTTAGGTAATCTATCTTTTTATCTGCCCACTGAAAATACTTGGGGTTTACAAGGTCGATATTGGGGTAAACATTCTCATACCCTGGTACAAGTCCAGGAAATGCAAAGGGAAATCCCCCTTCGTTTTTCATCTCTTTGCAGCCATCGTATGGCGTCCATTTAGGATTGCGCCACGCGCCACGAAGCCATACATTTTCTTCTGTTTGTATCAGAGCAGGGTAACCATCATCTTGCCACCCTGGCAATGCTGCAATCGCTGCCACCAAATTATACCCTTGTCCCTTGCGAACACGCACAATATCTTTAAATCCCATATCAGGACCAATTGCACGCTCTTTATCATCCTCATGCCAAGGGTAGCGGTCTGTTAAAACCGCCCACTGGGTATCGCCAAGCAGATAAACAGGGGTTCCATCTGCATATTCTAAGCCATGCCCATTTGGAGTTGCCCGAATAATACCACGACGGGATGCGTTTTCGTGTTTCTCTTCTTCGCTCCAGTCAATCGCATCAAACGAACCAGTATACCCATTTAAACCAGTGTCGGCTACATTTGAACCTGTTGTATAACTCCACGTACCCGCATGGATTGCGGTCATACGAATTTTGAAACTATTGTCGCCATCCCAAAATCCGTTAATCTTTTTTTCGAAGTTTTCGCCTTTTAGAATTGCCCACACTTCTACCTCTACATAAGGGTTTTGATATGTATTTTGGGCTTGTAGTTCTACCTCTACAATATCCCAAACATGATTTTGCATTTTCATTTTTTACCTCTTAATATAACGAATCGGTTTTCATTAATCGACAAATCATAACTGTAATGAACGTCGCTAAAACGAATATAATAACAGCGATTGCTCTACTAGCACTATAATTTATAAATGGCTGCACATATTATTTCAGACTTGCTTTAGTACTTTTGAGCCAATGGTTTGAAAATTAAACATTCTGCTTTAAAGCCTAGCTTGTCAAAATTTAATTTTGTTGCTTTCAGCGCAACTGTATAGTGTCCAGCTTTCTCAAAAGAAAATACTTGCTGTGTAGGAGAACGCATTTTTTTGAAATAAAGGCTACGAGAATTTGTTTCCACCATACCACGCGTAATCTCAAAATGCACTTGCTGGTCATTCACTTCTATGTAAACCTCATGGTTACCTTCCCAATTTCCTTCTGTTTCGCCAAGCCAACTACATGGGTCGTCTACTTGACTTAGCACTTCAATTGCGTAGGTGCCTGGCTTTACAACCAATACATCCCAACTGAGATAATCTTCTACATGTTTCCAGTTTTCAACGACATTATCTTTTGCGATCCCAAAGGTTTGTAGATTTGCCAAATCCGTGTCATGGTTGAACGCATCTAGCGCCTGTGTATTGCTTGCGCCCAGATGTACTTCTGCTCGGAATACTGGCAATTCGATATCTCCATTTGCCATTTGCGTCAACCTGTTATCTACAAGTGGTTCACCATCCAGTTTTAGTCTAATCACTGACAATGCATTGTTTTTCTGTGGCAAGTCAATCACCAACTTGCACAAATTCAAATCCTTTTCAGTACTCTGGACAAAAGAAAGTGGTTGCCCATCCATGGTTGCTGCCAATACTTTGTTTTGAATGCCGTGCACTGCAAACTCTGAACAATCTTCAAATAGGTGTACAAATAATTCATCACCTTTTTTCGTAAATGCACCCCAAGTAAACTCATATTGAAACGGGCTTTTTTCCGTGTTGTATATCGTATCGCCGTTTTTTTGCATCCAACTACCTACTTCGCCCAAAATGCGAATGGTTTCTGGTGGGATTTCTCCCTCACCCGTAGGTCCAATGTTCAAAAGATATACACCGCCCTTGCTCACCACATCGATTAAAATTTTCAGAACGGTTTCGCTATCTTTCCAGTTGTGATCTGCCTTTTTAAATCCCCATGTGTCGTTTAATGTTCCACACATTTCAAAACATTCCGTGGCATCGATTGGACACTGATTATCCCCATAGCCTCCGTATTCACCCAAATCATTTCCGACGCGGGTGCTTACAATGCAATTTGGTTGTACGCTTTTCACGCAATCAAAAACACGTTGGCTATGCGCTTTGGTGATATAGAATGGGGTATCAAACCACATGATACCAATGTCGCCATAGTTTTGCAGCAACTCTGTAATCTGTGGCAATGCTTTTTGATCTAGGTATTGATCAAATAAAACTGGGTCGAAGGGAACATCGCGCTGAAAATCCCAAGTATTGCCCACTGCATTTTCTTCATCCCAATCTTGTGCATGAGAATAATAAAAACAAAGTTTTAATCCCTCTTTTTTGCATTCTTCTGCTAGTTCTGCAATCGGATCTTTTCCATACGGGGTTGCGTCCACAATATTATACGCGGAAGATTTTGAATGGTACATTGCAAACCCATCGTGATGTTTTGAGGTAATTACAATGTATTTCATCCCCGCTGCTTTAGCAAGCGCCACCCAAAATTTCGCTGAAAATTTTTGTGGATTGAATTCTTTTGCAATGGTTGCATAATCGTCTTTAGAAATTTCCAATCGACACATAATCCATTCTGCAATCCCATTTACTGTTTTTCCGTTATATTCTCCTGCAAGCTGTGAATACAATCCCCAGTGAATAAACATCCCGAATTTAGCATTCATTAACCATTCCATTGTTATTCTCCGTTCTTCTGAAATCGTTTCAAATAGCTGATTATGAACCTGCAAAATACAGTAAATACACATGATTTTGCAGGTTCACTTTATTAATACAAAGAATCTGTTTTCATCAGCCGTCGCATTACCACAGTAATAAACATGGCCAAGAAGAAAATTATTACCGCAACTACACTACCAGCGCCATAGTTAAAGTTTTTAAATGCCTCGACAAATAGATGCATTGGCAATACTTCTGTTGCATGGTTCGGCCCACCACCAGTCATAACATAGACAAGATCAAACGCACGTAAGGTACCAACTAGCAATAAAATCGTAACCATCTTAATGGTTTCTTGCGACATGGGGATAATCATACGGCGAATCATCGTCCACCCTTTTGCGCCATCTAAGGTTGCGCTTTCGATTACTTCGTTTGGCAATGCCATAAATCCAGAGTTAAACATAATAATTTGCACGCCACAGCTACACCATACCTGCGCCAAAATAATGGCATATAAAGCAAGTGTTGGGTCTGCGGTAGGCGTCATAAATGCTTCCCCTAAACCAAGTGCCGTTGCAATCGGTTTGGCAATACCCATAGAAGGGCTGAAGATTTTATTCCAAATAAAGCCAACTGCTACACCAGGTAAAATAGTGGGAACAAACAATAACACTTTAAAGCATTGATAGCCCTTTACTTGTAGATATACTAGGTATCCCAAAGTAAATCCAACTACCAACTGAATTGCTGTGGACAAAAACATGAATTTAAGCGAGTTGATCATGGATTTCCAAAACAAAGAGTTGTTAAATACATAAATGTAGTTATCAAAACCCACAAATTTTTTGTTTGCGATATTAGTAAATGAAAAAAAGCTTAAGTAACCTGAGTTCAAAATTGGATAAACAACGAAAAAGGCATACACGAAAAGTCCTGGAATGAGGAGAAACAAAATTGGCGCTATATTCTTTTTATTTATGGTCATGATATACTCCTTATCCTTTCAGTGCGCCTGCTGTCATGCCTTTTTCTATCTTACTAGATGCAAAGGCATAGAAGATAATCGCAGGCATAATTGCAATCATAACACCAGCGGCAAGTTTTGTGTATTCGGCGGTATATTCTGTAATAAAACTCATCAAGCCAGAAGGTATTGTTTTCAAGTCAGGATCACTAATCAGTAACATTGCAACTAAGAGCTCATTCCAGCAAGCGAGTACCGTAAGTACTGAGATCGTAACAATGCCATCCTTTGAAAGCGGCAGAATGATGCGCCAGAACAACTGGGTTGTCTTGCAACCATCAATCAGTGCACATTCATCCAATTCGCGCGGAATTTCGCGCATGAAACTTTCGATGATAAAAATAGACATTGGAATTCTAAAAGCACCATACACAAGGCCAAGCATTGATAAATTATTATAGGCATCCATTTGCCCAATCATAGTATAAAGTGGAATAATGCAAGAATGAATCGGCACCATCATGCCAGCAATTGCAAAATAATAAATTGCTCTGTTCCCTTTAAAGCGGTATCGCGCCAAAACAAAACTAATGGGGCACACAAAAACTAAAGTTACAAGAATTGCAACCGCAGTACTGTAAAGGCTGTTCATTAAATATGTATCAATCTGCGAGCCGTTCCATGCCGCAATATAGTTTGAAAACAACCATTCTTGTGGAAGCCCCCATGTGTTTTGCGAAAGCTCCTCTAAACTTTTTACGGAAACAGTGAAAAGCCAAAAAACTGGCACCATAACGGCTACGGCCGAAATAGTCAATGCAATATATACCATTACCAATGTTTTTTTGCTACCAATAGCAAGCATAGGGTTTGGTGTTTGCTGGGGCTGTTTTTCTTTTTTAAATAGCATGATATTTACCTCTTAAACAGTTCGGCCCTTTAAAAAAAGGGCCGAACCACCTTAACACCTTTGATTATAGCGTAAGTTTTGTATGTATTATACTAAAGCTGCCACATAAGCTTCTGCTGCCTTTTGTACCTCAGCTGCTGCTTGCTCTGGGGTATATTCGCCTGTTATAATGCCGGGGCATGCAGTACCCTTAATCGCAAGATCAATCGCAGGTGCTGCTGATACATCAAAACAACCAACAAACTCTGTCGATGCTTTAGCCGCAGCGATAACCTCGTTCATCAAGGTAGAAAGTTTGGATTCATCATAATCGCAATTGCCACAGTAAACAGATGCATTTGCTTCAAGCAAAGGTATTGATGTATCTGGGCACATAATTCTTTTTAAAATCTCAATACAAGCCGCTTGTTTTGCCTCGGGTAAGCCAGAAGCACAAGCCCAACCAACACCACAACCACCAACACAACAATCTGGTGATCCGTTCGGGCAATCTGTCATCGCTGGGAAATTAATCCGACCTACATTTTCTAAGAACTCAGTACCACCGTAGGTTTCAAACGAAGATGGCATCCATGCGCCTTCATAACACATTGCAACCTCACCATTTGTAAATGCAACGTAGGAATCATTCATGGTTAAACCAAGGACGCCCTGATAGTAGCAGTCAGAATCTACCATTTCTTTGAATTTTTCCATCGCGGTCACAAAACCATAATCTGGATTATCCCACTCTGTTAACGCATCACCAATGGTAAGTGCTTTATAATTTGCTGCACCACCTGCACGTAAAAGCAATACGGATGCCTGCCATGCAAAGCGCGTATCTGCACCGCCTGTTGTCATAGGTGAAATCCCTGCTGCATTGATTTCATCGAACAGATCCATTAGTTCATCAAAGGTAGTTGGCAAATTCCAACCGTGCTCTGCAAACATGGATTTGTTGTAATAAAGCGAGTCATAAGCAAGCTCTAATGGCATAAACATAATTTCGCCATCAGCACTCGTAACATTATCCCACATTGCATCGCTAAACCAGCTCTGCATCTCTTCATCGGCTTCTACTACATCGTTAAGTGCTAACAACTGACCAGTGCCAATATATTCACGCGCATAGTTACTAGGAATCCATGTGATATCTGGTGGTGTATTTGCAGCAAACTCAACAGAAAGTTTTGTGCGGATTTCAGACGAAGTAAGCGCTTCAAACGAAATTTCCACATTAGGATACTCTGTTACAAAGTTATCTAGCAGTTCTGTATACACTTCACTAAGTAATGTGCCAGCTGTAGCGGTGGAAGCCATTCGAATTTCAATATTTTCACTTGCGATGATATCTACATCTGAGGAATCGGTAGTAGTAGCTGTACTTGTCGTACTACTACTAGTAGAAGAGGTAGCGGTGCTGCTATCGGAGCAAGCACTAAATACGGTAACTGCACTGTAAAGCCCAATGGCCTGTAAGAAACTACGTCTTGAAACTTTTGAAATACTCATGATATTTTCTCCTTTTTGTTGTTTATTGATGGATTTAAGATTTCATGCAAAGAATGGCGATATTGTCTTCATCTTTTACTCGTTGTAGTGGCGCGCCTTTTAGCTCTAACAAAGAAATTTCTGCTAAATACAATACGGTTGTGCCGGGTTCCAGATGCCCTGTGTAAACTTCTTTGGTGCTGGAAACTACCATGTGAAAATGAGGATGTCCATCTACTACAATTCCTTGTAGAGAGGCTAGTTCCATGGGTGCTTCTAATGTTAAAAATTCGTCTACGGGTTCTCTTTCTAACCCTGTTACACGATGAAACACAACCTTTTGAAGTGAGCCAATGGCACTTGTGATCACTGCGTCCTTGATGCCATGTTCTTGTAACGCTGATTCAATGCTTTCAAGTAAGAGTTCGCCGCGTTTTAGATTAATTGTCAAAAATCGACCTGTCCCAGATCCTTCAAAATGAACCATGATATCATACCTTTCTTCTTCTTGCTTTTTTATTTTGAAGCGGCTATTGTACAAAAAGTCCTTTCTTCTTTTTGTGTAAGATTAAGTGCTGCCTCATAAAATATGAGTTTTAAACCGATGTGAGCTTGTTTGTGACCCTCTGTGCAATCGAGGCACCGTCTAGCCCTGCTGCGGTGAGCAACTGCTCGTAATCGCCCGATTCTGCGTTATCGGTTAAACCAATGCGTTCTACTGTTGTGCTTGCAAATTCGGCAACGATTTCCGCAACTGCACTGCCAAGACCGCCATTAATGTGATGTTCTTCTATGGTGAAGATAGCTTTTGTTTTTGCTGCACAGTCGAGCACGAGCTCTTTGTCTAGTGGTTGTATGGTATGCATATTAATGACGCGTGCCTGTATGCCTTGCTCTTTTAATAAATCGGCAGCTTCTAACGCTTTTTGTACCATATAACCTGTTGCAATGAGGGAAACATCGTCCCCTGTGCAAAGCAGTTCGCCTTTTCCAATTTCAAAGACATAGCTTTCATCGTGGATTGTTTTGACACCTGCACGGGAAAGCCGCAGGTAAACGGCACCTTGATGCGCAGCGATTGCTTCGACTGCTTTTTTTGTTTCAATGGCATCACAAACGGAAATGACCGTCATATTAGGCAGTGCCCGAACCACTGCTAAATCATGCAGCGATTGGTGGCTTGCACCGTCATAGGAATCAGAGAGTCCGCAATAAGTACCACAAAGTTTTACATTTAAATTGTCGTATGCAATTAAGCTCTGGATAGGGTCGAGCCCGCGAGAAGTCAGAAATACGGAAAAACAGTTTACAAAAGGAATGAGCCCACTAGAAGCAAAGCCCGCCGCCATAGAAACCATGTTTAGCTCTGCGATACCAACGTTGAAATAGCGCGTGGGATATTCTTTGCCAAATAGAATGCTTTTGGAAGAAGAGCCAACGTCAGCTTCTAAAACGACAACATCTTTGTTTTTTGCACCGAGTGCTTTTAGCGCCTCACCGTACGCATCGCGAATTGCAATTACCTCATTCATCGCGCTCACCTACCAATTCTTTCATTGCTGCTGCATATTCTGCATCGTTAATCGGTTTGCCGTGCCATGTGCTTTGCCCTTCCATAAAGGAAACACCTTTGCCCTTTACCGTTTCACAAAGAATGATGACAGGTTTATCTTCAATCATTTTTGCTTGTTCTACTGCGGAGTAAAAAGCGCCAATGTTGTGTCCGTCGCAGGTTAAAACATGCCAACCGAACGCTTCAAATTTTTTCTGAATGTCAAACAGGGGCATAATTTCGGCATTGGTTCCGTCTAATTGCACCCCGTTATGGTCTAAAATCGCAATTAAGTTTTTGGGACGGAATTTTGCGGCGGACATGGCAGCTTCCCAAATGCACCCCTCTTGAATTTCACCGTCACCCAAGATAACATAGGTGTAATAATCTTGTTCTTTTAACTGACAAGAGGATGCAATGCCAATACCAACCGAAAGACCTAAGCCGAGTGGACCAGTCGAAACATCGATGCCGGGTAATTTGTGCTTGCAGGGATGACCCTGCAAACGGCTGCCTTGTTGGCGTAGTGTATGTAATTCCTCTTTTGGAAAAACGCCCCGTTCTGCCATATTCAGATACAACATGGGGACGGCATGCCCTTTGGAGAGCACAAGTCGGTCACGGGTGTCGCTGTGCGGATTTTCGGAGTCTATCTGCATGATTTCTTGGTACAGTGTGGTCACAATTTCGGTAACAGAAAGGGACCCTCCGGGATGCCCAGTCTGGATTTCATGTAATAATGTAATGAGGAAAATGCGAAAATCGTGGCACATGTTTTCTAATGCAATTTCTCTTTCTCGGTTCAGTGACATTCTGGCTCCTTTTCTCTTAAATAACGCGTTGTGCATTCTACTGTGTGCTTTAAGTGTTCTTCCATGGCTTCTTTTGCAACACTTGGGGTTCGGAGTTCAATGGCTAAAATGATTTTTTCATGTGCGAGGGCACCTTCGGCGCCCATCACAGCGACATTGCCTTTTAAGTGTCGCATATAAATGTCGGATAATAGCTCGGATACTTTAATGATAAATGGGTTTTGCGTTGCCTCGGCGATTAATGCATGGAAATCCTTGTCGCATTGTGTGATTTCTTCGATGCAGGTACTTTCACGCATAGTTTGATTGACGGTGCGTAGCTGATCAACGAGTTGTCCGTTTGCACGGACTGCAGCAAGTGCTGCACTTTCTGTTTCCAAAATGGCACGAAACTCAAAGACGGACATTCGGTCAGGCTCATCAAAGAATAATTGAGAAATCAGTAGATCCAATTGCTTGTTTTCAGTGGGTACGCAAACAAAGTTCCCTTTGCCTTGCTTGCTTTCGACGAGTCCTAGTAACGAAAGTTTGCTAATGGCACTGCGTACAGAAACGCGGCTGACGTTGTATCGTTCGCACAGGGCATGCTCGCTAGGGATTTTTTCGGAGGGTCGCCATTCTCCGCTGATGATTGCTTGTCGCATCTTAGAAAATACAAAATCTGCTCTTGTGCTGTTTTCCATCTGTGCAACCTCCGTTTTTTACGTTTTGCTGTTGTTTATTGCGTCTAAACAAAAATAGAAGCAGTAATTCATCATTTTATGCGGCGACTTGTATCACAAGTTTATCCTGTGGATTTTGTCGAGATTACTATTTATGCGGTAATTGTACTCGAATTTTTGTGCATTGTCAATGAATTATGAGGAAGATTGTCTATGTGCTCAAGTGATTCTGATAAAGCACCGCTGCCTGCACAAATAACTTGTAATACAAGTTATTTGTGCAGGCACTGACGTCGCAAGAGTTTCCGCCTTTGCCACGGTGCGGATTTGCCAGATATACCTGTTGTGGGTCAATTTTTTGCAGACAGCACGTGCCAATGCACTGCCCATATTGTCGCCGCCGATAAAACCAATTTTTCATTGAAATATCTCCGGTTCACCAATTTTTTGTTGATATAAAAACATAGGATAGATACAACGCACCCCAAAACCAAGGGCAAAGCCGCATGCTTTGGGGTATCGATGTTGCGTTTTGTCAGTGCAGTTTGCTTATGCGTTTTCTGCAACGAGTGCGTCTAGCTCAATTTGTAGGGCTTTCAAATTGCCACGGATATCAATTTGTTGAGGGCAAACGGTTTCGCATTTGCCACAGCCAACGCATTGCTGTGCTTTAGTGTCTGCTGCAAGACCATTCCAGTGGAATTTGGTTTGTTGCTTGACACCAAAGATGCCGTAGTTGTTCCAAATCGCAAAGTTGCGTGGAATGTTTACCCCGACAGGGCAGGGCTGACAGTATTGGCAAGCGGTGCAGGTGTTATGGGTGCGGCTACGCAATTTTTTTTCTACGTTTAAAATCACACCTTGCTCTGCATCGCTCAGTGGGACAAAATTTCCAAAGGTTTTTAGGTTGTCTTCTACCTGTTCCATGGTGCTCATGCCAGATAAAATCACGTTGATGCCTTCTTGGCTACCAAGCCAGCGCAATGCCCACGAAGAGGTGGAAGCATCTGGCTGAATGGCACGCATCTGTGCGGTTAAGCCAGATGGTAGCGCTGCAATGCTGCCGCCGCGGACAGATTCCATGGTAATCACAGGCGTACCAAGACTTTTTGCGAGCAGCAAGCCTTTTTCGCCTGCCTGATGTTTTTTATCCATGTAGTTGTATTGGATTTGGCAGAAATCCCATTGATGCTTGGTCATCATGGTTTCAAATAGGGAATAATTATCGTGGAACGAGAATCCTATATTTTTGATTTTACCCTCTGCCTTTAGCTCTGCAAGCCAAGGGATGAGGTCAAAATTTAGTGCGGTTTTATAGCTATCTTCGTTTATAGCATGAAGCAAGTAAAAATCGATATAATCGGTTTGCAGGCGCGCTAGCTGTTTTGTAAAAATTTCTTTTGCGTGGGTTAGGCTTTCTACTTTCCATATGGGGAGCTTGGTGGCAAGATAAAAGCTATCGCGTGGGTAGCGCTTTAAAAAGCGCCCCACAAAGGGTTCGCTGTCGCCGTTGTGGTAGGGATATGCAGTATCGAAATAGTTTATCCCACTTTTATAGGCCTTGGTTAACATTTTTTCTGCTTCTGGCTCATCAATGTTACCTTCTGCATTGAGAGGAAAACGCATGCAGCCAAAGCCGAGTAGAGAGGTTTCAATATTTTGTTTTTCCCAGTGACGTGTTTCCATGAAAAATCCTCCTTGATTTGTATCACTTAAACATTTTACAAAATTTTTTCGCAGTAAATACAAAATCTGCTCTTGTGCTGTTTTCTATTTGCGTGTCCTCTGTTTTTTACGTTTTGATGTTATTTATTGCTTCTAAACAAAAATAGAAGCAATAATTCATCATTTTATGTAGCGACTTGTATCACAAGTTTGTCTTGTGAGTTTTATTGAATATGTTGTTTATAGGGTCATTATATTCAAATTTTTGTGCATTGTCAATGAATTATGGAGAAGATTGTCTATGTGCTTCAGTGGTTTTGATAAAACACCGCTCCCTGCACAAATAACTTGTGATACAAGTTAAAGGGGGGCTTGTTTTGATTTCCATATATTTCCTGTTTGAAAACAAAAGGGTTACATTACGAAAAAAATGAGCCACCAAAGTAAAGTCTTTGGTGGCTCATTTTATGATGAATGATGATTGTGTTGCAATGGTTCTTATCGCATTGTATCGCGGTAATCCAAATCGCCTTGATCAAGCCCACGCAGTAGTACCTCTGCGGTGGCGATATTGGTGGCAATGGGCACACTATGCATATCGCATAGGCGCAGGAGATTTTGCGCATTGGGTTCGTTTTGCTTTGGCTGTAATGCATCACGGAAGAAGAGCACTAAGTCAACCTCACCACAAGAGATATGTGCAGAGATTTGTTGTGCACCGCCGAGCTTGCCCGATAGATAGCATTCTACTGGTAAGCCAATTGTTTGTTTGAGCAGGCGCCCCGTGGTGCCAGTCGCGATAACACGATATTTTGAAAGTAAGCCGCTATATGCGGTGCAAAATTGCAGCATTAATTCTTTTTTGGAATCGTGCGCAATGATAGCAATGGTCATAATGATCCGTCCTTTGGTTGCAATGCAACGCTTGTTGTTTCAATGAATAAAAGTGAAACAAAAAAATACTGATACACTCTATCAGTATTACCGCAAATGGTCAGTACGTCAAGTGGATTTTGAAAAAAACCTTGCTTTTCAGCGTATTCACAAAAATTCGTGGTGAAAAAGCACAAAAAGTCCAAGGGAAAAGAAAAGAGAAGGGCGAGAAATTAGCGGATTTGTCCAGTGCCACGGATAATATACTTATAAGTACACAGCTCGCACAGACCCATAGGCCCACGGGCATGTAGTTTTTGGGTGGAAATTCCCATTTCGCAGCCTAGCCCAAATTCGCCTCCGTCCGTAAAGCGGGTAGAGCAGTTATGATAGACGGCGGCGCTATCCACCGCGGTACAGAAATAATCGGCGGTGGGTTTATCCTCGGTGATAATTGCCTCACTGTGCCCTGTGGAATGGTCGGCAATATGCTGCATGGCCTGGCTTACATCTCTGACCACCTTGATGGCTAAGATATAATCTAAAAATTCTGTGTCAAAATCAGTTCCACTTGCAAGGGTGATGGAGGGTGCACTGTGGGCATCGCAACTTGCACCAGTAACATCGGCAGCGGATGGTGTGTTTTGTCCGTTGGTTAGGTCGTTGGGCGAAACAGGCGGGTTTTCCACACAAATTCCTGCTGATGTGAATAACTGTGCCGCCTGTGGGCAAACGCGCAGCGAAACAGTGGGTAAACTCTGTGCGGCGCGGTCTGCGCCAAGGCGCTGCGCAATCTGGGGCAGTAGGGGTTCTGCGATATCTGCGTGGATTAAGCAGACTTCGGCAGCATTGCATACACTGGGTCGGCTTGCCTTGGCATTTTCTAAGATGCGCAGTGCCTTAGCGGGGTCAGCGGCTTTATCCAGATAAATATGGCAGATACCAGTGCCGGTTTGGATGCAGGGCACGGTTGCTTGCGCTACACAGGCGCGGATTAGCCCTGCACCACCACGTGGGATTAACAAATCTACAAAGCCATTTGCCGTCATCAGGGCGGTGGCGCTTGCGCGGGTGGTATCTTGGATTAAACTGACCGCATCTTGGGGCAAGCCCGCGGATACCAGTCCGGTGCGCAGTGCGCTCACGATGGCATTGGCGCTCTGAAAGGCCTCTTTGCCGCCGCGCAGTACGCAGACATTACCACTTTTCAGCGCAAGGGCTGCGGCATCACTGGTCACATTGGGACGGCTTTCATAGATGATGGCAATCACACCCATCGGCACAGCAGTTTTTTCAATCTGTATGCCGTTTGGGCGGGTTAGTTTTTTTAGCACTCTGCCCACAGGGTCGGGCAGGTCGGCAACGGCGCGCATCCCTTCTGCCATGGCAACAACACGCGCTTCGTTTAGCATTAGTCGGTCAAGCATGACGGGCGAGATGCTGCCCTGTGCTGCGGTGCAGTCAAGGGTATTTGCCGCTAAAATGGCAGGGGTCGCTGCAAGCAGAGCATCCGCCATAGCGGCAAGGGCTGCGTTTTTTTGTGCAGTGCTAGCAAGGGCAAGGGCGGGTTTTGCCGCCTTTGCGCGCTGCAAAATTTCCTGTGTGCTCATGCCTTCCCCTCCGTCTGCTTACCAAAGCGGGTGCCAACAGATTTACCCGCTACAATATCATACAGTAGGTTGGGGTCCTCACCATTTGCGATAATCATATCCATATCGGCGTCCATCGCCATCTGGGCGGCACGCAGCTTGGTGATCATCCCACCAGTGCCTTGCGTGGTACTGGTTTTACCGCCAAGTGCCATGATATCTGGGGTCAACGCAGTGACTAAGGGGATTAGGGTTGCATCTGGGTTTTTGTGTGGGTCTGCGGTATACAGCCCCTCGATGTCGCTGAGTAAAATCAGTAAATCTGCCTTGGCGCAGGTGGCAACAATAGCAGAGAGGGTATCGTTATCGCCTACTGCGATTTCTGCGGTGGCAACGGTGTCGTTTTCGTTGATGATGGGCAATGCCCCAAGTGCTAATAGGCGGAATAGCGTGTTTTCAAAGTGGGTGCGGCGGGTTTCGTTGTTGATATCGCTATCGGTCAGTAAAATCTGCGCGACGGTGTGATTGTATTCGCCAAATAGCTTGTCATAGGTATACATCAATTCGCATTGCCCGATGGCAGCGGCGGCTTGCTTGGTGGGCATGTCGCTTGGCTTTTCGGTTAGTCCGAGTTTGCCCACCCCCATGCCAATCGCACCAGAGGAAACGAGAATGATTTCATGGGCATCGTTTTTTAAATCGCTCAATACCTTGCAAAGGGTTTCGACACGGCGAATGTTGAGCCGCCCTGTGCTATGCGCAAGGGTAGAGGTGCCAACTTTTACCACAATTCGCATCTTACTGTTTCCCCATTTCTTTGTTTTTCTCAAATGTCGCGATGACGGCATCGATTACAGCGCCACGCATGGCACGTTCTTCAAGCACCCGAACCCCTTGGATGGTGCTGCCATTCGGGCTGCATACGGCATCTTTTAGTGCGCCGGGGTGCTGCCCGCTTTCTAGTACAAGCTGTGCACTGCCTGCTAGCATCTGCGCGGCATATTCCATTGCCTTTGCGCGAGGTAAGCCACAGGCGACGCCGCCATCTGCAAGTGCCTCGATGAACTGGTATGCCCACGCAGGGCCTGAGCCAGAAACCGCACTGGCGGCATCAATCAAATGTTCGTCTAATGCGTCTAGCCGCCCTGCTTCGCTCAATAAATCGCAAAAGGCATCGGTGGCGCACTGGGTGGCTGCTGCGCTTGCAAAGCCTGCGGTGCAATATTGAATCATCCCCGCCCCAATCGAAGAAGGGGTGTTTGGCATGATACGGATCACAGGATATGCGCCGCCCGCCATCTCTTGAATGCGGCTTGTTGTCAGCCCGGCGGCCATGCTGACCAACACAAAATCATCGCTGCGTGCGGCAAGCGTGGGGGCAAGTTCGCCCAGCATCTCTGCCATCAAAAAGGGTTTTACCCCCAAGAAAATCACATCGCAATCCGTGGCAATGCTCTGGTTTGTTGCCACTTGGCAGCCAATCGCCGCCGCAAGGGTTTCCGCCTTTGCCATGGTGCGGTTTGCCAGATATACCTGTTGTGGGGCAATTTTTTTGCAGACGGCACGTGCCAGCGCGCCGCCCATATTGCCACAGCCGATAAAACCTATTTTTTGCATTGAACTACCTCCGGTCCACCAATCTTTTGTTGATATAATATATAGAATAGATACAACGCTACCCCCAAACCAAGGGCAATGCCGCATGCTTTGGGGGTATCAACGTTGTATTTTGTCAGTGTGCTTTGCTTATGCTTCTTCTGCGACGAGTGCGTCTAGCTCGATTTGCAATGCTTTCAAATCGCCACGGATATCAATTTGTTGTGGGCAAACGGTTTCGCATTTGCCACAGCCAACGCATTGTTGTGCTTTTGCGCCTGCATCAAGACCGTTCCAGTGGAATTTAGTCTGCTGTTTGACACCAAAGATGCCATAGTTGTTCCAAATTGTAAAGTTGCGTGGGATGTTTACCCCAACAGGGCAGGGTTGGCAGTATTGGCAAGCGGTGCAGGTGTTATGGGTGCGGCTACGCAGTTCTTTTTCTATGTTTAAAATCACACCTTGCTCTGCATCACTGAGTGGGACAAAGTTTTCAAAGGTTTTTAGGTTGTCCTCTACCTGTTCCATGGTGCTCATGCCAGATAGAATGACGTTGATGCCTTCTTGGCTACCAAGCCAGCGCAATGCCCACGAAGAGGTCGAAGCATCTGGCTGAATGGCACGCATCTGTGCGGTTAGGCCTTCGGGCAGCTCTGCAAGGCTACCACCACGGATGGATTCCATGGTAATTACAGGCACACCAAGGCTCTTGGCAAGCAGCAAGCCTTTTTCGCCTGCTTGATGGTTTTTATCCATGTAGTTGTATTGGATTTGGCAGAAATCCCATTGATGTTTGGTCATCATGGTTTCGAATAGGGAATAGTTATCATGGAACGAGAAGCCTGCATTTTTGATTTTGCCCTCTGCCTTTAGCTCAGCAAGCCAAGGAATTAGGTCAAATTTCAATGCGGTCTCATAGCGCCCTTCGTCCATGGCATGTAGCAAGAAGAAATCGATATAATCGGTTTGTAGGCGCGCTAGCTGGTCTGCAAAGATTTCTTTTGCATGGGCGAGGCTTTCTACCTTCCACATGGGCAGCTTGGTGGCAAGATAAAAGCTATCGCGTGGGTAGCGTTTTAAAAAGCGCCCCACAAAGGGTTCGCTGTCGCCGTTATGGTAGGGGTTTGCAGTGTCAAAATAATTCACACCACTTTCGTATGCCTTTGCTAACATTTTTTCTGCTTCTGGCTCATCAATATTGCCTTCTGCGTTGAGCGGAAAACGCATGCAGCCAAAGCCGAGTAGAGAAGTGTCGATGTTTTGTTTTTCCCAATGACGTGTTTCCATGAAAAAATCCTCCTTGATTTGTATCACTTGAACATTTTACGAAAATTTTTCTACCTTTTTATTATAATACATCTTGAACCAATAGACAACTAGAAAGAATGCGTTATAATAGAAATAGTGGAGAAATTTTTGTGGAAAAATAACGATGACAATGAAAAAGGAGATTCTAGCATGAAACTAGATACAAAAAAGACAATCTTCGTCGGCCTTGCGTTCCTTTCTATCTGCGCCTTTTGGCAGATGTATAACAGCATTATCCCTCTGGTTTTGACAAACACCTTCCATATCAACGAAACCTATTCTGGTTTTATCATGGCGGCGGATAACATTCTCGCCCTCTTTTTGTTGCCACTGTTTGGCTCGCTCAGCGATAAATGCAATGCCAAAATGGGGCGGCGCAAACCCTTTATCATTGGTGGCACGGTGGTGTCTTGTGGGCTAATGCTTTTGCTGCCTTTACTTGATGATAGCTATTTCAACGCACCCAACACCTTTACCATGGTTGCCTTTGTGGTGGTTTTGGGCTTGTTGCTGATTTCTATGGGCACCTATCGCAGCCCGGCGGTTGCGCTCATGCCAGATGTTACCCCCAAACCCCTACGCAGCAAGGGCAATGCCGTGATTAACCTGATGGGCGGTGTCGGTGGCATTTTGTACTTAGTGATTACTAGTGTGCTCTATTCCTCTGCCCGCACCGAAGGGCTTGACCATGTGAGCTATTTCTTGATTTTTGCCGTGGTGGCAGGCATTATGCTGTTTGCAGTGGCGGTGCTGATGCTTACCATTGATGAGCCAAAACTTGTCGCAGAGGTAACCGCTTACGAAGAAGCCCATCCCTCTGAGAACCTCATGCAGGTGGATGAGCAGGGCAATGAAACCATCCCGGCGGATGTCAAACGCAGCTTGGTCTTTTTGCTGTGCTCTATCTCGCTTTGGTTCATTGGCTATAACGCGATTGAAACATGGTTTACCGTATATGCCACCAATATGTGGAACATGTCCCTTGGTTCAGCGGCGACTTGCCTTACCATTGCCACGGGCGGCGCGATTTTAAGCTATATTCCCATCGGTATTGTGGCAAGTAACATCGGGCGCAAAAAGACCATTCTTTGCGGTGTCGTGCTGCTTGCAAGCTGCTTTGCGGCGGGTTATATTTACACCCTGTTCTCGGATAGCTTCCATGTGGCATTGTATCTGCTATTTGCACTCGTTGGGCTTGCGTGGGCAAGCATTAACGTTAACAGCCTACCCATGGTGGTGGAAATGTGCAAGGGCAGCGATGTGGGCAAATTTACCGGCTATTACTATACCTTTAGTATGGCGGCGCAGACCATCACCCCCATCGTGGCAGGGTGGCTGCTCAGCAACATTGGCTATCAAATGCTTTTCCCCTATGCAGCGGTGTTTGTGGCGCTTGCTTTCTTCACCATGTGGCAGGTAAAACACGGCGATCAGAAATGTGTGGCAAAAAAAGGATTGGAAGCGTTTGACGTAGACGATTAATCGGTTTGTGCTAGGAAAAATGAGATACAGGGGCTTTGCCCATTCTCTTTGAAGAAACAAGGAGGATGTGGGAAAGTCCCTCTTGTTTTTGTCTGTGAGTGTGATACAATATAAGGACGCAACGAAGAAAGGAAGGCACCCAATGAACATTCAAATTTTCGGTGCATCAAAAAGTTTTGATGTGAAAAAAGCAGAGCGTTGGTTCAAAGAACGCGGGATTAAATTCCAGATGATTAACCTCAAAGAAAAAGAGATGAGCCGCGGTGAATTTGACAATGTAAAACGTGCGCTTGGCGGGTACGAAAAAATGATTGACCACAGTGCCAAGGATAAAAACACCCTTGCGCTGTTAGAATGCTTGATTGAATATCAGCGCGAAGATAAACTGTTTGAAAATCAGCAGCTATTAAAGTTGCCCATTGTGCGCAACGGCAAACAGGCAACGGTTGGCTATCAGCCTGAGGTTTGGGCGAATTGGAATTGAGCACACGGGTTTGGTGTGTGTGGAATAAGTAGAAATCAGAAAATGCGTGGGCAAACTCCTGCGCGAAGCGCAATAGAAATTGAGGAAGTATGCTACAAGCATTTCGCAAAAAATATATCGGCAATCAGACTTTTTACAAGATGATTTTCGTTTTGGTGCTGCCCCTTGTCATTCAGCAGGGGATTACGAATTTTGTGACGCTACTGGATAACGTCATGGTCGGTGCGCTCGGCACACAGCAGCTCAACAGTGTGGCGATTGTCAACCAGTTGATTTTTGTCTTTAACCTTGCCATTTTTGGTGCGGTTTCGGGTGTGTCTATTTTTGGCGCACAGTTCTATGGCAAAGGTGACACCAAAGGCATGTGCCATACCCTGCGCATTAAGCTCTATGCAGGGCTTATCTGTGCGGTGCTTTGCATTGTGTTGCTCAAAACACAGGCAAGCAGTTTGGTTGGGTTGTTCCTAGATGAAAGCACAAACGATGCGGCTTCTCTTGCGGCAACGCTAGAATATGCCATGTCTTATATTGATATTGTGGTGTGGGGGCTAATTCCCTTTATGGTGGTGCAATCGTATACCAGTACCCTGCGCGAAACAGGGGATACCGTTGCCCCAATGTATGGCAGCTTAATCGCCATTTGCATCAATTTGACGGGTAACTATCTGTTGATTTTTGGTATGTTCGGCTTTCCGCAGCTTGGTGTGGCGGGCGCTGCCGTTGCCACCGTCCTTGCGCGTTGGGTAGAGACGATTTATGTGGTGCTCTATGCCCACCGCAGCACGGCGCGTTACCCCTTCTTTGGAGAACTATATCGCAGCTTTCATGTGCCGGCTGACCTGCTCAAAAAAGTCTCGATTGTTGGCATGCCTCTGTTATTCAATGAGGTGCTGTATAGCATTGGCATCACCTTTGTTAATCAGAATTATTCCACGCGTGGGCTTTCGGTGGTTGCCGCTGTTAATATCACCACCACCGCATGGCAGCTGTTTTGCGTCATTATGTTTGCGATGGGCAATGCGGTTTCGATTTTGGTCGGGCAGCAGCTTGGCGCAGGCGAGATTGAAGAGGCAAAAGCGGTGGATAACAAATTGCTGTTTTTTACGGTGTCAAGCCATCTGGTGATTGGTCTCTTGATTATCGCCGCTGCGCCCTTTATCCCGCTGCTGTATAATACAGAGCCAGAGGTGCGTCAGCTTGCGACCAATTTGCTGATGATTGCGGGCGCAGCGCTGCCCATTCATGCTTACACCCATGTTGCCTATTTTACCATCCGGTCGGGCGGCAAAACCTTTATCACTTTTTTGTTTGACAGCGTGTATACATGGGTGGTGTCGGTTTCTATTTCATTTATCCTCTGCCGCTATACCGCGCTGCCAGTGCTTGCTTGCTATGCAGCGGTGCAGTTTGCGGATATCATCAAGGTATTTATTGCCTACCCCATGCTGAAAAGTGGGTTTTGGGCGAATAATGTAATTGAGGAAAAAACAGTAAAATAAAACTATCGTAACAAAAAAACACTAGCAAATGGCAGTGTGTTGCCCCTCAAAAAAGTTAGGTTAACTTTTCGGGTGTCGCACACTGCCTATTTGCTAGTGTTTTGTTTTTTCTGTAATTGGGTTTGCTGCAATTGACTGCGTTATGAGCGCAGTTTATTTCGCCAATGCCTTCAGTGCATGGAGGAAATTCGTGGTGCGCGAGATTATTTTGTCAATGCCTTTAGTGCACTGAGGAAAGCAGTAACAGCGCTTTCTTTAGTTGCCCAGCTTGTGACCAAACGGATTTCGGTGTGGGTGGCACTTGGTTTTGATTGATATTCAAAGGTGAATTCCTTGCCGAGCGCTGCGACGATTTCATCGGGGAAGATGGGGAACTGTTGATTGGTCATGCTATCGCTTGCAAAGGTGTATCCAAGTGCCGCAATCCCTTCTTTCAGTTGCAGGGCAAGGCGGTTAGAGTGTGCACCCTGCTCGATATAAAAATCATCCTGCATCAGCACTTCAAACTGCACCCCTAATAGCCAGCCTTTTGCCATCAGCCCGCCATGCTGTTTGATGGCAAAGCGGAAGTTTTCTTTCAGTGCGGGGTTCACGATGACGAGTGCCTCGCCCATCATGGCGCCGTTTTTGGTGCCGCCAATATAAAATAAGTCACACAGACGGGCAAGGTCAGACAGCACCATGGTGCCAGTGGCAAGTGCGCTGCCAAGGCGGGCGCCGTCTAGGAATAAAAGCAAGCCGTGTTCATCGCAAACTGTGCGAATGGCTTCTAGCTCAGCGGTGGTGTAATAGGTGCCCACTTCAGTGGTGTTGCTGATATATACCATCTTAGGCAGCACCATGTGCTCGGTGCTGTGGGCATTCAGCGCAGCTGTAATCAGTGCGGGGGTCAGCTTGCCATCGGTGGTGGGGCAGGCAATGCATTTGTGCCCCGTCGCCTCAATTGCGCCAGTTTCATGCACACAGATGTGCCCGCTGTCGGCGGCAATGACTGCCTCAAAACTGCGCAAAAAGGCAGAGATGGTGATGAGGTTAGCCTGCGTACCACCTACCATAATATGTACATCGGCATCAGGGCAATCAATCGCCTTGCGGATTAAATCGTGTGCATGTGCGGTGTGTGGGTCAGTTGAATAGCCGGAATAGCCGTCGGTATTGGTGGCGGCAAGTATTTCTAAAATGCGAGGGTGGCAGCATTCGCTGTAATCATTGCTAAAACGAATCATGAAAAATCTCCTTTGTTTGATGGCTGCGCGATAAAAATGCTGTGTTATCTGCAAAAATAGCAGGGCAACACAACACGGTGCATATAATAACGCATGTAAGTATATCACATTTTATAGGGATAGCAAGGGATTTTTATTGTTTTGCGAAACTTTGGGTAAAAGAGAGTGTCAGAGGCGAATTTCATTGAAAAAAGGTGGATAACAGCAGGATTGTTTCCAAAATTTTCACGAAAAACTATTTCTTCCCTTTTGCAATATCTGGCGGTTTATGGTATACTAACCCTGTATCGATTGATAAAACATTGTGCGCCTGCTTTGTCTATGGTCTTTTGCAGGCAGCGCAAGAAAAATAAAGTGCAATTTGCATCTTAAAAATGGTAAGGAGAATCCTTTCATGGCAAAATTAACAAAAGAGGACCGTCAACGTAATCAGCGCCGCCGTAACCGCCAAATGATTGGTGTGGTGATGTCTATTCTAGTGGTGTTAGGCTGTGCATCGCTGATGCGCGGTGCGGCAAGTTTGGTGTCTACGGTGTTTGATGACACCGCAGAAAAAGTAGAATATGGCACGAAATTAGCAGGGCTTGTGTTGTTTGATCCACTGCCCTTTGATGGTGTGGCAAACATTCAAGATACAACATTGCGTGAGGCGGCCGTTTGGGGCACCATCTATCGCATTATGGCGACGGAAACCGGCTTTGATAACTATGACCGTGATGAAGTAACCGACCAAATCATGCTGCCAAGCATTGATGTCGATGCTTATCTTGCCACCATCTTTGGACCTGATTTCCAGATGACGCACAAGACCTTTGAGATGGAAGGCATGACCATCACCTATGATGATACCTTGCAGTGCTATTACATCCCCATCACCAGTGTTGTGGGCTCCTATTCTCCAGAAGTGGTGGAGTTCTATAAAGACTCTGGGCGCCTGTATGTGACGGTTGGTTATATCCCCGTGGATAATGACAGCTCTATTTTAACAAGCACAAGCCCCGCAACCCCTACCAAGTATATGGATTATATTTTTGAGCGCACCGATGGCAACTGGTACCTTGTTGGATTGCAAGAAAGTGCAATGCAAGCGGTTGTAAGTGAAAGCCAAACCGCAACTGCCACCAGTGTGCCCGCCCTTGAAGATTTCGAGGCGGTTATCCTAGAGGACCTTGCCAATAGCGCCGCCACAGAGGATACCGCTAGCGATGCCGAAGAAGGCGAAGCAGAAGATGCCGAAGCGGAAGCCTCTAGCGATGATGCCGCATAAAACCGCATCAATAGAATAGAATAAACAAAACCCCTGCGACATTTCAAAGTCGCAGGGGTTTTTGCTATCTACTTGGGTTAGTGACGCGCTCGCTTTGTGGCAACGGAAATCTTCTTTGCCACAAAAGGGTTATACCAAAGCGATTTCGTAGGTGAAGGCATATTCTTCTTGCAGTGCTTTTACGGCAGGTTCGCAATCTTCGATAAAGGTTGGCTCAAAAATGCTGCCACCGTTGTGGGCTTTTTTGTAGTCATCCATAATCTGTTCTAGCTTTGCCCAGCCTTCGTTTACTTTGTCATCTGCCATATCGTCAGGGAAAGAAATGTGGAATTCGCGATGTTTTGGAATACGTGCTTTCATGGTTGTTCTCCTTTAAATTGTGTGGTTTATGGTTGATTTAGGCGAAACACATCGTATGCGTTCGCAGTGGTAACAGTAAATACTTCCGCGGGGGAAATGCCCTTTATCTCGGCAATTTTTTCGCCTACATGGGCGATATAGCTAGAATCGTTCCGCTTGCCGCGGTGGGGCACTGGGGTCATATAGGGGCAGTCGGTTTCTAGCACAATGTGCTCAAGTGGCAGGGCGGCAACGGCTTTGCAGGCACGCTTTGCGCCTTTAAAAGTGCAGGCACCACCAAAGCCAATATACATCCCCTGTGCCGCAAGCCACAGAGCATCCTCTGCGCTGCCAGAATAGCAATGTATAATTCCTTTTGGTTTATACTTTTTCAGCAGGGCATATACATCGGCATGTGCCTCACGGTCATGCACGATGAGGGGTTTGTCTAGTGCGAGCGCCAGTTTAATATGCGCTTCAAACATTGCGTTTTGTGCGTCCTTTGGCACAGGCCAGTGATAGTCTAGCCCGCATTCGCCAATCGCAACCACCTTAGGGTCGTTTGCCATCAAATCGCATAAATCATTTAATTCGGCTTGCCAGTCGCCTTTGTATACCGCGATGGTGGGGGAGGGTCCCCATTCGCCGCAATCTTCTGCGGGGGTTAGGCTTTCGGGGTGAATGCCCATTGCTGCGTATACCCAAGGAAATTGGTGCGCAAGGGCAAGGGTTTCTTTGGCATCTGCCATGCCAGTGGCTTGCTCGCACACCCCGACCACACCCTTTGCGGGTAGGCTTTCAAGCAGGGCAATGCGGTCATCGTCAAAGGCGGAGGCGGTGTAATGCGAATGGGTGTCAAAGATAGGGAAATGTGAAGTAGCAAAATCCATCTTATACAGTTACCTCTTTTTTGGGCTTGTTTACAAAATAAATGCCAAGGCAAACCAGTAAGATTGCGATGAAATCAGTGCCGCCAAAGCTGTAACTTTCTGGGAACATAATTGCGCAGATGATGTTGGTGGTGATGGGAATGCACATGCCAAAAATGCCAATGCGAGAGACAGGGTTGTTTTTCATCAGGAAGGCATTCAGGGTAAAGCCCACGCAAGAGATAAAGCAGAGTGCTGCCAAATCCAGATAGGCAAGCGGGCTCATCACCGTGATGCTGCCGCCAGTTACAAGTCCGAGGCTCAGCAGTACCAAGCCGCCGATGGTTAGGTTATAGCCTGTAACAAGGAACCCGTCAAACTCTTTGCAGACTGCCTTGTTCGCAGGGCCGCTAAAGGCGAGCGCTAGGGTAGAGATTACCATTAGCATTGCACCCATCATGGTAAAACCGTTGTCGGGACTGCTACATGCAAGGGTAACACCCAAAAAGCCAACCAAGCAGCCAAGCACCTTGTGTTTGGTCAGGCGGTCTTTGTCGCCGTATAAAAAGTGCGCAATGATAACGGCAAAAAAGCTGCCAGAAGTGTTTAATAGGCTGCCAACCTTACCCGCAAGCAAAGCGACGGCAGAGTAATACATGGCATACTGGAAACTGGTTTGCAATAACCCGACACCAACTACCTTTAGGCTGCTTTTCTTTAGCGGCAACAGCAGCGCTTTGCGCCGTATCATGCTCGCGCCGATGAGGACAATCAAGCCACTCGTGGTGAAACGGGTGCCTGCAAAGACGAAAATTGAGCTGACGTTTGTGGTGTCAATCGAGAATAGTTCGTACCCTACCTTAATAAAAGGGAAGGCGCAGCCCCATAGCATGTTGACGGTCATTGCGAGCAGCACAGAGGCAACCGGGTGCGAGAAAAATTGGTCTAATTTACTCTTTTCCAAAGGGCGCACTCCTTAGTGGATGGCATTGCCAGCAGCCACATCGTCAGGGAAGAAGATGACGGAGCAACCGCCTTCTGCATCGGTATCAGCGGCAACAATCATGCCTTCGCTGACGTATTTGCCCTTCATCATGGGGCGGGGGCGAGGTTTGCCACAATGGCGACTTTTTT